>NZ_CP035952.1:4398500-4741500 GCF_004214895.1 Pseudomonas tructae | reverse complement strand
CACATCCGTGAATAGAACTCGCCATTGACCTCGCCGCTGAGCAGCTCACCCGGCTTGAGGAACACATGCATCTGCGAGAACAGCTTGATCTCGGTGGCAGAAATGCGCCGCACCAGGTGCTTGGCCTGCAGTTGCGAAGGGTGTTCGAGGCCGGCGGCGGCGAGCATTTCGGCCAGGGCCTTGAGGGTGTTGTGGTGGAAGTTGAGCACTCGCCGGGCTTTGTCGGGCACCACCAGGGCACGCTGGCGCAGCGGGTCCTGGGTGGCGACGCCGGTCGGGCATTTGTTGGTGTGGCAGCTCTGCGACTGGATACAGCCGATGGCGAACATGAAGCCGCGCGCCGAGTTGGCCCAGTCGGCGCCGATGGCCAGCACGCTGGCGATGTCGAAGGCGCTGACGATCTTGCCGCTGGCGCCGAGCTTGATCTTGTCGCGCAGGTTCAGGCCCACCAGGGTGTTGTGCACGAACAGCAGGCCTTCACGCAGCGGCACGCCGATATGGTCGGTGAACTCCACGGGCGCTGCACCCGTGCCACCTTCCTTGCCGTCGACGACGATGAAGTCGGGGAGGATGCCGGTCTCGAGCATGGCCTTGGCAATGCCCATGAATTCCCAGGGGTGGCCGAGGCAGAATTTGAAGCCCACCGGTTTACCGCCAGACAGCTCACGCAGTTGGGCGATGAACTGCATCATTTCGATCGGCGTGGAGAAGGCGCTGTGACGTGACGGCGAGATGCAGTCTTCGCCCATCATCACGCCGCGGGTCTCGGCAATTTCGCGGGTGACTTTGTGCTTGGGCAGGATGCCGCCGTGGCCGGGTTTGGCGCCTTGGCTCATCTTGATTTCGATCATGCGCACCTGTGGGGTGCGCGCCTGTTCGGCGAAACGCTCGGGGTCGAAGCGCCCGTCCGCGGTGCGGCAGCCGAAATAGCCGCTGCCCAGTTCCCAGGTCAGGTCGCCACCGTGCTCGCGGTGATAGGGGCTGATGCTGCCTTCACCGGTGTCATGGGCGAAGTTGCCCAGCTTGGCCCCCTCGTTGAGGGCGCGGATGGCATTGGCGCTGAGCGAACCGAAGCTCATGGCCGAGATGTTGAACACCGACGCCGAGTAGGGTTGGCTGCACTGCGGGCCGCCGACGATGACCCGAAAACCTGCCGGGTCACTCAGTGGCGCCGGGCGCATGGAATGGCCGATGAACTCGAAACCGGACTGGTACACGTCGATCAACGTACCGAAGGGTTTGTCCGAGGCTTCGTTCTTGGCCCGCGCATACACCAGTGAGCGCTGGGCCCGGGAAAATGGCAGGGCGTCGCTGTCGGCTTCGAGCAGGTACTGGCGAATCTCTGGGCGAATGCCTTCGACCAGGTAGCGGATGTTGCCAAGGATCGGGTAGTTGCGGCGTACCGCGTGGCGGCTCTGCAGCAGGTCGCCCAGGCCAATCAGGCTGAGCACTGCAGTCACCAGAGTGAACGGCCACAGCCATTCGTGGTGGAGGAAGGGCAGGCTGGCCAGGGTGAACAGCACACAGGCAGCGAAGAAGGCGTAGCGGCTGAGAAGTGACAGGCTCATACGGTTTCCTTGCGATGGCACGGTCAGGCTCAGGGCCTGGAAAACCCCGACCTTAGCCCGGTTGGGGTTTCCAGCGCCAGCCCGCAGCGCGCAAGGGCTGCAAGCTTCATGAAGGAATCGAAAATCATTTGTATTTGCGATAAACTGATATGTTATATAGTATCAATAAATCTTCACTCACTTTTCCAGGAGACTTGGCCATGAAACCCGGCATTCACCCCGACTACCGCCCCGTGCTGTTCCACGACACGGCTGCCGACGTGTACTTCCTGATCGGCTCGACCGTCGACACCGACCGCAATCACCGCCATAGCGACGGCAAAACCTACCCTTATGTGGCTCTGGATGTGTCCAGCGCTTCGCATCCGATCTACACCGGCCAGCAGCGCAAGACACAGGTCGAAGGCCGGGTGGCCGGCTTCAACAAGCGTTTTGCCGGTTTCGCTTCACCGCAGGTCAAGTGACCAGGGCCGCATCGCGGATCAGGCGGTCGCGCCACTCGCCCTGGCGTGTTGGTTCATCGTCAGGGTGGTACTGGACCTTGCCGGCAATCAGCGTCGCCACCGGCACACCGTCAAGATAAAGTAGGCGATTAGCGCTGACGGCGGGGACTTTGCTGCCCGGCAGCAGGCTGCCGACCAGGTTCAGCGGATCGCAGGCACTGATTGCTACCAGGCTGCCATCGAGCGGGCGTCGGCGCACTTCTCGCAGCAACGCCACGGCCTCGGGCAGGGCGAACTGTTCGCCGGCCAGGCCGCCGATAAAGCGCCCGCCACGGATTTCGCCGTGGGCCTCCAGGCGGTGGTAGCAACGCAGCAGTTCGCGCCAGCTGGGCAGCCAGTCGGCCTCACGTTCCAGCAAGCGCCAGCAGATTACGCCGTAGCGGCGCAGCAAGGTGCGGGCAAGGTGTTCAAGGTCTTCGTCACGCTTGGCGCCGGGCTTGCGCAGCAGGGCCCAGCGCCCGGCGTCCTGCATGCCGCCGAGCAATGGCCCGCGACCGCGCCGCTGGCGCTTGTTCGCGGGGGTGATCAGCGCGCGCAGGCCGGCAAAGCTGTCAGCGCTGATCAAGCCGGCGGCCACCAGTTCCTGTAGCGCGTTTTCCAGCTCGCTGGGCAGCAGGTGGGCGTCATGCAGCAGCTCGTCGAAGAACGAGGCGCCCTGATCGCTCAGCACACCATGCACGCGCTGGGCACGCAGGCTCAGCTCACCGGGTTCCAGTGCCGGGCCCAGAGCCTGCCACAGGCCCAGGCGCCCCCGTGGCAGCAGCACCAGCGGCGTGCTGCGCAAGGTGCTGCTCGCGGCACTCGGCGCCAGGCGCGCCCAGGCGTACTTGCCGGCGCGGCAGGCTTCGTCGAGCCAGCGCGGGCTGTAGTCCTTGAGCCGGGTGGGCAGCAGGTCGCTTTCCCAGGCGCTGGCCGCTGCCGGGTACCCTTCGAACTGATCGAGCACCGCGCTCAGTGCGGCCTGGCCTTGCAGGCGGGCGTTGGTTGACAGGTGCTGCCAGTCGAACAGAAAGCGCATGAAGTCCTGCAGGCTGACAGGTTCGATTTCCCGACGCAGGCGTTTGATGGTGTAGCGATGAATGCGTGCCAGCAGGTGCCGCTCGCACCATTGCAGCACCTGTTGACCCGGTTGGAAGTAGCCGCGCATGACATAGCCTTCGCCCTCCAGGCGGGCCAGGGCCTGTTCGATGGCGCTGGTTGGCAGTAACAACGGCGCGGCGATCTGCTCGCAGGTCAGCGGGCCGAAGCCGCTCAGACGTGCGCGCAGCAGCTCGACCAGCGCGGCATCGGCGTCCATGGCTTGATCGAAACCGGGCAGGGCGGCAAGCTCGGGTGTGAGGGGCGCTTGCGGGTATAAGGCACGCAGCAGCACCCGGCGTTCGCGGGCCAACCACAGCGCCTGGTCGCCGGCCAGTTGCAGTCGACAGGCGCGGCCCTGCATGGCCAGCGTCGCCAACCAATCCTGCCAGCCTTCATTGACCTGGGCTTCGGCCTGGCTGATACAGGCCAGGCTCATCAAGGCTTCGTGCATTTCATCGCTGCGGGTCGGTGTCGGCCAGGCTTCGGCCTGTACTGCGGCGATGGCTTGCGGGTCCAGCGCGCCAAGGTCGTCGTCGCTCTGCGCCTCGTTCCAGCGGCGATTGAGCACGGCCTGGGTACGCCGTTCTTCCAGCGGTGCATCATCGAGGAAGGTGTAGGGGCGCGCGTTGAGAATGGCCGAGGCCAGCGGCGAGGGCGCCGGCAGGTCACGGGCAACCAGGGTGATTTGACCTTGCTCGATCCGCCGCAGCAGCGCCAGCCAGCCTTCGCTGTCCATGGCTTCGTGCAGGCAGTCGTCGAGGGTTTGCTCGACCAGTGGATGATCGGGAATCTGCCGCTCGCCAGCGAGGTTTTCCAGGCAGGCGATCTGGTCGGGGAACACGGCGGCAATCAGGTCTTGGCTTTTCATCCGCTGGATCTGCGGCGCCACTTTGCGCCCGCCGACGAAGCGCGGCAGTGCCAGGGCGGTGCCGGCGTTCCAGCGCCAGCGTACGCCAAACAGCGGCGCATCGAGCAACGCCTGGATCAGCACTGCCTCGGCGCTGTTGCTGGTCAGGTAACGCCAGACTTCGTCGAGCGCAAAACTGTGGCTGGTCGACAGTGACAGGACAATGGCGTCTTCGCTGGCCGCAGCCTGCAATTCGAAGTTGAAAGTGCGGCAAAAGCGTTTGCGCAGGGCCAGGCCCCAGGCGCGGTTGATACGGCTGCCGAACGGCGAATGGATGATCAGTTGGGTACCGCCGGACTCGTCAAAAAAACGCTCCATCACCAGCGTTTGTTGCGAGGGCAGGGCGCCGAGCACCTGACGGGTGTGGGCGAGATACTCAAGCAACTGTTCGGCGCTGTCCTGGCCCAGGCCCAATTCTGCCGTGAGCCAGTCGAGCAGCGCGTGTTGCTGGCCATCGCTTGCGCTCAAGCGCCGGTCGATTTCACCTTGCAGGCGCGCCACGCCCGCAGACAGTTCGTCACTGCGCCCCGGCGCCTCGCCGAGCCAGAACGGGATGCTCGGTGGCTGGCCCTTGGCATCCTCGACCCGTACCCGGCCGCTTTCCACTCGCAGGATGCGGTAGGAGGCGTTGCCCAGCTGGAAAATATCGCCAGCGATGCTCTCAACCGCGAAGTCTTCGTTGACGCTGCCAATGTTCAGGCTTTGCGGTTCGAGGATTACCGCGTAGTCGGCATTATCGGGAATGGTGCCGCCACTGGTCAACGCCGTCAGCTGGGCGCCACGGCGCCCGCGCAAGGTAGCGTTGACCGCGTCGCGGTGCAGATAGGCGCTGCGGATGCCCTGGCGGCCATTGAAACCTTCGCCGAGCATGCGCAGCAGCGCCTGGTAGTGGCCCTGCTCCAGCCCGGCATAGGGCATGGCCCGGCGCAAGCAGTCGAACAACGCCTGCTCATGCCACTCCTGGTTGCTGACTTCGGCGACTATCTGCTGGGCCAGGACATCCAGCGGGGCCACCGGCACGTGCACGCGATCCAGCTCGCCGCGGCGCACGCAATCGAGCAACGCTGCGCATTCGATCAGATCATCGCGCGACAGCGGGAACAGCCGGCCTTTTGGCGTGCCCTCGACCTGATGTCCGGAGCGCCCGACCCTTTGCAAAAAAGCGGCAATCGAACCGGGCGAGCCAATCTGGCAGACCAGCTCGACTTCACCGATATCGATGCCCAGCTCCAGCGAGGCGGTGGCCACCAGTACCTGCAACTCACCGCGCTTGAGCCGTTGCTCGGCGTCCAGGCGGTATTCCTTGGCCATGCTGCCGTGGTGCGCAGCCACGGCGTCATGACCCAGGCGCTCGCTCAAATGGCGGGTCAGGCGCTCGGCCAGGCGCCGGGTGTTGACGAACACCAGGGTGGTGCGGTGCTCGCGGGCCAGGGCTGCCAGGCGGTCATAGACCAGGCCCCAGACATCCGTGGCCATCACTGGCCCAAGCGGCACCGGCGGCACTTCCAGGCCCAGGTCACGGGTCCGGGCATGGCCGATATCGACGATCGCGCACGCGCGTCCCTGACCCACCAGAAACTGCGCCACTCGTTCGACTGGGCGCTGGGTGGCCGACAGGCCAATTCGCCGCAGTGGCCGCCCGCACAGTGCCTCCAGGCGCTCCAGGCTCAGGGCCAGGTGACTGCCGCGCTTGTTGCCAGCCAGTGCGTGGATTTCATCGACGATCACCGTGTGCACGCAGGTCAGGCCCTGGCGGCCTGACGCCGAGCCGAGCAACACATACAGCGATTCGGGGGTGGTGACCAGAATGTGCGGCGCCTGCCGGCGCATCGCCGTGCGTTCTTTGTGCGGGGTGTCGCCGCTGCGTACCGCTGTGCGGATGTGCAGCGGTTCCAAGCCTTGCTCGGCCAGCAGCGCATTGATCCCGGCCAGCGGTGTCTGCAGGTTGATCTGGATATCATTGGACAGCGCCTTGAGTGGCGAGACGTAGACCACCTGGGTCTGCTCCGGCAGTTGCCCGGCCGCCACCCCCTGTGTGAACAGTTCATCGAGGATTGCCAGGAAAGCGGTCAGGGTTTTGCCTGAGCCGGTGGGGGCGGCAACCAGCAAGGACTGGCCACGGCGAATCAACGGCCAGGTCTGGGCCTGGGCGGCAGTGACCGTCGGGAACTGGCGCTGGAACCAGGCACGGACTGCGGGGTGGAAGGCGTCCGGTTCCGGGTGCTCGAGGGCGGGGAGGTTCATGGGCTGTTTATGCGGCCAATGTTGCGGGCTTGCAATAGGCGTTCGTCAGACCGCTCCTGCATTGAAAGGCCACCAGCAACATGTGATCCTTGCGCGCTTTCCCGTTCACGAGCATCCCATGAGTAAAACCATCCGCATCGCCGCTGCCCTTCTGCTCGACCCGCAAGGCCGTACCCTGCTGGTACGCAAGCGTGGAACCCAGGCGTTCATGCAGCCTGGCGGCAAGATCGAGGCCGACGAGCAGCCGGTTAGCGCCCTGGCCCGTGAGCTGTTCGAAGAGCTGGGTCTGTCGATCGAGGCACAGGACGCCGAGTTTCTCGGCCAGTTCAGCGCCCCGGCTGCCAACGAGCCGGGGTTTGTCGTCCAGGCCGAGATTTTCAAAGTACACACTGCCATGCCGGTCGAGCCTGCAGCGGAAATCGAAGAAGTGGTGTGGGTCTCGGCCCGCAAGCAACTGACCCTGGAGCTGGCGCCGCTGACACGGGACTTGATTCTGCCCCTGTATCGGCAGTTAACTACCACCCCCGCCTGATCGCACTTGCAAAGGAATGCCGATGATCCCTACCCATGAATGGCTGCTGTTTATTGGTGCTGCGCTGCTGATGGTCCTGACCCCGGGGCCGAACATGATCTACCTGATTTCCCGCTCGATCTGCCAGGGCCGCATGGCCGGGGTAACGTCGTTGCTGGGCGTGGTCGGTGGCTTTCTGGTGCACATGACGGCCGCAGCCATTGGCCTGACGGCCTTGTTCATGGCCGTACCGCTGGCTTACGACCTGCTCAAGTGGGCCGGTGCCGGTTACCTGCTGTGGCTGGCCTGGCAGGCGGTCAAGCCCGGTGCCCGTTCGCCGTTCGAGCCGCGCGAGCTGGCACCGGACTCGCCGCAAAAGCTGGTGCTCATGGGCTTTCTGACCAGCGTACTCAACCCCAAGGTGGCGGTGTTCTACCTCTCGGTACTGCCGCAGTTCGTCTCGCCGGAAAACGGCTCGGTGCTGGCTCAAAGCCTGGCCTTGGGTCTGACCCAGATCGCCGTGAGCTTCTCGGTCAACCTGCTGATCGCCCTGTTCGCCGCCGGCATTGCCGGTTGGTTCGTGCGCTATCCGCTGTGGCTGATGCTGCAGCGCTACGTGATGGGCTTCGTCCTCGCCGGCCTGGCATTGCGCCTGGTGCAGGAGCAACGCCGGGTCGTGTAAGGCTTAGCGTACCGCGCTGACACCGTCGAGGGTGGAGAACGAGGTGTCCTTGGCGGTCAGCAAAAAGTCGCGCATGTAGGGCGCATCAAGCATATCGGTGCGCACCGCCGCGTACAGCGTGGCAAACAGGCCTTTCTCGCCCAGGCGCTTGGCCTTCACATACCCACGCGAGCTGTACTCGTGCAGGGCCCAGTGCGGCATGCCGCACACGCCGCGACCGCTGGCGACCAGTTGCATCATCATCACCGTCAGCTCTGCTGTGCGCACGTGCGCAGGCTCCACATCGGCCGGCTCGAGGAAACGGGTGAAGATATCCAGGCGGTCGCGCTCCACCGGGTAGGTGATCAGGGTTTCGCTGGCCAGGTCTTCGGGCACCATGTACGGTTTGTGCGCCAGCGGATGCTGGTTGGCCACGGCGAGCATCGCTTCGTAGGTGAACAGCGGCACGTAAGTGATGCCGCTGAGTTCCAGTGGATCGGAGGTCACTACCAGGTCAAGGTCGCCACGGGCCAGCGCTGGCAGCGGGGCAAAGGCAAAACCCGAAGCCAGGTCGAGTTCGACTTCCGGCCAGGCGTTGCGGAACTGGTCGATGGTCGGCATCAGCCACTGGAAGCAGCTGTGGCATTCGATCGCCATGTGCAGGCGCCCGGCAGTACCACCGGCCAGGCGGGCGATGTCGCGCTCGGCGCCACGCAGCAGCGGCAAGGTGGCATCGGCCAGTTGCAGCAGGCGCAGGCCGGCACTGGTGAAGCGGATCGGCTTGGTCTTGCGCATGAACAGCTGCATGCCCAGGCGCTCCTCCAGCTCCTTGAACTGATGGGACAGTGCCGATTGGGTCAGGTGCAGACGCTCGGCAGCCTCCACCAGGCTGTCGGCTTCGCGCAGGGCATGCAGGGTTTTCAGGTGGCGAATTTCCAGCACCGCAGGGCTCCATGAGTAAATTTTGAGATGAACACGAATTTATTGAGTTTGTCTCATGTTGGTCTGGCTGTCGACAATAGCGTCATCTTTTACAGGGAGGACGTTTTCTCATGGCACTGGCCCACAACCTTGGTTTCCCACGCATCGGCGCTGACCGCGAACTGAAAAAAGCCCAAGAGGCCTACTGGAAAGGCGATCTCGATCAGGCCGGCCTTGAAGCCGTTGGCCGCGAACTGCGCGCCCGTCACTGGCAGATGCAAAAAGACGCCGGGATCGAGCTGCTGCCGGTGGGCGATTTTGCCTGGTACGACCAGGTACTGAGCCATTCGCTGGCCTTCGGTGCCATCCCCGAGCGTTTTGCCAGTGCCTTGGGCAGTGATGGCCTGCCGACCCTTGATACCCTGTTTGCCATGGCCCGCGGCGCCAGCACCTGCTGTGGCGGCGCCCATGGGCAAACCCAGTATGCCCAGGAGCTGACCAAGTGGTTCGATACCAACTATCACTACCTGGTCCCGGAGTTCAGTGCCGACCAGCGCTTTGTCCTCAGTTGGGATCAGCTGTTCGACGAAGTCGCCGAAGCCCGGGCCCTGGGCCACGCGGTCAAACCGGTGCTGATCGGTCCGCTGACCTACCTGTGGCTGGGCAAGGCCAAGGGCGGCGAGTTCGACAAGCTTGACCTGCTGGAGCGCCTGCTGCCGGTCTATGGCGAAATCCTCAGCCGCCTGTCGCGCCAAGGCGTGGAATGGGTACAGATCGACGAGCCGATCCTTGGCCTGGACCTGCCGCAGGCATGGAAGAACGCCTTCGAGCGTGCCTACCACATCCTCCAGTACTCACCACTCAAGAAGCTGGTCGCGACCTACTTCAGCGGCCTGGAAGACAACCTGGGCCTGGCCGTCGGCCTGCCGGTGGATGGCCTGCACATCGACCTGGTGCGCGCCGCGGAGCAACTGCCAGCGGTGCTCGATCGCCTGCCGAGCTACAAAGTGCTGTCGCTGGGTGTGGTCAACGGCCGCAACGTCTGGCGCTGCGACCTGGACCAGGCACTGGAACAGCTGCAACAGGCCCAGCAACGCTTTGGAGCCAACCTGTGGGTCGCCGGCTCCTGCTCGCTGCTGCACAGCCCGGTGGACCTGGGCCGTGAAGACAAACTCGACGCCGAACTGAAAAGCTGGCTGGCCTTTGCCGTGCAGAAGTGCGAAGAAATCGCCGTGCTGGCCAAGGCTCTGGATACCCCGCACCTACCGGCGGTGCAGAACGCCCTGAGCCACAGCCGCATCGTACAGAAGAGCCGTACCGAGTCGCCACGCATTCACAAGCCGCAGGTTCAGGCCCGCCTGGCTGCGGTTACCGCTGCCGACAGCCAGCGCCAGTCAGCCTTTGCCCAACGTATCGAGGCTCAGCGCCAGCGCCTGCAACTGCCGGCCTTTCCGACCACCACCATTGGCTCGTTCCCGCAGACCTCGGCGATCCGCCTGGCGCGCCAGGCCTACAAGCAGGGCAAGCTGTCGGCCAACGACTACACCGACGCCATGCACAGCGAGATCCGCCATGCCGTGCAGGTGCAGGAGCGCCTTGGTCTGGACGTTCTGGTGCACGGCGAGGCTGAGCGCAACGACATGGTCGAGTACTTTGCCGAGCAACTGGACGGCTATGCCTTCACCCGTTTTGGCTGGGTCCAGAGCTACGGTTCGCGCTGCGTCAAACCTGCGATCATCTACGGCGACCTGAGCCGCCCGCAGGCCATGACTGTGGCGTGGATCGAATATGCCCAGAGGCTGACCAGCAAGGTCATGAAAGGCATGCTGACGGGCCCGGTGACCATGCTGATGTGGTCGTTCCCCCGTGAAGACGTGTCGCGCAAGGTCCAGGCCGAGCAACTGGCCCTGGCCATTCGCGACGAAGTGCAGGACTTGGAAGCGGCCGGCATCAAGATCGTGCAGATCGACGAAGCCGCGTTCCGCGAAGGCTTGCCGCTGCGTCGGGCGCAATGGCAGGAGTACCTGGACTGGGCGGTTGAGGCTTTTCGCCTGTGCGCAAGCGGCGTGCGCGACGAAACCCAGATTCACACCCACATGTGCTACAGCGAATTCAACGATGTGATTCAAGCCATCGCCGCCATGGACGCCGATGTCATCACTATCGAGACTTCGCGTTCGGACATGGAACTGCTGGAGGCCTTCGAAGCCTTTGACTACCCCAACGACATCGGTCCAGGCGTCTATGACATCCACTCCCCGCGAGTGCCAGATACCGCAGAGATGGTCGCGCTGATGCGCAAGGCGGCCGCACGAGTGCCCGCCGAGCGTTTGTGGGTCAACCCCGATTGCGGCCTGAAGACACGTGGCTGGCCGGAAACCGAGGCGGCGCTGGTCAATCTGGTGGCGGCGGCGCGGCAGTTGCGGGCAGAGCTGGCGTAAGGAGAACACCGGCGAGCCAGGACGGCTCGCCGGTGTTGCTGCAGTTTACAGGTGGGAAAAATGCATTTCAGCGGTCTGCGCTGAAATTACTCCACGCCAGACGGTGTCAGCACTGTTTGCTTGTTGCCACTGGGCACCCCGGTAGCGGTCTGCTGCGCGCTTGAGGTGTTTGGCATTGGCATTGGTGAACGGTGTTTGCGCTTTGCTGAAATGGAAATGGGCATACCAGAGTACGGGTTGCCCCGCAGCCGTCAGATCGCGGATCACGTATTCCTGCAGGTAATCGCGCGTTTTGAGCAATTGACGCTCCCCCTCGCGAGCGATGTCAACCTGCTGCTGTTCGAGCAAGTACAACAGATGGCCCTCATTGGGTTCGGCGCCGAGTTTGATCTGGGCGATGCGCAGCTCGACGCCTCGTTGACGTAACGCGGCTGCCTGGGTGCGCAGTTGTGCCGGTTGCGCAGCGGCCGTATCCAATTGCTGGATACGTCGTGCGCAATGCTCCAGTTCCTCAGCCTTGGTGTTCATCACGTGTTCAAGATCTGCTGGCAGCATGCCCTGACGCTGATAGCCATCAACACGCAGTCGATAATTGTCCAGCCCGCCGATCAGCTCGACAACAGTGCTTTGGAGGTCACGAAGCTCATTGGCACGCACGGGTGCCGGTGCGAGTTGGCGCTGCCAACGATCACCACTGGGGTGGTAGACCCTCAGGGCGTCGCCTTCTTCGCTCCGGGTGATGATGTGGCCGGGAAGTTGGTCGGTCGGCGGGATGTAATCACCTACCCGGTATTGCTCATCCACGGTCTGGAACAGGCGTGGGCCGCTATGGTTGCCGTGGGTGGCAGGCGCGGAATTGGGCAGACGGCGTATCTGCTTGTCGGTTTGGGCAATCAGCGTGTCCAGGTTCTGATGCAGTTGTTTCAGGTACTGCTCATCGAACATCTCGGGAAAGCTGGCGTAAGTGCTTCGTAGCTTGAGTTGGTACTGGCGATAGGCAGCATTGGCTTGCTCGTAAATGGCTTTACGTTGTTGGGCATTGGTCGCAATCTCTTGCAAGTTGACCAAAGTACCGCGCATTTCCTGAACGTCTTGTTCGAGCTGCCGCAGTTGCCGGTGCAGGTAGTCGGCCACGACCGAGGTGTTCTGGTAGCGTCGGGCGGCAATCATCAGGTGTGGAGATTTGTAGAACACGAAAAAGGCATCGCCGAGCTGTCGTTCAAGTATCGAGATCGATTGCGCCAGCGAGGTGAAGCTTTTCAAGTCATCCAAGTAGTCCTGGTGTGCTGGGAAGTGTTGTTTCAATGCTTCAATTGCGTTATCGAATTGCTGTCTGGAACTGGCAAGAAGCGCTCGGTATTCGTCGGTTGCGGGCTCCAGGGCCGCAAGTCTCTGGGCATTGTTCGCCTGGGCTTGTTTTGCACTGGCAAGTTCGGTTTTGAAGCGTGCATCGGTGTGGCTGGAGGGGCGCGGCGTTTGGGTGTTTCGGTGCCAGAGGGTGAGCTCACCCATGTCCGAGGCTAGCCGCTCTCGTAGGTCCAGTATTTCAACGGTAGTTTTGCGCAACTGCCGAAGTAACGGTGCCTGGTCAAGCAGATCGTCCAATGAGTCCAGCTGATAGCGAGTCTCCAGGGCGGCCTTTAGCAATGGTCGCGAACGATTGGCCTTCAGATTGATGGCATGGATCAATCGTTCGCAGATGAGGTTGGCGGTACGCGACATCTGTTGGTTACAGATAAGTTTTTGCGCGCGATTGCTGACTTCAGCATATTGCGCCAAGGTGGCATAGCTTTTCTTGGCGGCGAGGATGTCAGCCTGGCAGCGCTGCTCCAGAACCACCGGCATCTGCAGTTTTTCTGCAGGCAGGGCTGCCTCGTACCGCACGAATTCCTGGTTGGTACGTTGTATGCTGTTTTGCAGGTCCAACTCATCCGTCGCTGTTTGCAATGACAGCATGCGCTGGCGTCGGTAGTGCCTGTCGACCCAGATGCGCGGAAGTCTGTGGCGAATCGATTCCGGCCAGTAGGGGTCAAGCCGGTCAAAGGTTCGGCCGACAGACTGGAGCGCGCTGGCAGCAACGCCGCCACCGGCGCCACCGCCGTACAGGTGCACGCCATAGAGGGCGAAATGCGTATCCCATTGCCCTTCGGCCGAGAGTGCGATTGGGCGTTTCCAACCCTTGGTGGATGTCCCTTGCAAGCGCCAGGTATGGGCAGTGGTGTCCCATTGCACCTGGCATGGACGGTCGCCAATCAGAATGAAATCACCTTCGGCGTGGCGATAGATGCCCTGAAAACGACCCTCGGTGCCCAGCGTTGATGCAGACAAGGTGATGGGTTTCTCGTACTCATAGCCATCGAAGCGTCCCAGCAGGGGCTTGCTTGGGGGGGCTGCGAGAATGTTCTGCCGCAGCGCAGGGCTATCCAACTGGCGCAACTGGCGCAGCTTGGTCAAGCGACGAACCGCTGTGACCTTGGCGGGAATGGCAGGCAGCAGGTCCACGGCGGCATCGACCAGGCACATCAAGGCTGTGCCCAGTTCGTTCAGCGCCCGGTACGGCTGACCATTGACCAGCAGCGACCTGGCTTTGGCGCACGCATCAAAAAAGTCATACAGGCTGATCAGGCTACCCAGCACAGGTACGAAACTGAGCGTCATTTTCAGGTAATTGAACACCATGCCGCTCTGATGGGCGTAGTTTTCCAGCCAGAGCTCATCGTTGGAGCGCGAGGTTGCTCGATGAGCCTCGACCATCCGCCCCATTTGCGCGTCAAGCAGATGTTCGCTCAGTGAAGTGCTCCTCGGCCAGTCCGGCCCCAGCCCGATCATGCCGCTGTACCTGTTCTGCAATGCCTGGCGCATCCAGGCGCGATGGCTTGCAGGGCTGCCCTGCAAGGTGCGACTGGCGAGGTAGTCGATTTCACCGCTCTGCTTGGCCAGCTGATAAAGCCCGTCGCGTGCCGCTTCCAGGCTTGAATATTGGCGCAGGGCCAGAGACGGATGATCGGGACGGTAGAGCAGGGTGATACCGCTGTTGCGGTCGCTGATGAACGTCACCCCTGAGAGGGGGATCGCCTGGCCCTCGGTTTCGGGGTAACTGCCGGTCAGGTGGGCGGGAACCAGGCGAATGTCATACCCTTGTACTATGTAGTACGCAGCGCTGCTGGCGGTCACGCAAAGGTCGAAAATCCGCTGCCCTGTATCCGTCAGGTTGCCCTGCTCGCGGGCGATCAGGCTCTGAAGCTTGAGCATTTGTTCGATAGGCTTGGCCAGGCTCTCGCGACGGTATTGGCGCTCGAACGGCGTCTCCTCGGCGTCCAGGAACAGCCGGCGAATCTTGTCTTCGTAAAGTTTGGCAAGGTCCAGTTCACCGCTGAGCTTTTCCACATAGGCCTTGGTGATAGCGCTGTTCAAGCGTGCTCGCACTTCACTGTTGCTGGATCGGCTTTCCACTCTCATGAACTTCAACCGATTGCTCACTGTGGTATCGACGTTTTGCAGAAGCACGGTTTCCAGCAGATGATCGTGGCGCAGGGTACTGGGTAACAGCTGTATATCGGCTGCTACGGGGACCTGACCCGGCAAACCGGGGGCGGGTGGCGTCGGTACTTTTTCTTCCGAGGTGGTGTCCGGCAGGTTGAGCACGATGGCACTGCCGTCATGGCTGGGAAAATCAGCTTTCAAACGTTTTAGCAGGTGTTGACGGCAAAACAGCAGGCGATTGGGCAAGTCCCGGCTTATTACGCTCTGGGCCAGTTGCATGGCCTTGAGGTAGTCGACGATGTGCTGCTTGATCAGCACACGCTTGGCGTCCGATAGCGTGCTGAGCCAATCGGGCAGGGTCGCACCGGCCAAGGTGAGCGATTGTTTCTGTTCCTGCAGCATCCGGTAAGCCTGTTCACGGGCGGCATGCTGGGGAATCTGCAGTCGCTGTTCGAGGTCTTCACGGATGGCGGCGAGGGCATCCTGTGCCGGTGTTCCATTGGCGGCGGTGATTGCTTTGAGCTCCGCTGCTTGGCTACGGCTCAGGTGCAGGTCAAGTATCTGGCTGAGGACGTCGCCGGAAACCGGCTTGAGTCTCAAGGACTGCGCCGCAAGTTTCTGCACCCCCAGGCAACTTTCCAACACCTGGGTGTTCGCGCATCGCAGCAAGCCGCCGTGCTTGCCTGGCCAGTACAGGAGCAGGGTAGGCGGGGTGGCGAGACCTTCCTGCGCTGGGTTGCGGGCTATGACCAGCAGGGTATCCAGCGTATGTTCGCGGGGCTGCTCAACGACCTCTACCTGTTCGCTTTGGCTCAGAATCACATGGTTGGCAACGATGCTGGAACCCGGCTGTGGGAACGACTGTCCTTGATCGAGCAAGGTTTCTACCCAGCCCAGCTCTTCGCTGTCGATTTGCCCAAGCAGATGCTGAAAGCGGGCGTGGGCTCGCAGGCCGGTGTGATGGGCAGCAATCAGTTCGGCATTGGCGACGGGGGGCGCTTGACTGGTTCGCCAGGTGTCGTTGGCCAATTGATCGGCGATGGCACTCAGCGCAGCTTGCGTGGCGCTTTCCAGGGCGGTGTAGTGCGTATTCAGGGCGCTCTCGGAGACATCGCTCATCAGTTTGAGCTGGCTGCGGATCAATTGTGAACGCAGGGTTTGCGGCAGCTCATCTCCCAGTCCACCGAAGTCGTGCAAGGACGGTGCCGGGGTTGCGTCCAGATCCATTGTCGGCAGCGTTGGTGGCGCGCTTAGCAGTGACGTCCGGCGCCGGTCCAGGTCAAGGCTATCGGCCATGGACAAGGTAAATTCGGCCTGGCGCTGAAGATCGCTGCCCGGATTGTAATCCAGTGATTTCAGCTGTTTGCTCAAAAGGCCATCCACAAGCGTATCGAAACCGCCAACCAGGCCATCCTGTGCCTGGTAGCTGATGCGGTCGCCCTTGTTTCCTGCCAGCAACGTGGCCTCCAGATCCGCAGAGGTCGCGAATCGGGAAAAAGCGGGCTGGCTGTCAGGTTGGTAGAGGATGCGTGCTGGATCGTCTTCGATGCTGAACAGCATCAGCCCCGGCATCGCCTCGGCATTTTTTTGCAGCGTCTGGATCGTCAGTCGTTTGTCATCCAGGCGCAGCCACTCGGGGTTGTCGAGTACACCGATCACCGGGCGCAGAGCCTGGTGGGTGATGCTGCCCATGGTCTGGGCGGCCTGCATGGCCATCTGCAAGTGCCCCTTGTAGTGGGCCAGGGCATGGTTGCGGCGGCTGACCGGCGTACCCTCGGCGCGTGCGTCCCAGTACTCGTGCCAGCGCTGACGGACACTGGTAGGGATGTCCAGCTGTTGGAGTCGGGACAGCAGTTGGCTGGGACTCAGTTGTAGCAGTGGACTACCCGCTACCCGGCCAAAGACCTGGGCATCCTGGTCCAACTTCGTGGGCGGGGTCGGGTAATGGCGCGCGAAGGCAGCAAGGACAATCAGGTTGATGAAGGTGCGCGAGCCATTGGGCTCGAACAGCAGTCCGGTGACTTCAGGGTCCGTTTTGAAGTGGTCGCGCAGGGTCGTACGCAATGCTTCACGCACCCCCGGAGCATTGGCGACAAGTGTATTGAAGTTCTCACGGTGCACATTCCACTGGCCGATGCAGCGCTGCAGTGAGCTTGGATCAAGCCAGTTTGCGGGGGCGACGTGAGCAGGGTGAAGGGGGCTTGAGGCTGCGTCGTCGAGTGTTTCGCTCATGTTGGAATCTCCTGTCTGACCGCGCCGAAAATGGCGAGGGGCTATTGGACAGGACCCGCTTGTTCGCGCAGTGGTAGATAAATATCGGCACGACCATTGAGCGAGCTTCATCAAATTGTCACGCAACTGTGGCAGCGCGCTGGAACAAACTTCATCACACTCGCGCTCTACTGGGGATTTGCATTCTGGTGTTTGAGTCATGCGGGCGTTGCTGTTTTTACTTCTTGTTCTGTCGAGTGCATCGGCGGCCCTTGCCGGGGCGCGCTGTGATACTCAGGTGCCTGTGCAGCAGGCTCAACTGGCGCAGGTGAACCTGGTCTACCAGAGTGTCGGCCGTGCCTCGGATCCTGCGTTACTGCTGGTCATGGGCCTGGGCGGGCAACTGATCCATTGGCCCGACGACGTGGTCCAAGCCCTGTGCGAGCAGGGGTTCCGGGTCATTCGCTTCGATAACCGCGATGTTGGCCTGTCGAGCTGGAACCAGGCGCCGGCCAGCGCCAACCTGAGCTTCGAGCTGCTGCGTTTCAAGCTGGGGCTGTCGGTCGCCGCCCCTTACAGCCTGGCTGACATGGCCGAGGATGGCCTGCAGTTGATGGACGCCTTGGGTATCGAGCGTTTTCATGTGTTGGGCGTGAGCATGGGCGGGATGATTGCCCAGCATTTGGCGGCCATGGCCCCGCAACGGGTCGAGAGCCTGACCCTGATCATGTCCAGTTCCGGTGCTCAGGGCCTGCCGACGCCAGCACCGGCACTGGTGCAACTGCTGGCGCGGCGAGGGGCGCCGGATCGTCATACCGCCATCGAGCAGCAGGCCGACTTGCTTGCTGCCCTGGGCAGCCCTGAGGTAGCCGACGATCGCCAGGCACTGGTGCGCCAGGCCGCGCAATCCTACGACCGGGCCTTCAACCCTGAGGGCGCCAAACGCCAGATCCTGGCGATCCTGGCCGAGCCCAGCCGGGTTGAATTGCTCAATCGCCTGCGGCTACCGACCCTGGTGGTGCATGGCACGGCGGACCCGCTGCTGCCTGTGATGCACGGCGTGCACCTGGCCGCGCATATCCGTGGCAGTCAGTTACGGCTGATCCCGGGTTTGGCTCATCGTTTTCAGGCGCCGTTCAAGGGGGCGTTGCTGGGCGCAGTGTTGCCGTATCTGCAGTCGCAACGGCTGGCCGATACTCATCTTGCGGTGTACTGATCGCGGGGCAAGCCCTTCAGTGCAGCTTCACCCACAGGCTCACCAGCACTGTCGCCGCCACCAGCCAGGCCAGTGCCGCAAGCGCCAGTGCCGCCTCCAGGCGCAGGCGGTCGACCAGCAGGTACAGCGCCGCCAGGTAGACGAAGTAAGGGATGATGGACCACATGCCGAACACGATGGTGCTCTTCAGATCGTCCAGTGAGCGGCCTTTGCCGACGATGTAATGGGCGATCAGGGCGAAGGTCGGAAACAATGGCACCAGCCCGGCAATGTAGTAGTTGCGGGTTTTCGCCAGGGCGGCAAGGATCACCACCACGGCGGCGCCCAGGCAGGCTTTGAGTATCAGGTCCACAGTGCGTCTCGTTTCAGCGGTGGGTTAGCCCAGGCCATACTTCTTCACTTTGTCGAACAGGGTGGTCTTGGCCATGCCCAGCTCCTGGCTGGCCTGGCTGAGGTTGCCGCCGGTGCGCTGCAGGGCATCGCCGAGCAGGTTGCGCTCGAATGCCTCGACCGCCTCGGCAAAGCCCAGGCCCTGGTTGGTACTGGCGTCGGTCTTTTTGAATGCCGGCAGGCCCAGGGCATAGCGTTCGGCAACGTTGCGCAGTTCGCGGACGTTGCCTGGCCAGTCGTGGGCCATTAGCCGCGACAGGGTCTGGCTGTCCAGTTGCGGGGTTTCCCGGTCGAAGCGTAGCGACGACTGCTGCAGGAAGTGCTCGAACAGTTGCAGGATGTCTTCGCGGCGCTCGCGCAGTGGTGGCAGCTCCAGGGTCACTACGTTCAGCCGATAGTACAGGTCGCTACGAAACTGCCCGCTCTGGCCCAGGGCGTTGAGGTCGGACTTGGTCGCGGCAATCACCCGGCAATCGACGGCTATGCTCTGGTTCGACCCCAGGCGCTCCAGGGTGCGTTCCTGCAACACGCGCAGCAGTTTGATCTGCAGGTTCAGCGGCATGCTTTCGACTTCGTCGAGGAACAAGGTGCCGCCATTGGCGTGTTCGATCTTGCCGATCCGGCGTTTGCCGGCGCCGGTGAAGGCGTTGGCCTCATGACCGAAGATCTCGCTCTCGAACAGGTTCTCCGGCAACCCGCCGCAGTTCAGCGCCACGAAGGGTGCGCCCTGGCGGCGGCTGAAATCATGCAGGCAGCGCGCGACCAGCTCTTTGCCGGTACCGGTTTCGCCTTCGATCAGCACGTTGGCCGAGGTGTCGGCGACGTTGGCAATCAGTTCTCGCAGGTTCTGCATGGCCGGCGAGCGGCCGATGATCCGCCCCTCCAGGGTACTTTGCTCAGCCAACTGGCGGCGCAGGGCGAATACTTCCCGGGACAAGCCACGCTGCTCCAGGGCACGGCGCACCACTTCGACCAGGCGTTCCGGGGCGAACGGTTTTTCCATGAAGTCATAGGCGCCGTTGCGCATGGCGCCTACCGCCATGTCGATATCGCCGTGGCCGGTGATCAAAACCACCGGCAGGCTGCGGTCGCGGGCTTTCAGGCGGCTGAGCAGTTCCAGGCCATCGATGCCGGGCAGGCGGATATCGCTGACGACGATACCGGCAAAGTCATCGCCGATGCGTTGCAGGGCTTCTTCGGCACTGCCAACGCCTTCGCAGGCGATGTCTTCCAGGGCCAGTGCCTGCTGGCAGCCGAGCAGCACATGCGGGTCGTCTTCGACGATCAGGACGGTAAGGGGCGCTTGGTTCATAGGGACTCGGCTGATTCAGTGGGGGCATTGACCAGCGGCAGGCTGAGCACGAACGCGGTCCCGCCGCTGGCGGGGTGTTCGACACTGAGGCTGCCCTTGGCGGCGGCGGCAAGGCTGGCGGACAGGGTCAGCCCCAGGCCCAGGCCGTGCTCTCCCGGTTTGGTAGTGAAAAACGGTTCAAACAGGTGCTTGCGTGTTTCGTCATCGATGCCGTGACCATTATCGCGCACTCGCAGGCGGTACTTGTCGCCTTGCAGTTCGCCTTCAAGCCAGAGCTGCGGCAAGGGCTGCGCGGCCATGGCATCGAGGGCGTTGCCGATCAGGTTGACCAGGATCTGCTCGAGGCGGGTCTGGTCGATGGCCAGTTGCTGATCGTCGTAGTGACTGTGCAACTGCAGGTGGCAGCCGGCGATACGGTTGCCCAGTACCTGCAGGCTGGCCTCGACGGCTTTGTTCAACGAGGCCTTGCCGCTGTCTTCGCCGCGGCGGGCGAAGGAGCGCAGGCTGGCAGTGATGCGGCCCATGCGGTCGATCAGGTCGTTCATGGTGCGCAGGTTGGTGCTGACGGTTTCCAGTGCGCCACGCTCAAGAAAACGCACGCTGTTGCCCGACAAGGTGCGCAGGGCGGCCAGGGGCTGGTTCAGTTCATGGGCGATGCTGGTCGACATCTGGCCGATGGCTGCCAGCTTGCCGGCCTGAACCAGCTCGTCCTGGGCATGGCGCAGGGTCTGCTCGGCATGCCGGCGTTCGCGAATCTGGCCCTTCAGGCGCTCGTTGCTGGCGCGCAAGTCGGCGGTGCGCTCGGTAATTTTGCGCTCCAACTGGCTGTTGGCTTCTTCCAGCGCTTCACGGGCGGCCAGGCGGGTGGCAATCACTTTGCGCCGTTCGTTCCAGGCAATCAGCAAGATCGCCAGCAGGGCGAAGGCGACGCCGACCAGGATGCCTTGGACCATGGACTCGCGGCGCAGGTCCTGCAAGGGTGTGAGCAGAGTGAAGTGCCAGGGGGTGTCGTTCAGGCGCCGGGTTTGCGCAAGGTAAGCCACTTCGCGGCGACCATCGCCCAGTTCGGCATTGGCCGGGAAACTCAGTTTCTCGATGCCGTCGGCAAGTTTTTCACGCGACAGCGGTTGCAGTTCGTTCAGCGGCCACCAGTAATACTGCAGGCTGCGCGCCAGGCGCTCCTTGATTTCCGGGGTCAGTGGGCGCACTGACTTGAGCCGACGCGCCGGGTCGCTGGAGAGGATGATGATGCCGTTCTCGTCACTGACAAAGGCCTCCAGGCGTGCCCGTTGCCAGCGTTCTTCCATGGCCTCCAGGCGCACTTTGATCACCGCCACGCCAATGATCTTGCCGTGCTCTTCCAGGCCGTGGGCGAGGAAGTAGCCCGGCTCGCCGGTGGTGCTGCCGATGCCGTAGAAGCGCCCGGGCTGGCCACGCACGGCGTCCTGGAAGTAGGCGCGGAACGACAGGTCTTCACCGAGGAAGCTGTCGACATCGCGCCAGTTGCTGGTGGCCTGGACCCGGCCGCTGGTGTCGAGGACAAAGATCGCCCGGCTGCGGCTGCGGCGGTTCAGGCCCTCAAGGTATTCGTTGACCGCCTGGCGGTGTTCGCCGTCGGGTTCGGTGAGCAGGCTGGAAACGCTGTTTTCAAGCTCCAGCAGGCTCGGCAGGTAGGTGTACTTGTTGATTTCGCTCTCGACCGCGCGCGCGTGCAGCTCGAGCTGGCGCTCGCCGTTTTCGCTCAAGGTGCGGATGCCGTTGTGTTCGCTGATCATGAAGCCGGCCACACCCAGGCCGATCATCAACAGGACGATCAGGGGCGGGAACAGCAACTGGCGGATCAAACGGGGTTTCACGGCAAGGGCAGGCTTGGCAGGGCGAAAGAGCGTAGGGTCGCATTTCATCACAGTAGCCCGGTAACTAACAGCGCTGCCTGCCCGGCGTACACCGGACAGACAGCGTTGAGACCTCAGTGTTGCAGGATTTTGCTGAGGAAGTGCTGGGTACGCTGGTCGCGCGCGCTCTGGTCACCAAAGAACTCTTCCTTGGTGCAGTCTTCGATGATGTTGCCTTTGTCCATGAAGATCACCCGGTTGGCGACCTTGCGTGCGAAGCCCATTTCATGGGTTACGCACATCATGGTCATGCCTTCGTGGGCCAGCTCGACCATCACGTCCAGTACTTCGCTGACCATTTCCGGGTCCAGCGCCGAGGTTGGCTCGTCGAACAGCATGACGATCGGGTCCATCGACAGGGCGCGAGCAATGGCCACACGCTGCTGCTGGCCACCGGACAGTTGCCCTGGGTGCTTCTTGGCGTGGGCGCTGAGACCGACGCGCTCAAGCAGGGCCAGGCCCTTCTTGGTCGCTTCGGCTTCGCTGCGGCCCAACACCTTGCGCTGGGCAATGGTCAGGTTCTCGGTGATGGTCAGGTGCGGGAACAGCTCGAAATGCTGGAACACCATGCCGACTCGCGAACGCAGCTTGGGCAGGTTGGTCTTGGGGTCGGCAATCGAGGTGCCATCAACGATGATGTCACCCTTCTGGAACGGCTCCAGGGCGTTGACGCACTTGATCAGGGTCGACTTGCCCGAGCCCGACGGGCCGCAAACCACCACCACTTCGCCTTTCTTGACCTCGGTGTTGCAGTCGGTCAGAACCTGGAAGTCGCCGTACCACTTGTTGACGTTCTTGATGGAAATCATACGGTTATCCTTTTCTGCAGACGCTTGACCAGGAAGGAAGCGGAGAAGCTGATGACGAAGTAGACGACACCGGCGAAGATCAGAAACTCGTTGGAGCGGCCAACGATGTCACCACTGGCGCGTGCCGAGTTGAGGAAGTCGACCAGGCCGACGGTGTAGACCAGCGAGGTGTCCTGGAACAGGATGATGCTCTGTTGCAGCAGCAGCGGGGTCATCTTGCGAAACGCCTGGGGCAGGATGATCAGGCGCATGGTCTGGCCGTAGGTCATGCCCAGGGCCTGGGCTGCGCCCATCTGGCCCTTGGAAATCGACTGCACGCCCGCCCGGACGATTTCACAGAAGTACGCCGCCTCGAACATCATGAACGCCACGACGCAGGAGGTGAACGCACCGACCGGGGTGTCTTCGCCAGTGATCCAGCGCAACACGAACGGCACCGCCAGGTAGAACCAGGTGATCACCAGCAGCAACGGGATGGAGCGGAAGTAGTTGACGTAGGCGCCGGCAAAGCGTGACAGCAGCTTGTTCGATGACAAGCGCATCAGCGCCAGGATCGTGCCCAATGCAATGCCGCCAACAATGCCCATGACCATCAGTTGCAGGGTCATTTTCATGCCGTTCCACAGGCCCGGCATCGCTGGAATGATGTCACTGAAGTCCATTATTTGCCCCCCACGGAAATCAGGCCGGGTACGGCGACTTTCTTCTCGACCATACGCATCAGCAGCATCAGGCCCATGTTCAGGGTGAAGTAGATCAGGGTTGCCAGGGTGAAGGCTTCAAACAGGTTGGCCGAGAACTCGGCGGTCTGTTTGGTCTGCGCCAGCAACTCCATCAGGCCGATCAGCGAGGCCACCGAGGAGTTCTTGAACACGTTCAAGAATTCCGAGGTAAGCGGCGGAATGATGATCCGGTAGGCCTGTGGCAGCAGCACGTTCCAGTACACCTGCGGCAGGCTGAAGCCCATGGCGCGGGCAGCGGCTTCCTGGCCGCGGGGCAGCGCCTGGATACCGGTGCGTACCTGCTCGCACACCCGCGCGGCAGTGAACAGGCCCAGGCAGATGACCACGCTGATCAGTGCCGAAGTGGTCGGGTTGAGGTCTTGCTTGTACCACTCCTGCAGATTCTCGGGCAGCAGGTCAGGCACCAGGAAGTACCAGATGAACAGCTGCACCAGCAGCGGTACGTTACGAAAGAGTTCCACGTAGGCGGTGGCAATGCCCGATACCAGACGGTTCGGCACGGTACGCATGACGCCGAGTACCGAACCCAGCAGCAATGCAATGATCCAGGCGGCAATGGCAATGGCGATGGTCCAGCCCAGGCCGGTGATGTACCAGTCCAGATAGGTTTCGCTGCCCACGCCAGTGGACTTGAAGAATACGCCCCAGTCCCAGTTGTAATTCATCGGGGTCTCCCCTCAGATCGGTTTATTACGGGCACCTTCGAGCATCCGGGGGCGCTAGCGCCCTCGGATGAAAGGTTAGACACAAACTAGCTGGGGATCAGGACTTCTTGTCGTCTGCAGCTTTGTCGGTAGGATTGGCGATCAGCGCCTTGAGCTCGTCGCTCATCGGGAAGTTCAGGTTCAGGCCTTTAGGTGGGACTGGCTGGTTGAACCATTTGTCGTAGATTTTGTTGATCTCGCCCGATTTGTAGAGGTCAACGATGGCCTTGTCGACGGCAGCCTTGAACGGTGCGTCATCCTTGCGGACCATGCAGCCATAGATTTCATAGGACTGCGGGGTGCCGACGATTGCCCAGCCTTTGGGGTTCTTGGCCTTGGCCATTTCACCGGCGAGCAGCGCGTCGTCCATCATGAAGGCCACGGCGCGGCCTGACTCGAGCATCTGGAACGACTCACCATGGTCCTTGGCCGAGATGACGTTCATCTTCATCTGCTTGTCGGCGTTCATGGCCTTGAGGATGCGCTCGGAAGTGGTACCGGCGGTGGTTACCACGTTCTTGCCGGCCAGGTCCGGGAAGTCCTTGTACTTGGCGTTTTCTGGTTTGCCTTCTTCTGCCTTGGTCAGCAGGCGGGTGCCGACTTCGAAGATGCCGACCGAGAAACCGACCTGCTGCTGGCGCTCGACGTTGTTGGTGGTCGAGCCACACTCGACGTCAACGGTGCCGTTCTGTACCAGCGGGATACGGGTCTGGGAGGTGACCAGGTTGTATTTGACCTTCAGGTCCGGCTTGTTCAGGTCCTTTTTCAGGGCCTCGACGATTGCCAGCTGGATGTCATGGGAGTAACCGACGGGTTTGCCCGAAGCGTCGGCGATGTAGGAGAACGGAATGGAAGCGTCACGGTGCCCCAGGGTAATGGTGCCCGACTCGTTGATCTTTTTCAGGGTGCCGGTCAGTTCGGCAGCGAAGGCTGGCGTGCTGATCAAAGCGGCCGCAACAGCGGCGCCCAACAGATGGGGAACGATACGCATCAAAATTTCCTCGACGTTGTTTTTTTTATGAAGCCGTTGGCGGGCTCTTTCGTTCAGCGAACACTGCAGTGAAGCGTTTTGCGCATTCGGGTACTGAGTGTAGAGCATGACTCGTGCCAAGCCCTGATGTCGATCATAACGCCCTGAAAAAACGGGGGATTAATCTTTTTTGACGGCTTGTGCGAGGTAGGATTCGTCCGGATGACCGAATCAGGCGGTGTTTTTCGTTCGGAAAACCGAATCGCGGGGCAAGTCGGGCCGCCGCATCGCCGCTCCTACCAAATAGGGTAGGAGCGGGCTTGCCCCGCGATATGTTTCAACTGCTCAGGCAGCTTGAACCCGCGCGCGGTTCAGTTCCAGGCGCTGCAGGTAATCCTGCAAGGCCTGTTGTTCAGAGGCAGTGGTAAACAGCCCCAGCTTGCTTCGGCGCCAGAGGATATCGTCGGCATTGACCGCCCACTCCTCGCTGCACAGGTAATCCACTTCCCGGGTGAACAAACCACCACCAATGGCTTCACCCAGGTCCTGCGGGCCCTGTACGCCTTCAAGCAGGCGCCAGACGCGGCTACCGTAGGTGCGCGCCCAGCGCTTGGCAATCTCGGCCGGCAACCAGCCACAGCGGGCCAGGATAGCGTCGACCAGTGCCTGCGGGGTGCTCATGTCTTCGCCGCCCGGCAAGGGTGCGCTGGCGGTCCAGCTGCCGCGCATCTGGGTGAAGAAGGGCGCAAGCTCGCCCATGGCCGACTCGGCCAGTTTGCGGTAGGTGGTCAGCTTGCCGCCGAACACCGACAGCAGTGGAGCTTCACCGCTGCTGGCCGACAGTGCCAGGGTGTAGTCGCGGGTAACGGCCGACGGGTTGTCGGACTCGTCGTTGCACAGCGGGCGAACGCCGGCGTAGGTGTGGAGGATATCGGCGCGGCTGAGCTGATGGTTGAAGTGCTCGTTGACCACTTTGAGCAGGTAGTCGGTCTCGCCTTCGGTGATCGCCACCTTGGCTGGGTCGCCGGTGTACTCACGGTCGGTGGTGCCGATCAGGGTAAAGCGTTCCAGGTACGGAATGGCGAAGACGATGCGCTGGTCTTCGTTCTGCAGGATGTAGGCATGTTCGCCGTCGTACAGTTTCGGCACGATCAGGTGGCTGCCCTGGATCAGGCGGATGCCGTACGGCGCTTGCAGTTGCAGGTCGTCCTGGATGAACTTGGCCACCCACGGCCCAGCGGCATTGACCAGTGCGCGGGCACGAATCGACTGCTGGCTGCCGTCGGCGTTTTCCAGTTGCACGTTCCACACGCCATCGACCCGGCGAGCGCTGATGCAGCGGGTGCGGGTGCGAATGTCGGCGCCTTTTTCACGGGCGGCCATGGCGTTGAGCACCACCAGGCGGGCGTCATCCACGGCGCAGTCGGCGTACTCGAAGCCGCGGGTGATGCCAGGCTTGAGCGGGTTGCCCGGGCCGAAGCGCAGGCTGTTCGATGCACCAAGCTGCTTGCGCTTGCCCAGGTGATCGTAAAGGAACAGGCCGGCACGGATCATCCACGCCGGGCGCAGGTGCGGACGATGGGGCAGCACGAAACGCATCGGTTTGACGATGTGCGGCGCCTTGGCCAGCAGTACTTCGCGCTCGGCCAGGGCCTCGCGCACCAGGCGGAATTCGTAATGCTCAAGATAACGCAGGCCACCGTGGATCAGCTTGCTGCTGGCCGAGGAGGTGTGGCTGGCCAGGTCGTCTTTTTCGCAAAGGAACACAGAAAGACCGCGTCCGGCTGCATCGGCGGCAATCCCCACACCGTTGATGCCGCCGCCAATTACGGCGAGGTCATAGAGTTCGGCAAGGGCGGGCGATGGCAAGCTGGATTGGGACACGGGTGGCCTCCTGAAGGTCTTTCCGATATCGAATTTGAACGCTAATGTTCACTTTCGAAAATACTAGCGCAACAAAATGCGGCTCGCCAGTCACTTCCCATAGAAAATACTGATCAGATGACAAATAAATGAAAAATAACGAACATTCGCGCTGCCACCGTTGCGATGGCAGCGGGCAGTGGCTCAGACCACGTCGAGGCGGATCTTGTACTGGTTGAGCAATTGCGTGAGGGCGGGCACCGGCGCCTGGTCGGTGACCAGGCAGTCGATCAGGCTGATCGATCCCAGGCGCACCATGGCGTTGCGGCCGAACTTGCTCGAGTCGGCGGCGAGGATGACCTGGCGGGCATTGGCGATGATCGCCTGGGATACCCGGACTTCCTGGTAGTCGAAATCCAGCAGGCTGCCGTCTTCATCGATGCCGCTGATACCTACCAGGGCGAAGTCGACCTTGAACTGGTTGATGAAGTCGACGCTGGCCTGACCCACAACGCCGCCATCGCGGCGCACATTGCCACCGGCCAGCAGTACTTCGAAATCATCCTTGGCGCTGAGGATCGAGGCCACGTGCAGGTTGTTGGTGATGATTTTCAGATGGTTGTGGTTGAGCAGGGCGCGGGCGATGGATTCGGTGGTGGTGCCGATGTTGATGAACAGCGAGGCGTGATCGGGAATCTGCGCGGCAATGGCTTCGGCGATGCGCTGTTTCTCGTCGCGCATCTGGTCGGCGCGCATGGCATAGGCGGTGTTTTCGATACTGGAATCGTAGGCTGCGCCGCCGTGGTAGCGGCGTAGCAGATTGACTTCCGCCAACTGGTTGATATCACGGCGGATGGTTTGCGGGGTGACGACGAACAGCTGCGCCATTTCTTCGATACTGACATAGCCGCGTTCGCGGACCAGTTCGAGGATTTGTTGTTGGCGAGGAGGCAGATTCATGGGCGGTCCTTTGGGGCAGCCGGGCAAATTTCGCCATGAAAACAGCTTGAGCTTCAAGCCGCAAGCTACAAGCAAGAGCAACAGCGGTGCGCGGACTGCTTTGCTTCTTCTTGCAGCTTGAGGCTTGCAGCTTGCCGCTGCTTTAATCTTCGTGCGGTTCCCAGTCGCGAGTGCGATCCACGGCCTTCAACCAGCCGGCATAGAGTTTCTCTTTCTGCACTTCGTCCAGTTGCGGGCTGAACTCGCGCTCGATGATGGCCTTGCCGCGCAGTTCATCCAGGCTGCTCCAGAAGCCGCAGGCCAGGCCCGCCAGGTAGGCGGCGCCCAGGGCAGTGGTCTCGCGCATTTGCGGGCGCTCGACGCAGGTGCCGAGGATATCGGCCTGGAACTGCATGAGGAAGTTGTTGGCCACAGCGCCACCATCGACCCGCAGTTCGCTCAGGCGTTGGCCGCAGTCCTGTTGCATGGCATCGAGCACATCGCGGGTCTGGTAGGCGATCGACTCCAGGGCGGCGCGAATGATGTGATCGACCTTGACCCCGCGGGTCAGGCCGAACAGCGCACCACGGGCATATGGGTCCCAGTACGGCGCGCCAAGGCCGGTGAAGGCGGGCACCAGGTACACGCCGTTGCTGTCCTTGACCTTGCTGGCGAAGTATTCGGTGTCGTGGGCGTCGTTGACGATCTTCAGCTCGTCACGCAGCCACTGCACCGTGGAGCCACCGTTGAACACCGCACCTTCCAGGGCGTAGGCCACTTCACCACGCGGGCCGCAGGCGATGGTGGTGAGCAGGCCGTGGGAGGATTTGACCGCCTTGTCGCCGGTGTTCATCAGCAAGAAGCAACCGGTGCCGTAGGTGTTCTTGGCCTGGCCGGGCTCCACGCACATCTGGCCGAACAGCGCGGCCTGCTGGTCGCCGGCGATGCCGGCAATGGCGATACCGCTCTTGGTGCGACCGTAGACTTCCGAGGAGCTGCGTACCTCGGGCAACATCTGCCGCGGAATGTTCAGCACCTCAAGCATCTTCTCATCCCACTCCAGGGTGTGGATGTTGAAGAGCATGGTGCGCGAGGCGTTGGTGTAGTCGGTGACGTGCACCTTGCCGCCGGAGAATTTCCAGATCAGCCAGCTGTCGACGGTGCCGAACAACAGATCGCCGCGCTCGGCGCGCTCACGGGCGCCTTCGACGTTGTCGAGGATCCACTTGAGCTTGGTGCCGGAGAAGTAGGGGTCGGTGACCAGGCCGGTGGTCTCGCGGATGTATTCCTGCAGACCTTCGCGCTTGAGTTGCTCGCAGATCTCGGTGCTGCGTCGGCACTGCCAGACAATGGCGTTGTACACCGGGCGACCGGTTTCCTTGTCCCAGACCACCGTGGTTTCACGCTGGTTGGTGATACCGATAGCCGCCACCTGGTCGTGGCTCAGGCCTGCCTGGGCCAGGGCTTCGACCATGGTCGCGCTCTGGGTGGCGAAGATTTCCATCGGGTCGTGCTCGACCCAGCCGGCTTGTGGGTAGTGCTGTGCGAATTCGCGCTGCGAGGTGCCAACCACGTTGGCATCGCGGTCGAAAATGATGGCCCGCGAACTGGTCGTGCCCTGGTCCAGGGCAATGATGTAGTTCTTGTGCTGGGTGTCTGTCATATCGTTGGCCTTGCACTCAATAGGGTAGAGATCAGGGCAGGGCGAGCCTGGCTCGCCACTGCAGGCATCAGGATGCCTGGGTCTTGCCCTGAGGGTTGGCGTCGGTCTGGGCGCTTTCGCTCTCGGCAACCGGCAGGTTTCGGGCGATCACGCCACGATAAAGGGCTGCCCCAAGGCTTGCCCCTATGATCGGCGCAAAAACAGGAATCAGGAAATAGGGAATGTCACGACCGCCCGTAAAAGCGACTTCGCCCCAGCCGGCGAGGAAGGTCATCAGCTTGGGCCCGAAGTCCCGCGCCGGGTTCATCGCAAAGCCGGTCAGCGGGCCCATGGCACTGCCGATCACGGCGATCAGCAGGCCGATCAGCAGCGGTGCCATGGCGCCGCGCGGCAGGCCATTGTTGTCATCGGTCAGGGCCATGATCACCGCCATCAGTACGGCGGTAATGATTACTTCGACCAGGAAGGCCTGGCCGGTGGACAGCGCCGGGTGCGGGTAGGTGGAGAACACCGAGGCCAGCTCCAGGCTGGCCTGGCTGCCGCGGATCATTTCATGGGCCTGTTCGAAATCGAAGAACAGGTTGCTGTACAGCGTGTAAACCAACGCCGCACCGCAGAAGGCACCGGCGATCTGGGCGACGATATAGAACGGCAGCTTGTGCTTCTCGAAGCCGGCGAACAGGCACAGGGCGATGCTCACTGCCGGGTTCAGGTGCGCGCCGGAAACCCCGGCGGTCAGGTAGATCGCCATGCTGACGCCGACGCCCCAGATGATGCTGATTTCCCACAGGCCAAAGCTGGCACCCGCAACCTTGAGCGCAGCGACGCACCCGGTGCCGAAAAAGATCAGCAGCGCGGTGCCGAGAAATTCGGCCATGCACTGGCTTGAAAGTGTTGGTTGTCGCAGAGCAGTCGTCATTCGTTACCTCGGTTCTTGTTGTTGTGAGGCGCAGTGAGCGCTCGACAAAAACCCGACAGAAATCCCCATTTCGGTCGGGCGGCGGCAGAAAATGCACCTTATCGGAGCATGGCTATATTCAGAATCGAAAAAATATAGACAAGAAACGCTTATGTCAAAGGTCGAAAGTGAACGACCATTCACAATCTGACTATTGGTGGCGGTGATGGGCGTTGGTTGCGCTTGGGGTTTTGCCCTAAAGTAACCGGCGAAATGGCATTCACCCTTCTGCTTGGAGTCCTGCATGACCCCCGCCCTGGATCTGCTGAAAAAGGTTCGCGCCGACCACCACATTCACAGTTACGCGCATGACCCCAAGGCTGCTTCTTACGGCCTGGAAGCGGCTGAAAAGCTCAACCTTGAGCCTGCGCGGGTATTCAAGACTCTATTGGCCAGTAGCGAAAAGGGCGAGTTGCTGGTGGCAGTAGTGCCGGTGGCCGGTAGCCTGGATCTGAAGCACCTGGCCCAAGCTGCCGGGGTCAAGAAGTGCGAGATGGCCGACCCGGCCGCGGCTCAGCGCGCCACCGGTTACCTATTGGGCGGGATCAGCCCGCTGGGGCAGAAGAAACGCCTGCGTACCTTCATTGACCAGTCGGCTCAACTGTTTGAGCGCATTTACGTCAGTGCTGGCCGTCGGGGGCTGGAAGTCGAGTTGGCGCCGGGGGTGCTGGCCGAGCATACCCAAGGCACATTTGCCGCCATTGGCCGTGAATGATTGCCCGCTCCTGTGGGAGCGGGCTTGCCCCGCGATTAATCTTGATCAGACCGCCGAGCTATACCGGCGAACGCCGTTCTCCGGCACCGGCAGCTGCGCCGCCACGCTGCCGGGCACTGCGAACACCACCAGGTGGTCCGCAGCCACTTCAATGCTCACTTCGCTACCGACCTGATGGTCGTTGTGGCTCGGGAAGATCGCTTCGAGCTGGCTACCAGTAGGCAGTTGCAGGCGATACAGGGTCGAGGCACCGAGGAAGCTCTTGCCGACAATCAGCGCTTTGAGCTCGCTGTACGGGGCATGGATGATGTCGTCCGGGCGCAGCAGCACATCCACGGCGCTGCCAGGCGTCAGCGTATAGGCCCGGTTGCCGCGCAGCTCGCCCAGCTCGGTGCGTACCGACTCCGGGCTGGTCAACTGGCCGCGGATGAAATAGCCCTGGCCAATGAAGCTGGCCACGAATGGCGTCAGTGGTTCGTGGTAGAGGTTGTAGGGGGTATCCCACTGTTCCAGGCGACCTTCCTTGAACACGCCGACATGATCACTGACGGCGAAGGCTTCTTCCTGGTCGTGGGTCACCAGAATTGCGCTGGTGCCTCGGCTCTTGAGGATGTCGCGCACTTCGTGGCTCAGGCGCCGGCGCAGCTCTACGTCGAGGTTGGAAAACGGCTCATCGAGCAACAGCAGTTGTGGTTCAGGTGCCAGTGCGCGAGCCAGGGCCACACGTTGCTGCTGGCCGCCGGAAAGCTCGTGGGGGTAGCGTTTGCCCAGGCCGCCGAGCTTGACCAGCTCGAGCATCTCTTCGACCACCTGGCGCTGCTGCGGGTGCTTGCCGATGCCGAAGGCGATGTTCTCGGCCACGGTCAGGTGCGGGAACAGCGCGTAGTCCTGGAACACCATGCCGATCCGGCGCTTCTCCGGGGCCAGAGTGAACCCGGCCTTGGAGATGACCTCGCCGCCCAGCTGGATCTCGCCTTCGTGCACCGGCTCGAAACCGGCGATGGCGCGCAGGGTGGTGGTCTTGCCGCAACCTGAGGAGCCCAGCAGGCAACCAATGTCGCCAGCGTTGAGGTGCAGGTTGAGGTTCTGGACGATGCGCTGCTCGCCATAGCCACAGGCGAGCTCGCGCAGGTTAAGCAGTAAAGGTTGACTCATGCGTGGTGATAGGCCGGTTCAACAAGAAATTCGAGAAGCGCCTTCTGTGCATGCAAGCGGTTTTCGGCCTGGTCCCAGGCGACCGAGCGTGGGTCGTCGAGCAGGTCCAGGCTGATTTCCTCGCCGCGATGAGCGGGCAGGCAGTGCATGAACAGGGCATCGGGTGCTGCCAGGTCGAGCAGTTCGCGGGTTACCTGGTAAGGCGCGAACAAGGCCAGACGTCGTGCAGTTTCCTCTTCCTGACCCATGGAAGTCCAGACATCGGTGCTCACCAGGTGGGCACCGAGTACGGCATCCTTGGGTTCACGGAAGATCTGCACGCGCTCACCGGCCTGGGCCAGGAACTGCGGATCGGGCTCGAATTCGGCCGGGCAGGCGATGCGCAGCTGGAAGTCGAACTGAATGGCCGCCTCGATATAGCTGTTGCACATGTTGTTGCCGTCGCCGATCCAGGCAACGGTCTTGCCTTGGATCGCGCCGCGGTGCTCGAGGAAGGTCTGCATGTCGGCCAGCAACTGGCACGGGTGCAGGTCGTCGGACAAGCCGTTGATCACCGGTACCCGCGAGTTGGCGGCGAACTCGGTCAGGGTGCTGTGGGCGAAGGTGCGGATCATCACCGCATCGAGCATGCGCGACATGACGATGGCACAGTCGCCAATCGGCTCGCCACGGCCCAGCTGGGTGTCCCGTGGCGAGAGGAAGATGGCCTGGCCGCCGAGCTGGATCATGCCGGCTTCGAACGACAGGCGGGTGCGGGTCGAGGATTTTTCGAAGATCATCCCCAGTACGCGGTTTTTCAGTGGTTCGAACAGTACGCCGCGGTTACGCAGGTCCTTCAGCTCGATACCTCGACGGATCACACTGAGCAGTTCGTCGGGTGTGAAGTCCATCAGGGAGAGAAAGTGCCTAGCGCTCATGGTTGACTACCTTTTTGCAACAGACCGCAGGTCAGCGATACCGGTTTTTCAAAACAACGGGAGTGACCTGCGGCGAAAGCCGCACGGGGCGACGAATTAGGGGAAGACGCAATACTATAATTAAATGTCGCGTCATACCAAGAGGGGGATTCGTCGCCGATGTTTCAGGCGGTGTCTTAACCCATTGGTCAGAAGCTTTTTTTATACGTTACACCAGGGTTTTACACTGCCTGCCAGCGCCTTGGCAAACCCGGCAGCGGCCCGGCGCCGGATCGTTGTACCTGATGGCTTAAGATTCACGCCACGAACCTCTCTGGTGCGTGGGCAGGGGCGGGCCCATAGTCAGGTTCATTCCAGACGCCCGAAAGAGGTGGCCATGAACAAGACGCTGCATTACCGTGCCTGTCATCTGTGCGAAGCCATCTGTGGCTTGACCGTCGAAGTCACTCACACGCCTGGCGCTGCCCCGCGCATCAGCTCGATCAAAGGCGACCCCCAGGACAGCTTCAGTCGCGGTCATATCTGTCCCAAGGCGGTGGCCCTGCAAGATATTCAGAATGATCCTGATCGTCTGCGCGGACCGCACAAACGCGTTGCTGACCGCTGGCAAGCGATCAGTTGGGATGAGGCCTTCGAGCTGGCCGCACAGAAGCTATGGGCCATCCAGCAAGCCCATGGACAAAACGCCGTGGCTGTCTACCAGGGCAACCCCAGCGTGCACAACTACGGGCTGATGACCCACAGCAACTACTTTCTCGGCCTGCTCAAGACCCGCAACCGCTTTTCGGCCACTTCGGTGGACCAGTTGCCGCAACACCTGACCAGCTACCTGATGTACGGCCATGGCCTGTTGCTGCCGATCCCGGACATCGACAACACCGGGTTCATGTTGATTCTGGGCGGCAACCCGCTGGCCTCCAACGGCAGCATCATGACCGTGCCGGATGTCGAGAAGCGCCTCAAGGCGCTTCAGGCCCGTGGCGGCAAGCTGGTAGTGGTCGATCCGCGCCGTAGCGAGACGGCGGTCATGGCCGACCAGCATCTGTTCATTCGCCCAGGCGCGGATGCGGCGCTGCTCTGCGGCCTGCTCAACACTCTGTTTGCCGAGGGGCTGACCCGCCCATCGGCATTGCCGGTCACGGGTCTGGAGCAGGTGCAGGCAGCCATTGCACCGTTCACTGCCGAGGCGATGAGCCAGCTGTGCGGTGTCGAGGCCCCGGTGATTCGCCAGTTGGCCCGGGACTTTGCCGGCGCCGACAAGGCGGTCTGTTACGGGCGCATGGGGGTTTCGACCCAGGCCTTTGGCACCTTGTGCCATTGGCTGGTGCAGTTGCTCAACCTGGTCAGCGGCAACCTCGACCGGGTCGGTGGTGCCCTGTGCACCGAACCTGCGGTGGATCTGGTGGCCAGCACCTCGGGCGGGCATTTCAATGTCTGGCAGAGCCGGGTCTCGGGGCTGCCCGAGTATGGCGGCGAACTGCCGGTGGCGGCCCTGGCCGAGGAGATGCTGGTCGAAGGCGAGGGGCAGGTCCGCGCCCTGGTGACGGTCGCGGGTAATCCGGTACTGTCCACACCCAATGGTCGGCAGTTGGAGCGGGCCCTGGACGGCCTTGAGTTCATGCTCAGCATCGATCTGTACATCAATGAGACCACCCGGTACGCCGACCTGATCCTGCCGTCCACCTCGGCACTGGAGAACGATCACTACGACACCACCTTCAACCTGTTCGCGGTCCGCAACGTCAGCCGTTTCAATCGGGCCATCCTGCCCAAGCCCGAAGGCGCGCTGCATGACTGGGAGATCTTTGTCGGCCTGGCCAAGGCCTTTGCCGACCTGGCTGACAAGCCGTTGAAGCCCACCTTGGCGCCTGCGCAGATGATCGATATCGGCCTGCGCCAGGGCCGCTATGGTGACGCCTCGGCGTTCAAACTGTCGCTTGCGACCCTTGATCAGCACCCGCACGGCATCGACCTTGGAGCGCTGCAGCCGAACCTGGCGGCACGCTTGAAGACCGCTGACCAACGGATTCAAGCTGCACCACAGGAAATTCTCGACGACTTGCAGCGTTTTGCCCGGCAACAGCCGCTGGCGGCCGATCAACTGTTGCTGATCGGGCGACGCCACGTACGCAGCAACAATTCCTGGATGCACAACTATCATCGGCTGGTGAAAGGCAAGCCTCGTCATCAGTTGTTGATGCATCCGGATGACTTGGCTGGCCGCCAGTTGCGCGACGGCCAGCGGGTGCGGGTCAGTTCGCGGGTCGGGGAGATCGAGGTCGAGGTGCAGGCGTGCGACGACATGATGCCAGGGGTGGTCAGCTTGCCCCATGGCTTTGGTCATGCCCGTGCCGGGGTGCGCATGGGTATCGCCCAGGAACAGCCTGGCGCCAGCGCCAACGACCTCACCGATGAGCGCCAGCTGGATGCGTTGTCAGGCAATGCGGCGCTCAACGGCGTGCCAGTACAGGTGGTTGCGGCTTGATATCGGCAAGGCCGAGCGTCCTGGCCGGCTTTCCGATACAATGCGTCACCGTGCCGACAACCAGGTCGGAAAGTTCAGCCGCGAGGTGCTTCATGGATATCATCGAAACAATCAAAGAGCAGATTGCCAACAACACCATTCTGCTTTACATGAAAGGCTCGCCGAATGCCCCGCAGTGCGGCTTTTCGGCCAAGGCGGCGCAAGCCGTGATGGGTTGCGGCGAGAAATTCGCTTACGTGGATATCCTGCAGAACCCGGAAATCCGCGCCAACCTGCCAAAGTACGCCAACTGGCCGACCTTCCCGCAACTGTGGGTTGGCGGTGAGCTGGTCGGCGGTTCCGACATCATGGCCGAGATGTTCGCCAACGGCGAACTGCAGACCCTGATCAAGGACGCTGCTGCCAAAGCTGAGGCGGCCAAGGCCTGACCCCAGGTTTGGTCAAAAAAAGCCCCGCAGTGCGGGGCTTTTTTTGTGCCTGTAGGGCAGGGCGGTTAACTTACTCGCCCATCTGCGACTGCAGGTAATTCTCCAGGGTGATCTTGTCGATCAGGCTCAGCTGGGTTTCCAGCCAGTCGATGTGCTCTTCCTCGGCTTCGAGGATGTCTTCGAGCAGTTCACGGCTGCCGAAGTCGCCAACGGTCTCGCAGTGGGCGATGGCGGCCTTGAGGTCGACCAGGCCTTTTTGCTCGATCTTCAGGTCGCACTCGAGCATTTCCTTGGTGTGTTCACCAATCAGCAACTTGCCCAGGTCCTGGACGTTGGGGATGCCTTCGAGGAACAGAATGCGCTTGATCAGTTTGTCAGCGTGTTTCATCTCTTCGATGGATTCTTTGTACTCGTGCTTGCCGAGCTTTTCCAGACCCCAGTCTTCGTACATGCGGGCATGCAGGAAGTATTGGTTGATTGCGACCAGCTCGTTTCCGAGGATCTTGTTGAGATGCTGGATGACGCTAACGTCGCCTTTCATGATGGGGTCCTGCCCTATAAATGTGTCTATAAAGGCAAGTTTGAGCCTCGCAACTTCTACTGTCAAACCTAAGTTATTGAATAATAAATGAAAATTAATCGGAATAAGAATGTTTTTGTTCCGCGTTAAACTCCTAACTACTTGAATTACAGGCATAAAAAAACCGGACCCTGGGTCCGGTTCTTGGAATGTGCTGAATTATGCTGCAGTAAATTCTACAGGATAGGGCAGGGCAGCCTGGCTGACCTGAAGCTCGGTGAGGGTTTCGCGCACCACCTGTTTGGCCAGGCAGGCACATTTGCCACACTGGCTCGCCACGTTGGTGGCGCTTCTGACTTCCTTGTAACTGCAGCATCCTTCATAGATCGCATCGCGGATCTGTCCGTCGGTCACGCCAACACAAAGACACACATACATAGGGCTGACCATCGCTGGTAAAGGCTCAATGCGAAGAAGCTTAATGTTAATGAGAATGCTTGTCAAAGCTCTTTCTGCAACGGCCGGGCTAGAGCGACCGACGGCAGATTGTCGAGCATTCGGACTGAAACTCGGCGAGCAGCGCCGGGCGGTGTATGATGGTCGGCCATTTCGCTGCCGGGCCGCTGCATGCTGGCCCGTGCAAGATGATTCCACCCCATCAGGAGATATCGCATGAGCGTACTCGTTGGCAAAAATGCCCCGGACTTCACCGTTCCAGCTGTTCTGGGCAACGGCGAAATCGTCGACAGTTTCAACCTGGCTTCGGCCATCAAGGGCAAGTACGGCCTGGTGTTCTTCTACCCGCTGGACTTCACCTTCGTCTGCCCGTCCGAGCTGATCGCGCTGGATCACCGCATGGCCGAATTCAAGGCGCGCAACGTTGAAGTGATCGCGGTGTCGATCGACTCGCACTTCACCCACAACGCCTGGCGTAACACCCCGATCAATGCCGGTGGCATCGGTCAGGTCCAGTACATCATGGCGGCTGACATGAAGCACGACATCGCCAAGGCCTACGACGTAGAGTCCGAAGGCGGCGTCGCTTTCCGTGGCGCTTTCCTGATCGACGACAAGGGCGTTGTCCGCTCGCAGATCGTCAACGACCTGCCGCTGGGCCGTAACATGGACGAGCTGCTGCGTCTGGTTGACGCCCTGCAATTCCACGAAGAGCACGGCGAAGTCTGCCCTGCCAACTGGAAAAAAGGCGACAAGGGCATGACCGCTTCGCCAGAAGGCGTTGCCGCTTACCTGAGCGAGAACGCTGGCAAGCTGTAATTGCCAGGCATAAAAAACCGGCCTCGATGGCCGGTTTTTTTATGCCTGTAGGAGCGGGCTTGCCCCGCGATAGCTTTCTGTCAGCTACACCGCATCGCGGGACAAGCCCGCTCCTACAACATCAGTCGTTGAAGTCCTGCCAGCCGCCCATTTCCTTCCAGCGGTTGACGATGCCGCAGAACAGCTCGGCGGTCTTCTCGGTGTCGTAACGCGCCGAGTGCGCTTCACGGCCATCGAAGTCGATGTCGGCGCTCTGGCAGGCCCGCGCCAGCACGGTCTGGCCATAGGCAAGACCGGCCAGGGTGGCGGTGTCGAAGCTTGAGAACGGGTGGAACGGGTTGCGCTTCATGTCGTGGCGGGCCACGGCGGCGTTGAGGAAGCCCAGGTCGAAGCTGCTGTTGTGGCCGACCAGGATCGCCCGTTTGCAGCCGTTGGCCTTCAGTGCCTTGCGCACGCCACGGAAAATGTCGGTCAGGGCCGACTCTTCGCTCACCGCCATGCGCAGCGGGTGGTCAAGCTTGATCCCGGTGAACTCCAGGGCTGCTTGCTCGATGTTGGCGCCTTCAAAGGGCTCGACGCGGAAGAAATAGGTGTGTTCCGGGAACAGGAAGCCTTTCTCATCCATGCCGATGGTGACGGCGGCAATCTCCAGCAGGGCGTCGGTAGCGCTGTTGAAACCACCGGTTTCAACGTCGACCACTACCGGCAGGTAACCGCGAAAGCGTTCAGCCATTGGATGGCGCGGACCGCCGCCATGACCTTCCTGGTCGTCTTCGTACTGATCTTCGCTCACTCAGTTTCCTCCAGCAGGCGCCAGCGCAATTGTTCACCGGCGCGCAGCGGAATAACGGTCTGCTCGCCGAACGGCAAGCTGCTTGGGGCGGTCCAGCTGTCGCGGACCAGGGTAATGGTATCGGTGTTTGCCGGCAGGCCGTAGAAGGCCGGGCCGTGCAGGCTGGCGAAGCCTTCGAGTTTGTCCAGTGCGTTACGCTGCTCGAACGCCTCGGCGTACATCTCGATGGCGGCATAGGCGGTGTAGCAGCCGGCACAGCCGCAGGCGGCTTCCTTGGCGTGCTGGGCGTGGGGGGCCGAGTCGGTGCCGAGGAAGAACTTGCTGTTGCCGCTGGTGGCGGCGTCCAGCAAGGCCACCTGGTGGGTATTGCGCTTGAGGATCGGCAGGCAATAGAAGTGCGGACGAATCCCGCCCACCAGCATGTGGTTGCGGTTGTACAGCAGGTGCTGGGCGGTGATGGTCGCGCCAACGTTGGCCGCAGCCTCGTTGACGAACTGCACGGCATCGCTGGTGGTAATGTGCTCGAACACCACCTTGAGGGTCGGGAAGCGCTCGACCACTCGGCGCAGGTGTTCGTCGATGAACAGCTTCTCGCGGTCGAACACGTCGATTTCGCTGCGGGTCACCTCACCGTGGACCAACAGCAGCATGCCGACCTCGGCCATGGCTTCGAGCACCGGGAAGATCTTGTCGACGCTGGTCACGCCGGAATCGGAGTTGGTCGTCGCACCGGCCGGGTAGAGCTTGGCAGCATGGACAAAACCTGTGGCCTTGGCTGCGCGGATTTCCTCGGGCTGGGTGCGGTCGGTGAGGTACAGCACCATCAGCGGCTCGAAACGGCTTCCGGCAGGGCGTGCGGCGAGGATGCGCTCACGGTAGGCAGCGGCTTCGGCGGCATTGCGCACCGGTGGTACCAGGTTGGGCATGATGATTGCGCGGGCAAAGGTGCGCGCAACGTCGCCGACGGTATGTGGCAAAACAGCGCCATCACGAAGATGGATGTGCCAGTCGTCGGGACGCAGGAGGGTCAGGCGGTCGGACATTGGGGATTCCAGGCGGGTCGAACTCAAGGTGAATGCTACCGGAAAAGCCGGTTACGAGCACTCGCTATCAAGTTTTGCCGCGCTCGACCGATAGCATGCAGGTATACCGTGAAAATCTGTGGAGCCGCCCGTGCGCCAGCGTTATCTAGCCCTGCTCAGTGTGTTTGCCAGCATGCCCGCCATGGCACTCACCTTCCAGACTCGTCTGGAGAACATCGAGTGGAAGGTCGAAGGCGATCAGTTCGAATGTCGGCTGGTTCAACCCATTGCCGATTTCGGCAGCGGTGAGTTCGTTCGTCGCGCCGGCGAGCAGCCGACGTTCCAATTGCGATCAAGCAGCAATGTCCTCGGCACCGGCAACGCCACCCTGCTGGCGGCGGCTGCGCCGTGGCAGCCCGGGCGTGGCGATATCAACCTGGGGGCAGTGCGCATGGCCCGCAGCGGCGTGCTCTTTACCAGCTCCCAGGGCCAGGCCAGCCGCCTGATCAATGGCCTGCTCGATGGCCGCAGCACGGTGGTGCGCAACTACGCCGGCGAAGCCGGGCGGGCCATGGAAGTGCGGGTGCTGCCGGTCAAGTTCAGCAAGGCCTATGGGGACTACCAGGCCTGTGCGGCGAAACTCTTGCCGATGAACTATGACCAGGTGCGTCAGGCGCGGGTCGGCTTTCCGGGTGGTGGTATCGACCTGGACAGCGATGCCCGCGCACGCCTGGATGTAATCCTCGATTTCCTCAAGGCCGACCCGACGGTCAACCATATCCAACTCGACGGTCACTCCGACAACAGCGGCAATCGCCTGACCAACCGTGACCTGTCCCGGCGCCGGGCGCTGGCGGTCATGGAGTACCTCAAGGCCCACGGTGTCCCCGAAGAGCAGATCACCCTGCGCTTTCATGGCGAGCGCTATCCGCTGGCGAGCAACAACAGTGCAGCCAACCGCGCGCGCAACCGGCGGGTGAACATTGAGCTGGATCGGGTCACGCCGGTCGAAAAGCCGCAGGAAAAACCTGTCGAGCCTGTGGCCAAGCCACCGGTTGCACCGGCTGCCGCAACTGAAACGGTGAAGCCTGCAAGCAAGTCCTGAGCTGCGACCGTCCGTCGCAGCCTCGACAATTTTTGTCGCTTTGTCGTCACAAGCTGTCGCCCCACTGTAATTTTTGTCGCAAGGCCGGTAGAATCGACGGCTTTCCGTACAACCCCGTGGAGTGATGGCATGGCGGACGTAAAAAAGGTCGTACTGGCGTATTCCGGCGGCCTTGATACTTCGGTGATTCTCAAGTGGCTGCAGGATACCTACAACTGTGAAGTGGTGACCTTCACCGCTGACCTGGGTCAGGGCGAAGAGGTCGAACCGGCCCGCGCCAAGGCTCAGGCCATGGGCGTCAAGGAAATCTACATCGATGACCTGCGCGAAGAGTTCGTACGCGACTTCGTGTTCCCGATGTTCCGCGCCAACACCGTCTATGAAGGCGAGTACCTGCTGGGTACTTCCATCGCTCGTCCGCTGATCGCCAAGCGCCTGATCGAAATCGCCAACGAAACCGGGGCCGACGCCATCTCCCATGGAGCGACCGGCAAGGGTAACGACCAGGTCCGTTTCGAACTGGGCGCCTACGCGCTCAAGCCGGGCGTCAAGGTCATCGCGCCGTGGCGTGAATGGGACCTGCTGTCCCGTGAAAAGCTCATGGACTATGCCGAGAAGCACGGTATCCCGATCGAACGTCATGGCAAGAAGAAATCGCCGTACTCGATGGACGCCAACCTGCTGCACATCTCCTATGAAGGTGGCGTGCTGGAGGATACCTGGACCGAGCACGAAGAAGACATGTGGCGCTGGACCGTCTCCCCTGAGAACGCCCCTGATACCCCGCAATACCTGGAACTGACCTACCGTAACGGCGACATCGTTGCGCTGGACGGCGTCGAAATGACCCCGGCCACCGTGCTGGCGACGCTGAACAAGATCGGCGGTGCTCACGGTATCGGTCGTCTGGACATCGTCGAAAACCGTTACGTCGGCATGAAGTCCCGTGGCTGCTACGAAACCCCGGGCGGCACTATCATGCTGCGTGCTCACCGCGCCATCGAATCGATCACTCTGGACCGCGAAGTCGCTCACCTCAAAGACGAGCTGATGCCGAAATACGCCAGCCTGATCTACACCGGTTACTGGTGGAGCCCTGAGCGTCTGATGCTGCAGCAGATGATCGACGCTTCGCAGGTCAACGTGAATGGCGTTGTGCGCCTGAAACTGTACAAGGGCAACGTTATCGTTACCGGTCGCAAGTCCGACGACTCGCTGTTCGACGCCAACATCGCGACCTTCGAAGAAGATGGCGGCGCCTACAACCAGGCCGACGCGGCGGGCTTCATCAAGCTCAACGCCTTGCGCATGCGCATTGCAGCCAACAAGGGTCGGACTCTGGTCTGATCGCGGTAGCTCAGAAAACCCCGGCTTGCCGGGGTTTTTTTTGCCTGGACTATATGCAGGTAACTTCAGGTCTTGTTCAGCGCCTGAGTTATCAAGGTGATTTGAGCGCCGGTATTGAGGTTGTACAGAATCCATGTGTTGCCTGTCGGCTGGCCGGGTTTGATTGCTTGTAATGTGAAAAACTCCATGAGTTCACTGGCTGCCGGACCGCTCAGGGTGATGGACACTGTACTTTGCTCGGTACTGTCCGCTTTCAAGAACAAGGCGTTAGTGGGCTCGCCCCTTGTACTTATTGAAGTAACAGATTCCTTCGCTGGAGGCGCAGGCTCCGCCATAACTTGCATTTGCGCAGCGGCCGGCGCAGCGATTGTGTCGGTAACGGGATCGCTTGACTCGGGGGAGTACAGGGATTTGTTATTGAAGTTCAAGGTGAGAAAGAACAATACCGTGAGAAAGAACGGAAATCCCACCAGGAACCAGGTGTAGATGCCTTGGCTATCGGCACTGAGAAACGGCAACGAGGCCAGCGCCGAAGCCTCGATGACCCCAGCCAGAATCGCGATGACTGTCAGTGGGTGTTTCGGCTCGATCTTGCTCATGCACAGGCTACCTTGCTCGGCGACTCAGGTCCTTTATGGCAACAGGGTTTAACACATAGAACGGGCTGATCTGCAGTGTGACGTATTTCTTCGGGTGGTGTTATTGTCCAGGGCTTGTGCAAGGCGGTTTTGCATAATATTTGGATGCTGTTTTTATCAATCAGTGTTATAGGATTTTTCCTTCAGATAATAAGGCTGTGTGTAATAGTTTATTTTGAGTTCTAGTGATACCTTTATTCAGGAAGTGTTGGAAATGCGCGACATTGTTTAATTGCTGCGTCTTCGCAATGCTATTGAAATAGCGACGTGTAGGATAATTCTCATATGGCTGTAGGGCGCGTCTCTGCATGCAACTACTGGTTAGTGGCGCAATGTAATAAGTCATGCATCTAGGCTATTGTGAGTTCTCAAAAAAATAGAACAGCGAACAATTGGATTTGCCCATGAATAAAGTCCTGATCGTGGATGATCATCCGGTCATTCGCCTGGCTGTACGCATGTTGATGGAGCGGCATGGTTATGAAGTCATTGCGGAGACGGACAACGGCGTGGACGCGCTGCAGTTGGCGCGAGAGCATGGGCCGGACATCGTCATTCTTGATATCGGCATCCCCAAACTTGATGGACTTGAGGTCATCGCCAGGTTGACCGCCAATCACACCGGCATCAAGGTGCTGGTTCTCACCTCCCAGGCGCCCGGGCACTTTTCCATGCGTTGCATGCAGGCGGGTGCTGCCGGCTATGTCTGCAAGCAGCAGGACCTCACCGAGCTGCTCAGTGCCATCAAGGCGGTACTTTCCGGCTACAGTTACTTTCCCAACCAGGCGCTGCACTCGGTGCGTTCGAATCTTGGAGGTTCGAGCGAAGCAGATATGGTCGAACGCTTGTCGGGGCGGGAGATGATGGTGCTGCAGCAACTGGCCCGGGGCAAGACCAACAAGGAGATTGCCGATGGAATGTTTCTCAGCAACAAGACGGTCAGTACATACAAGACGCGTTTGTTGCTCAAGCTCAATGCGCGCTCGCTGGTTGACCTGATCGAACTGGCGCAGCGTAACGGCCTGGTTTGAGACACCCAGAAACAACAAAGCCTCCATTCAGGAGGCTTTGTTGATTTATGAACGTCGATCCGTCAGAGGTCGAAGTCGAAATCGGCCAGCTGTCTTTTCAAGCGACGCTCTTCCAGCATGTTATCGATGGTGCGGCGCTTGCTGAGGTTGGTCTTCGCTACTTCCACCGGCCTCTCGTCATCTGTGTCATCAGTGAGGGAGTCATCATCCAAAACCAGGTCTTCTTTATCGGTGCTCATAAGTCACTCCAAGCCAAGAGGGCCATTGGCGCACCTTATAGCGAGAAATGTTGACCGGGTAAAAAAGATTTTTTCAATCGACTGAGCAGGGTTTTCACTATCCGCTCAATCGTCCGAGGTTTTCTCCTTGTACTCGCACAAATCTTCGATGCGACAACTTCCACAGCGGGGCTTGCGCGCCTGGCACACATAGCGCCCATGCAGGATCAACCAGTGGTGGGCATCTAGCAGGTAAGCCTTGGGTACGAACTTCATCAAGGCCTTTTCAACCTCGAGGACTGTCTTGCCCGGAGCGATCCCGGTGCGGTTGCTGACCCGGAAAATATGCGTGTCGACGGCCATGGCCATTTGTCGAAACGCAGTGTTGAGCACCACGTTGGCGGTCTTGCGACCAACTCCGGGCAGGGCTTCCAGCGCCTCCCGGGTTTCTGGCACTTGGCTGCCGTGCTGCTCGATCAGCAGACGACAGGTTTCAATGACGTTTTTCGCCTTGCTGTTGTACAGGCCAATGGTCTTGATGTAAGCCGACAGGCCTTCGACGCCCAGGGCATAGATCGCTTCGGGGGTATTGGCAACCGGGTACAGTTTGGCCATGGCCTTGTTAACACTGACATCGGTGGCCTGGGCCGAGAGAATCACTGAAATCAGCAGTTCGAAAGGGCTGGTGTAGGCCAGCTCGGTTTTCGGCTCGGGGTTGTCTTCATGCAGCCTGCGAAAGATTTCCAGGCGTTTGGCGGCATTCATGGGGTCAAAGCGTTCCTTGACGACGTGAAGGGGCTCGCCTCTGGCAAACCCGGTTGTACAAGGCCAGTAACAGGCCCAGAAGAATCAGCGCACCCGGCAACAGGTTGGCCAGGCGCAGGTTGGCAACCTCGGTCAGGCCCTGGCGAACCAGGCCCATGGCAATGCACAGCAGGGCGAACGCTGCCAGTGTGAGCGCTGTACTTCGCCAGCGCAGGTCATCGTCACGGACGTACTCGAACAGCAGGCATTGTACGGCGACCAGCGCAGGATAAGAGCCCAGGGCAAGCGAAATGGGCAATCCCCAGGCACGCAGGCCCAGTTCCAGGCAGGTGACCAGCGAGGCTGCCAACAATGTGCTGGCAAGCAGGCCCGCGGTGCCGGCCAGCATCTTGCGCAACGGCGTCATGCTCAAGCGGTGCAGGCTTATGATCAGCACGCTGCACAGGGCGATCACGCAAGCTTGCAACGCCGTCTGGGTGGCGCCCAGCAGCGGCGCGATCAGTATCGTGAGCAGTCGGCTATTCATCGGCGCCTCCTGAGAGCAACTGCTGGCGATACTCATCGAAGTAGCGCAAGGCATCATGGCTGGCCTGGATGACTGCGCGGGAAGTCACGGTAGCACCGGCAAGCTGGTCGAACTGGCCATTGTCACGTTTGAGTGCCCAGGCGGTGTCCGAGGTGTTCTGCCGGCTGATGCCGGTAAAACCCTGCAACCAGGTGTTGCCAGGTTCCACCAGCTTGCCGCCCAGGCCTGGGGTCTCATGCTGCTGCAAGACTTTGATCGCCATAAGGCGACCGTTGGCGTCAATGGCGATCAGCAAGTCGAGCGGGCCGCCATAACCCTGACTCTGGCTGTGCAGCACAATAGCGCTGGGCTGGCCCTGCAAGGTGGCCAGATAGCCGCCGAGCAGGCGGCTGTGATCGAGGTTGGCAGCGGGTAGCCGCAAGGGGTGGTGCAGGGGTTGGTTGTCATAGCGCTGCGCTGGTAGCAGGCTCAACCAGCGTTGCGCCTTGAGCTGTTGCTCGGCGGTGGTAATGCGCGGGGCCGTGAAGTGCTGCCAAAGCACCACGCTGCCCAGGGTCAGCAGGGCCAGGGCCAGTAACACCGCTGCGCTACGCAGGGGGGAGGTGTTCATTTGGCCTCTCCCTGCCAACGCTCGAGCATCGGTACGCAGAGGTTCATCAGCAGCACGGCGAAGGCTGTGCCATCCGGGTAGCTGCCCCAGGTTCGAATCAGGTAGATGAGCACACCTGCGCCCGCGCCAAACAACAGCTTGGCCCTTGGGCTCCGTGGCCCTGAAACCGGCTCGGTGATGATAAAAAATGCTGCCAGCATGGTCGAACCCGAAAACAGATGCAGCAGCGGCGAGCCGTTGGAGTCCGACCCCGAGCCGTTCCAGCACAACAAACTGGCCACAAACAGGCTGGCCAGTAATCCCACCGGCGCATGCCAGCTGATCACCTTGCGCTGCAACAGCAGCAAACCGCCAAGCAGGAAGGCCAGGTTGACCACCTCGCTGCCCCGCCCGCCAACGTGACCAAAGCCCGGATGGCTGGCGAACAGCTCGTCCATGGTCAGGCTGCGGTTGTTGCGCAGCCCGTCGAGTACCGTGGCCTGTGCCCAGGCATCCACGTGTTCGCCCATGGGCAGGCCAAATACCTGTTCCAGCGTATCACCCAGGCCCAGTACCTGGGGGCCTGGCCACAGGGTCATGTGTTGCGGGAACGACACCAGCACCAGCGCGTAGCCAAGCATCGCCGGGTTGAACAGGTTCTTGCCGACACCGCCATAAAGTTGCTTGCCCAGGGTAATGGCAGCGCTGGCGGCAATCATCGGCAACCACCAGGGTGCATAGGTGGGCAGGGCTGCGCTGAGCAGCACGGCAGTGACCAGGGCGCTGCCGTCGTTGAGTGCCGGCAGGCAGGGGCGTTGTTGCAGTTTCAGCAGCACCGCTTCGCTTGCCAACGCCGCACTGGCGCACAGCAGCAGATTGAGCAGCAGCCCCCAGCCGTGTAGCCACAACAGGGTCAGCAACCCTGGGGCGCAGGCCAGCAACACCAGGCTCATGGTGCTGCGCAGGCGCTCGCTGTTATCGGCCATCGCCGGCTACCGGTTGCAGGGCCTGCAGGCGGGCCTGGGCCTGTTGCGCTGCGTTCTCGAGCTCTGCCAGTTGTGCTTGCTGGGCCGGTTCAGGCATATCGCCAAAAGCTGTCCTGGCCTTGTTCAGTTGCGCCCGGCTCATGGCTGCAGCGATCTTCGCTTGCTTGAGTGCGGTATCGGCGGCAGCGGCCTTCTGTGCCTTGACCCGTTCGATGGCAGCTTTGATCGGGTCGTCGACAACGGCGCTCGCGGGGGCAGCGCTGGCGTTGGCGCTACGCTGGCTGCGGGCCAGGCGCTCGGCCTGTTTGCGTGTTTCGTCGCGCTGCAGGCGCAGGTTGCGTTGCTCAAAGCGGCGTCGGGCCTGGTTGCGCTTGTGCTCGCGAGCTGCCAGCGCTTCGGCGCTGTGAGCCAGGCCGCCGACAATCGGCACGACATTGCTGTCGGTGCTCACCGGCAACAGATCAATGCAATCCACCGGGCACGGCGCCACGCACAGGTCACAGCCGGTGCATTCGGCGCTGATCACGGTGTGCATCAGTTTTGCCGCGCCGACGATGGCGTCCACCGGGCAGGCCTGGATACATTTGGTGCAGCCAATGCATTCGGCTTCGCGAATGTAGGCCACTTGCGCCGGTGCGCTGCCACGTTCGGGGTCGAGTTCGAGCACCGGAACCTGCAGCAGCCGGGCCAGGGCAGCGATGGTTTCGCCGCCGCCCGGAGGGCATTTGTTGATCGCTTCGCCCGCTGCCAGGCCTTCGGCATAAGGCCTGCAGCCAGGGTGGCCACACTTGCCGCATTGGGTCTGCGGCAGCAGGGCGTCGATGCGTTGAATCAGGCTCATGAAGTCAGTAATCCGTTGAAGCCGAGAAACGCCAGGGCCATCACGCCAGCGCCGATCAATTCGATCGGCAGGCCGCGAAAGACCGTGGGGATATCGTCATTGTCGCTGCGTTGGCGCAGATCGGCGAACAGGCTCAAGGCCAGCCAGAAGCCCAGGCCGCAGGCCACGCTCCAGCCCAGGATCTGCGTAACGCCATGGTCACCGGCATTGGCCTGAAGGCTCAAGCCCATCAGGGCCAGGTTGCTCAGCAGCAGTGGCGGCAAGCCGGCGAAGGGCAGGGCGGGCAGCAGACGCGTCAGCAATTTGAGTACAGGCGTGATCAGCAGGACGCTCAGCACCAGGAACATGATCAAGTACAGGTACTCAAGCTGCAGGGGTCGCAGCGCCAGGCGATGAAGCAGTTGCCCCAGCCCGGTCGCCATTACCAGTAACAGCAGGGTCGAAAGCCCCAGGGCATGAACCTGGCGCCGTCTCTGCTCGGGGCGGGTGTGCAGCAGCGGGTCGATGGCCAGCCCCTGGTGCAGGACCAGGTTATTGATCAGCGCGGCGCTGATCAGGGCCAGGATGAGTTCGCTCATGAGGGGGCCGAATGCTGAGGCTGAACGCCATTATCCGGCAATGACGCGAGGATGAGAACGCCCCGGCCGCAATCGGCCGGGGCGTAGGCCTTACTTGATGCGCTGACCGGGCTTGGCACCGCTGTCAGGGCTGAGCAGGTAGATCTCTTCACCGCCGGGGCCTGCGGCCATAACCATGCCTTCGGAGATGCCAAAGCGCATTTTGCGCGGCTTGAGGTTGGCGATCATCATGGTCAGGCGACCTTCGAGCTTGGCCGGGTCCGGGTAGGCCGACTTGATGCCGGAGAACACGTTGCGCTGTTCGTCGCCGATGTCCAGGGTGAGGCGCAGCAGCTTGTCGGCGCCTTCCACCGCTTCGGCCTTGAGAATCAAGGCAACCCGCAGGTCGACGGCGGCGAAGGTGTCGAAGTCGATCTCGGCCGACAGCGGGTCCTTGCTCAGTTCGCCATTGCCAGTGACAACGCTGGTCTGGCTGGCGGCCAGGTCTTCCTTGGAGGCAGCGGTCATGGCTTCGACCTTGGCCGGCTCGATACGGCTCATCAGCGCCTTGAACGGGTTGAGCTGATGGTTGCTCAGGCGGGACTCGTGGTCGGCCCAGGTCAGTGGGGCGACGTTGAGGAACGCCTCGGCGTCGGCGGCCAGCACTGGCAGTACCGGCTTGAGGAAAATCACCAGTTGGCGGAACAGGTTGATGCCCTGGGCGCAGATTGCCTGGACTTCATCCTGCTTGCCTTCCTGCTTGGCCAGCGACCAGGGTGCCTTGTCGGCAATCCAGGCGTTGGCGCGGTCGGCCAGGCCCATGATCTCGCGCATGGCGCGGGCGAAGTCGCGGCCTTCGTAGGCTTCGGCGATGCCTGGGGCGGCGGCGAGGAAGGCTTCGGTCAGCTCTGGTGCAGCGTCGCCTGCGACCATGACGCCATCGTTACCCTTGTGGATGAAGCCGGCACAACGGCTGGCGATATTGACCACCTTGCCGACCAGGTCGGAGTTGACCTTCTGGATGAAGTCTTCCAGGTTCAGGTCGAGGTCATCGACGCCGCGGCCCAGCTTGGAGGCGTAGTAGTAGCGCAGGTACTCCGGATCCAGGTGATCCAGGTAGGTGCGGGCCTTGATGAAGGTGCCACGGGACTTGGACATCTTCGCGCCGTTGACCGTCAGGTAACCGTGCACGTTGATCGCGGTCGGCTTGCGGTAGCCGGCGCCTTCGAGCATGGCAGGCCAGAACAGGGCGTGGAAGTTGACGATGTCCTTGCCGATGAAGTGGTACAGCTCGGCTTTGGAGTCCTTGTTCCAGAACGCGTCGAAGTCCAGCTCCGGGCGGCGGGCGCAGAGGTTCTTGAAGCTGGCCATGTAGCCGATCGGCGCGTCCAGCCAGACGTAGAAGTACTTGCCGGGCTCGTCAGGGATTTCGAAACCGAAGTACGGCGCATCACGGGAGATGTCCCATTCCTGCAAGCCTGAGTCCAGCCATTCGGCGATCTTGTTGGCCACCGCGTCCTGCAGGGTGCCGCTGCGGGTCCACTGCTGGAGCATGGCCTGAAAGTCCGGCAGCTTGAAGAAGAAGTGCTGCGAGTCCTTGAGTACCGGTGTGGCACCGGAGATCGCCGACTTGGGATTCTTCAGCTCGGTTGGGGCATAGGTGGCGCCGCATTTTTCGCAGTTGTCGCCGTACTGGTCTTCAGTGGCGCACTTGGGGCAGGTGCCCTTGATGAAGCGGTCGGCCAGGAACATTTTCTTGTCCGGGTCGAAGTACTGGGTGATCGAGCGCGTGGCAATGTGCCCGGCTTCCCGCAGCTTGAGGTAGATCTGGCTCGACAGCTCGCGGTTTTCTTCGGCGTGGGTCGAGTGGAAGTTGTCGAACTCGACCAGGAAGTCGGCGAAATCCCCGCTGTGCTCGGCCTGGACGGCGGCAATCAGTTGCTCGGGGGTGATGCCTTCCTTCTCGGCGCGCAGCATGATGGCCGAGCCGTGGGCGTCGTCAGCGCAGACGTAAATGCACTGGTTGCCGCGCAGCTTCTGGAAGCGCACCCACATGTCTGTCTGGATGTACTCGAGCATATGGCCAAGGTGAATGGAACCATTGGCATAGGGCAGGGCGCTGGTGACGAGAATCTGACGTGGCTCGGACATGGGGGCTCGGCTACTTTTTTCGGCTACTTGAGATGAAACGGTGATCGGCCACTATAAAACGCCGGGAAATTTATTTCACCCCATGGACGTATCTGAAGCGGGATGACGGGTTAGCATAGTGGCCTGTTTTGCTCAGTCTTTATCACGGGAGTCTCCATGAGTGCCGTCACTCGCGCAGCCGTCGAAGCCGTTCTTGGCCAATACACCGACCCTTACCTGAACCAGGACCCGGTCAGCGCCGGGTGCGTCCAGGCCATCGATATCCAGGGCGATCGCGTCAGCGTGCAACTGCAGCTGGGCTACGCCGCCGGGTTGTTCAAGAACGGTTGGGCGCAGGTTCTGCAAACGGCTGTCGAAGGCATCGACGGGGTTGCCTCGGCGCAGGTCGTGATCAACTGCGTGATTGCCGCACACAAGGCCCAGGCGCAGATCCCGGGCCTGGCCAACGTCAAGAACATCGTCGCCGTGGCCTCGGGCAAGGGCGGTGTCGGCAAGTCCACCACCGCCGCCAACCTGGCCCTGGCCCTGGCCCGCGAAGGTGCGCGGGTGGGGATTCTCGATGCTGATATCTATGGCCCGAGCCAGGGCGTGATGTTCGGTATCGCCGAAGGCACCCGGCCGCAGATTCGCGATCAGAAGTGGTTCGTACCGCTCAAGGCTCATGGCGTCGAGGTCATGTCCATGGCCTTTCTGACCGACGACAACACGCCGATGGTCTGGCGCGGGCCGATGGTTTCCGGCGCCTTGCTGCAACTGGTGACCCAGACTGCCTGGGACGACCTCGATTACCTGGTGATCGACATGCCGCCGGGCACCGGTGACATCCAGTTGACCCTGGCGCAGAAAGTTCCGGTGGCCGGTTCCGTCATCGTCACCACGCCACAGGACCTGGCACTGCTCGATGCCAGGAAAGGCGTGGAGATGTTCCGCAAGGTCAATATCCCGGTGCTGGGCGTGGTCGAGAACATGGCGGTGCACATCTGTTCCAACTGCGGCCATGCCGAACACCTGTTCGGTGAAGGGGGGGGCGAGAAGCTGGCGGCGCAGTACGGCGTCGAGCTGCTGGCATCCCTGCCGTTGTCGATGCTGATCCGCGAGCAGGCCGACAGCGGCAAGCCGACGGCGATTGCCGAGCCGGAAAGCCAGATTGCCATGGTGTACCAGGAGCTGGCCCGTCAGGTCGGTGCACGGATCGTGCTGCAGGAAGCGGCGGCACCGGCGATGCCGAATATCACCATCAGCGAAGACTGAGGTCAATTCATCGCGGGACAAGCCCGCTCCCAAAGATGTGGGAGCGGGCTTGCGCCGCGATGGGGCCTAAATCCAGGGCATAAAAAAAGCCCCACCTGTTAAGGGCGGGGCTTTCTTCAAGCTGTAAAGCGGAAGTTAGATAACTTCTACTTCTTCAGCCTGCATGCCTTTCTGACCGCGGGTAGCGATGAAAGAGACCGCTTGGCCTTCTTTCAGGCTCTTGAAGCCGTCAGCCTTGATGGCTTTGAAGTGTACGAACAGGTCGTCACCGGATTGTGGGGTGATGAAGCCGAAGCCTTTTTCATCGTTGAACCACTTAACGGTACCGGTTTGGCGATTGGACATGGTCTGTCTCCTTGGACAAAGTTAACTACGACTCAGGAAACGCCCTGGCCGAGACTGAGTGCAAAGAGGCAGAAAATTCATGAAGATGGGTTGATCGAGATCTTGCATCAGGTAGATATTCTCAGTGACACGTGCAGCACAGTGGCGTCACCTTAACCCTTTTTCCATAACGTGCCAATGGTCTTGTGAAGCTTTCTCATAATTCATGACTGACGGTGCTGCGGGCTCCCTTGCAGGCCCCGTGATACAAGGATCCGACGGTTGATGGCGCATGGAACTTTGAACCCGGCGCCGGGCCCGGTAAGATGCCCCACAGAATTTTTTCACCACGCAATTTCAGGACACCCCGCCATGAGCATCAAATCGGACAAGTGGATTCGCCGCATGGCGCAGGAACACGGCATGATCGAGCCGTTCGTCGAGCGCCAGGTGCGCGGCGAGAGCGACAACCGGCTGATCTCCTTCGGCGTCTCCAGCTACGGCTACGACGTGCGCTGCGCCGACGAATTCAAGGTGTTCACCAACATCAATTCGGCGACCGTCGATCCCAAAAACTTCGATGCCGGCAGTTTTGTCGACGTCAAGAGCGACGTCTGCATCATCCCGCCAAACTCCTTCGCTCTGGCCCGCACTGTCGAGTACTTCCGTATTCCGCGCAATGTGCTGACCATCTGCCTGGGCAAGAGCACCTATGCCCGTTGCGGTATCATCGTCAACGTCACCCCGCTTGAACCCGAGTGGGAAGGCCACGTGACCCTGGAGTTCTCCAACACCACCACGCTGCCGGCGAAGATCTACGCCAACGAAGGCGTGGCGCAAATGCTGTTCCTCGAGTCCGATGAAGAGTGTGAAGTGTCCTATAAGGACCGTGGCGGTAAATACCAGGGCCAGCGCGGCGTCACCCTGCCACGCACCTGAGGCGACAAAGCGAGGGAATTCCTCGCCGCCAGCAGACTCCAATGAGATGAACTGTTGCGCCCGGCACCAGGCCGGGCGCAGGTCACTCAGGAGCGCCTCATGAAACTCGACCCGACCATCAGTGCCAAGCTGGCCGTGCTGCAGCCCAACAGCGTCGGGGTGCTGGCCTGGTCGTTACTGGCCCATCCACACCCGCACAGCCTGCAGGCGGGTGGCGTGCCAGGCCAGCCTGATCCCGACACCCCCGACTCGCCGCAACCGGGCGATCATCCGCCGATGGAGCCGGGTGAGCCGACCTTGCCTGACGAGCCACCACCGGCGCCTGTCGCTTGACGCTTACTTGAGATTGCCGCTGAGGAACTGACGCAGGCGTTCGCTTTTCGGATTGCCCAGCACCTCGTCCGGCGGTCCTTGCTCCTCCACCAGGCCCTGGTGGAGGAACATCACTTGGCTTGCGACTTTGCGTGCGAAGGCCATTTCGTGAGTGACCATGATCATGGTCCGGCCTTCTTCGGCAAGGCCCTGAATCACCCGTAGCACTTCGCCGACCAACTCCGGATCGAGGGCCGAGGTCGGCTCATCGAACAGCATGACTTCCGGCTCCATGGCCAGGGCCCGGGCGATCGCCACCCGTTGCTGTTGACCGCCGGACAGGAACGCCGGGTACTGATCCGCCACCCGCGGCGCCAGGCCGACCTTGTCCAGGTAACGGCGGGCGCGCTCTTCAGCCTCATGCTTGCTGACCCCCAGCACCCGGCGCGGCGCCATGGCGATGTTTTCCAGCACGCTCAGGTGGCTCCACAGGTTGAAGTGCTGGAACACCATGGCCAGGCGTGTGCGCAGGCGCTGCAGTTCGTTCGGGTCGGTGACATGCAGGCCATGATGGTCCTGGGTCATGTGCACCGGTTTGCCGTCGAGGGTCATGCTGCCTTCGTTGGGTTGTTCGAGAAAGTTGATGCAGCGCAGGAAGGTGCTCTTGCCCGAGCCGCTGGCACCGATCAGGCAGATTACGTCGCCGGTCCTGGCCTTGAGTGAAACACCCTTGAGCACATGGTGATCGCCGTAGCGTTTGTGCAGGTCTTCGATGGTCAGTTTGTACATGCGCAGGCTCTAAAGGTGAAGGTTCAAGGCGACAGCAGGTAGCCGCTGCGGTAGGCCTGATTGCCTGCCACATGGGCGATGACCATGCCAGCGGTGGCCATGCGCCGTAGTGAGCGGGCATAGAGCAGGCCGGCCTGGGTGTTGCGTACCGGGGTGACGCGATCGCTCAGTGGGTCGATGACTTCGGCGATCAATTCACCGGCCTGCAGGTACTGGCCAGGTTTGACATGGAACACCAGCAGGCCGCCCATCGGGGTGGCCACCGGTTCCACGCCGGCCAGCGGTGTTGCCGGGTAGGGCAAGGCGGGCAGCGCGGCCGGCTCGCCTTCGATGGCGCCGTAGCGGGTCAGGTAGTCAAGGATCGCCGTACAGTCCTGTTCGGCCAATGGGTGGCTGACGTCGCCCTGGCCGCGCAACTCGACGGTCACCGAAAAACTGCCCTGGGGGATCGGGAACTGCTTGCCGAAACGTTGTTGCAGTTGCCACCAGACCAGGGTGAAGCACTCGTCGAACGATTGCCCGCCCGAATCGGTGGCCAGCAGGCTGGCCTGGGCACCGAGGTAGCGCGACAGCGGCTCGACCTGTGGCCAGGCCTCCGGTGTTGTGTACAGGTGCGCCACGGCTTCGAAGTCGCAGTGCAGGTCGAGCACCATCTCGGCGTCACAGGCCAGCCGTTGCAGGGTCAGGCGCTGGGATTGCAGCGGGGTGTGGGCAGTATGGGCATCCAGGGCGCGGCGCAGGCTTTCGCGGATCAAGGCAATGTTGTGCTGCGCATCCTGGCTCAGGTGCTCGGCAATCTGATCGCCAATCTGGTCGCTGAGGTCGACGAAATGGCGGTTGAAGTTCTCGCCGCTCTGCAGCTCGTAACGGCCCAATGGCACATCCATCAGCACCTGTTCCAGGCCTACCGGGTTGGCGATCGGTACCAGCACGATCTCGCGGCGCAGCAGGCCCTGGGCTTCAAACTCGGCCAGGCGCTGCTTGAGGTGCCAGGCCACCAGCATGCCGGGCAGTTCATCGGCGTGCAGCGAGGCCTGGATATACAGCTTGCCGGCGCCCCGGGGGCCGAAGTGGAAGCTGTGGATCTGGCGGGCGATGCCTGGAACCGGGGCCAGAATGTCGTGAGTCGAGTGATGCATATCAGTCCTAGTGGGTCGGTCCTAGAAAAGCCAGCCAGCGACGTTCGGCGATGCGGAACAGCCCTACCAGGGCGAAGGTCACGCACAGGTAGATCAGTGCGGCGATGCCGAACGACTGAAAGGTCAGAAATGTGGCCGAGTTGGCGTCGCGGGCGACCTTGAGGATGTCCGGCACGGTGGCAGTGAAGGCCACCGTGGTGGAGTGCAGCATCAGGATCACTTCGTTGCTGTAGTACGGCAGCGAGCGGCGCAGCGCCGACGGCATGATGATATAAGCATAAAGTTTCCAGCCGCGCAGGCCATAGGCCTTGGCGGCCTCGACTTCCCCATGGTTCATGCTGCGGATCGCCCCGGCGAAGATCTCTGTGGTATAGGCGCAGGTGTTGAGGGCAAAGGCGAGGATGGTGCAATTCATCGCATCGCGGAAAAAGCTGTCGAGCAGCGGCTGGGCACGCACTGCTTCCAGGCTGTAGATCCCGGTGTAGCAAATCAGCAGCTGGATATACAGCGGCGTGCCGCGGAACAGGTAGGTGTAGAACTGCACGGGCCAGCGAACCCAGAAGCGCGGCGACACCCGGGCAATCGACAGCGGGATCGAGACCACGAAGCCGATCGCCAGGGCTGCAGTGAGTAGCCACAGAGTCATGGCCAGGCCGGTGATGTGGGTGCCGTCGGTGTAGAGGAAGGCGCGCCAGTATTCCTGCAAGAGTTCGATCATCGGACGGCCTCCCGGGTGCCGACGTTATAGCGCCGTTCCAGCCAGCGCAGGGCGATGTTCGAGGCGCTGGTGATCAACAGGTAGATGAAGGCCGCGACCACCAGGAAGTAGAACAGCTGGTAGCTGCTCTTGCCGGCGTCCTGGGCGGCCTTGACCAGGTCGGCCAGGCCGATGATCGACACCAGGGCCGTGGCCTTGAGCATGACCATCCAATTGTTGCCGATGCCCGGCAGGGCGAAGCGCATCATTTGCGGGAAAACCACGAAGCGAAAGCGTTGCAAGCGTTTGAGGCCGTAGGCGGTGGCCGCTTCGACCTGGCCGCGGGGCACCGCGAGGATGGCACCGCGGAAGGTCTCGGTGAAGTACGCACCGTAGATGAAGCCCAGGGTGATGACCCCGGCGGCGAACGGATCGATCTCGATGTATTCCCACTCCATGGCGTCGGTCAGGGTGGTCAGCCAGGTTTGCAGGCTGTAGAAAATCAGCAGCATCAGCACCAGGTCAGGTACCCCGCGGATCAGCGTGGTGTAGGCCTGGGCGATCAGTCGCAGCGGGCGCAATGGCGAGAGCTTGGCGCTGGCGCCGAGCAGGCCCAGGCCGACGCTGACCAGCAGCGACATGAAGGAAAGTTTGATGGTCATCCAGGTGCCCTGCAGCAGCAAGGGGCCGAAGCCCTTCAAACTGAGTGCCGAGAGCCCCAAAAACTGCAGCAGGTCTTCGAACATGAACCGAACCTATGCCAGGTGGTAAGCGGTGAGTGTGGGAACGGGCTTGCCCCGCGATTGCGATTGGTCAGTCACATCGCATCGCGGGGCAAGCCCGCTCCTACTTGTTATTTGCCGCTGTAGAGGTTCAGGTCACCGAAGTGCTTTTTCTGGATCGTGGCGTAGGTGCCATCGTCGTGTAACGCTTTGATACCTTTGTTCAGGAGAGCCTGGAGCTCAGTGTTACCTTTTTTGATACCGACCGCAGTCTTGGACGGCAGCAGTTCGTCGTCGACCGGTTGGCTGACTTCATAGTCGGCGCCTTTTGGGGACTTGAGAAAGCCCAGTTCTGCCTGGAGCATGTCCTGGATCGAGGCATCCAGGCGCCCGGACGTCAGGTCGGCATAGACCTGGTCCTGGTTGGCGTAGGCCTGGGTCTTGACCCCGGCCTTGTCCAGCACGGCCTTGGCGTAGGCTTCCTGGATGGTGCCTTGCTCATAGCCAACGGTCTTGCCCTTGAGCGAGGCTGTGTCTGCGCTCAGGCCGGAACCTTTCTTGAACACCAGGGCAGTAGGGCCGGAGAACAGCTCACTGGAAAAGTCGATGACTTTTTCCCGCGCCGGGGTCACGGTCATGGACGAGATGACGCCATCGAACTTGTTGGCCTTGAGCCCCGGAATCATGCCGTCGAAGTCGCTTTCAACCCACTTGCACTTGACCTTGAGCTCGGCGCAGATGGCATTGCCCAGGTCGATATCGAAGCCGACCAGGTTACCGTCGGCGGCTTTCGATTCGAATGGAGCGTAGGACGGATCGACGCCGAAGCGCAGCTCCTTGTATTCCTTGGCCAGGGTGTTCCCCGCAGCCAGACACAACGCGAGTGCGGAAAGCGTCAGCCATGCTTTTTTCATTGTGTGTCCTTGGATTAGCAAAGTGTTGGGGTGGCACAAAGCCGTTACCGGTCGATGCCAGACAACACAGTGATAGCAAGTTTCACACCATATTCCAGGCCAGCCCCACATTCTGTGGGAGCTGGCCTTGCCAGCGATGGGCCGCAGCGCGGCCCTGAAATACCTTAGTACCGCGCATCCACCGGCTTGCCACCCTTGGGCCAGTCCTTGACCTTGTCCGGGAAGTCCGGCCGTGGCTGCTGCGAGAACCAGGCCGCGACATCCACCGCCTCCTGGTCGCTCAAGCCACCCTGGCCGAGGGGGAACTTCTCGTGAAAGCCAATCGGCATGTTGCGTTTGACGAAGGCGGCGGCGGTATAGGTGCGGGCCATGCCAGCGCCGATGTTGAACGACTGATCGCCCCACAGCGGCGGGTACACCAGGCTGCCGTCTTCACGGGCCAGGCCTTCACCGTTGCTGCCATGGCATACCGCGCATTGCTCGGCGTACACCTGTTTGCCGTTGTCCAGGTCCGGTTTGATCGCCGTATCGATCTTGCCAACACCGCGTCCGGCCACCTTGTCACCCGGTTGAGTGTTCATCTTCATCCAGTCGAAATAGGCCACCATCGCCTGCATGTCCGCCGATTGTGGCGGTATCGGCTTGCCATTCATCGAGCGGCGGAAGCAACCGTTGATGCGCTCTTCAAGAGTGACTTCCTTGCCCGCCCGGGGGGCGTAGCTGGGGAAGAACGCCGAGACACCGACAAATGGCGAGCCGTCGGCGACGGTGCCGGCGTTGAGGTGGCAACTGGTGCAGTTCAACGCGTTACCGACGTTATCGGGCAGCAATTCTCGGGTTTGCAGATGCAGGCGCATGCCACGGATCACCTGGTCGGCGTTGGCCGCCGCAAGCAGGTTGGCCAGGCGCGGGGTTTCGAACGCCGTCGAGTCGGTGGTTTGCGGGTTGAGCTGGTCACGCAGGGTCTTCACCTGCTTGGCGGTGATGGGCGAGCTGTTGTTGCCCCAGCGGCTGCGTACGAAGCTAAGGATTTCAGCGATTTCCTCATCGGCCAGGCGGGCGAACCCCGGCATGGTATAGACCCGTGAGTGGGTGGCGGTTTGCGCGGTTTCCCAGCCCGTGAGGGTGATGTGCAGCAAGGAGGTCGGGTTGGCCGAGGCGATGCTCGGGTTGCCGGCCAATGGCGGGAACAGGCCCTTGACCCCGTGGCCGTCGGGGCGGTGGCAATCGCTGCAGAACTGGGTGTAGCCCAGGCCGCCACGGCTGCTGAACAGGTCGTCCGGTGCGCTGGCTGCGGCCAGCGGAATATCCGGCATCGGCAGATCGTCCTTGCCCGGCGGCAGGGACTTCAGGTAGCTGGCGATGGCGACCAGGTCGACGTCACTGAAGTGCTGGGTACTGTGATGGATCACGTCGGCCATGTTGCCCGACACCGTGGCAAAGCGGTTCTGCCCGGTCTTGAGCAATTGTACGGTGTCTTCCACGGTCCACAGGTTGCGCAGGCTCAGGGCGCGCCAGTGTTCCACGGTTTCGCCGGCGAGGAAGTGCTTGCCGCTGCTACCGGCGTCGCTCATGGCCTTTTCCTGGAAGGCGATGCCGCGCGGGGTATGGCAGGCACCACAATGGCCCAGGCCCTGCACCAGGTAGGCACCACGGTTGAGCACTTCGTCCTTGGCAGGGTCGGGCGCGAAGGGTTCGGTGTCGACGAAGGCGAAGTTCCACAGCGACAGGCCCCAACGCATGTTGAACGGCCAGCTCATGTCGGCTTCCTGGTTGGACTGGCTGATCGGCGTCACGCCCTGCATCAGGTAGGCGTACAGGGCGCGCATGTCCGCTTCGCTCATTTTCGCGTAGGACGGGTAGGGCATTGCCGGGTAGAGGTTGGTCCCGTCGGGGGTAACCCCTTCGCGCATGGCCTTGTCGAACTGCTCGAAGCTGTAGCGGCCGATACCGGTGTCCGGGTCGGGGGTGATGTTGCTGGAGTAGATGGTGCCCATCGGCGTTTTCAGTTGCAGGCCGCCGGCCATTTCCGGGGCTTGCGGGGCGGTGTGGCAGGCGATGCAGTCACCCAGCTGGGCGATGTACTTGCCTCGGGCAAGCAGTTCGCTGTCGGCCGCCGCTGCCGGGGGCGGCTCGCTGGCGAGTACGGAGAACGAGAACACGGTCGTGGCCACCAGGGCCAGACGGGAGAAGGCGGATGCCATTGCATTATTCCTTTATTCACCTGGCCTGGGGTGGTCCCCTGGGCACAGGGCTGCAATCGTTTTTATGGTTCATCAGGCAGAGGCAGGTGACGAAACCTGGCTCAGTTTCGTTGTAAGGGATTTAAACGCGGGGGCTGTTGATATGGATCAGCGCAGCCGGCATTGCACCGGCTGCGCGTGCTATCGAGGGGTTACTTGCCGGGCACCAGGGTCAGGCGCTTGTTGCCGTAGGCGCGGTCGAAGTTCTGCGGTTGCAGCGGCAGGCTCATGTAACGGCCTTTGAACCAGGCATCCAGGCCATCGGCAAAGTGCGGGCTGGCCGGGTTGCCGGATTGGCCGCTGCTGCTTTGCAGTTGCAGCGGCTCGACCTGGCCGAAGTCCACCACCAGGCGCAGGGACGGTGCCAGCTGTGCGTTGAAGTCCTTGCCCCAGGCGTAGGGCGCAAGGTTCAGCGTGCTGTGGTCACCGCCACTGGCCAACGGGCTGCGGCTGAGCGCATCGCCCAGGCCGTGGAAGGTCGGCACCGGCCAGCGGTACTGATGCAACTTGCCCCACTGCCAGGCGCGCCGGTCATTGCCCAACTGCGCTTCGCCAGCGTTGACGGCCGCTGCCAGGCTACGAGCGAGGATGGTCGGCTTGTCTTCTTTTTGCGCGGTTTTCTGGTCGTCCCAGAACGGGCTGTCTTCGCGGCCGAGCAAATGGTCGGCCTGGGCCGAGTAGGACAGCCGGGCATTGCCGACGAACATCTGCCAGCTCGGGCTGGACTCGGGGCCCAGTTCGTCAAGGAAGGTCAGTTTGGCACTTTCCTGCAGGAACAACTCATACAGGGCGGCATCTGCCGAGGTGGTGCTCAGCCGACCGTCAAAGGCCATCAGCCGGGTGTAGGCCTCACGGGCCTTGTTGCGCTGCTCGGCAGGCAGGGCGTCGATCGCCTGCTTGAGCGGCTGGGCCATGCCGGGGGCTTCGAACATCTTTTTCAGCTTGTCGGCAAACAGCGTGGTCTGGTCGCTTTGCATCAGCATCAGGCTGCGGCTGTCGTGCTTGCCATTGCCGGCCAGCTGCGCCAGGCGCTCGGCGCGCTCGGGGTAGTACCAGCTGTTGGACAACTGCATGCCATAGCCTTTGGGCACACTGCGCTGGTTGGCATTGCCGATCCAGCCCTGGGGCGGGTCCTGGTCGTAGGGATGGAGCATCGGGTCGGCGTAACCGTCCCAATCGTAACGCCCGTCCCAGCCCGGCGAGGGTAGCAGGCCCTGGCCTTCTCGGCGGTTGGGGAAGCGTCCGCTGACCTGCCAGCCGATGTTGCTGGCGTCGGCAAACACGAAGTTCAGCGCCGCGGCGCCAATTTCACGGATGTTGTCAAAGGCGCGCTCGACATTCTGTGCCCGCGACAGGTTGAAGAACGCATCCAGGCTTTGATCGCCCTTGAGCTCGGGCATGCGCAGGGCCAAGCCCAGGCTTGCGTTCTGTGGCTGGCCGAGCAGGGCGCCGTGGCGGGTGTCGTACAGGGTTTCACGCAGCGGGCGCTGGCCCTTGATGAAGAAGGTTTCGTTGCGGGCCTGGGCCGGCAACCATTTGCCGTCGGCCTGGTACATCAGGCGGCTGCCTTCCTTGCGCAGTTTTTCCAGGAACAGGTCCTGGTTGTCGGCCATCACCGCACTGGCGCTCCAGGCCAGCTTGCCGTTGTAGCCCGAAAGTACCAGCGGCAGGCCGGCAATCGACACGCCTGCGGCCTGATACTTGGGCGAGCGGATCTGCACCGGGCTCATCGCCCAGGCGCCGAGGGTATCGCTGGCCATCAGGCTCTTGCCACTGCGGCTGCGCTGTGGGGCAATCGCCCAGTTGCTCGAGCCGGCAGTGCCGAGCAGGTTGAGCGCGGCCAGTTGCTCGCTGACGGCGGTCAGAGGCGCCAGGCCCGCGAGCTGGGTGTTCAGGTTCAGGCCTTTGAGTTTGTCGGTTTCGCCCAGGGCCAGCGGCTCGTCGGGGTAGCTGGGCAACAGCCAGGCCAGTTTGTCGGTACCGACTTTTTGCGCCAGGCCCAGGGCGGCGAGCTCCTCTTGCAGGTTGACCGACTGACTGAAGTTGTACAGGCAGAAGATCAGCGCCGAGTCTTCGGGCTTCCAGTACTCCGGGCGGTAACCGGTCTGTGCCAGTGGCGCTGGCAGCTTGTCGCGGTAGCGGAACAGGTAGGCGTTGACGCCGCGGGCGTACACCTCGAAGAAGCGCTTGAGACGGGGCGAGGCATCGGCGTACAACTGGTTGGCGCTGGCCTTGAGGTTGGCCGCACGCATCAGGCGGTCGACTTCCAGCACGTCGGCACCGGCCATTTCCGCCAGGCGGCCCTGAGCCAGCAAGCGCATGCCGACCATCTGCCCGATACGGTCACCGGCGTGGACATAACCCAGGGCGAACAGCGCGTCGTGGAAGTTGCTCGATTCGATCAGCGGCATGCCCATGGCGTTGCGGCGCACCGAAACATTCTGCGCCAGGCCCTTGAGCGGCTGCACACCTGTGCTCGGTAGTACGCTGTCACGCTGGCCGGCCATCTGGCAGCCACCCAGGCTGAGCAGCCCAAGCATCGCAACGGCTACGCCGAACCGGGGGGTAAAAGGGGGAAGGGCTGGCGCGGCCATGATCGGGCTCCTGCGGGGCGTGGCGGTAAAAGGCGCTACGTTAGTGAGCGCGAACACGCCATGCAAGCACAGTGCAGCCTTTATTTTCAGTCGCTGACGAGGTGTCGAGCCAGAAAGGGGACTAGCGGTCGCACCTGTACAGGGTACAAGCGGCGACCACTGTCAGAAGGCGGCTATCAGGCGCCGTGGCACTTCTTGAACTTCTTGCTGCTGCCGCATGGGCACGGATCGTTGCGGCCAACGTCCTTCAGGGCGTTGCGCACCGGCTCCTGGTGGCCGTGGTTGCAGTTCGGGCCGTGTACATGGCCATGGTCATGGTCGTGATGGTCATGATCGTGGTTGCAGTCTGGGCCATGGACATGGGGTTGCTGGGTCATCTTGGGTTACTCCGGAATAAGATCGCCGGGAATTATCTCACCACTGCGCGACAAGTGCAGGTCGCGGGCGAAGAATAATCCGCTGACCAGTTCACCTTCCAGGCGATAGCGCAATGGACCCTGGTTGCCTTTGAGCAGCTTTGCCAGGGGTTTGACCTGCTGCCAGAGGTTGGTGCGCACGGGGATCTTGAAGGTGCGCCGGGCGTGCGGGCCGACACTGCGCCACAGGCTGGCTTCGCCTTCGGTCAGCGGCAGGTCGTTGATCAGCACCTTGTAACCCAGGTAGCGGATGAACAGGCGGCTGTCGTTAGGGTTGTCGACCTGCACATGGAGCACGAACTCCTGCTGCAACAGGCGCATCTTCAAGGGTTCGACCTTGAGCAGATGTACCTGCGGGTCCTGATAGTCATCACCCAGCCAACTGGCGCAGCCCACCAGTTGCAGGAGCAGAGCGCCGACCAGCAACAGGCGGGCCATCAGGTTCAGCTTCCCAGGTAACTGGCGCAGCACTTCTTGAATTTCTGCCCGCTGTTACACGGGCAGGGATCGTTGCGCGTGGCCTTGAGGCCGACGGTGGGGTCAATGAAGTACCACTTGCCCAGGTTTTGCACGAAGGCCGAGCGTTCACGATGGCTATGTTCGCCGTCGTTATCGTGCCAGCGGGCGGTGAAGGTGACGAAGGCATGCTCGGGCTTGCCGCCGAACACTTCGGCGCTTTCCACTTCAAGGCCCAGCCAGGTGCTTTGCTGGCTCCAGGCCTTGATTGCCTCGCGATCAAGGCCGGCTTGCTGGGCCGGCAGGGTGGTGGCCACCAGATAGTCGACCAGGCCCAGCACATAGGCGCTGTAGCGCGAGCGCATCAGGGTCCGGGCGTCGGGGGCTGGCAGCCCTGCGTGATAATGCCCGCAACAGGTATCAAGCAGATCGCCACTGCCGCAGGGACACACCGAGACACTCATCGCTTCACCACCAGTACTTGCCAAAATTTTCCGGGTTGGCCCAGAACCTGGCGTTGAGCCAGTCCGGGACCTGCTTGTATTCACGTAGATCATAGGTGAACAGGTTCAGAACCTGTGAGTCACGCTGAAATTTCTCGCTGGCCTGCAGGGCCAGGGCAAAAAAGTCGGTTTCCTGCCAACCGCAGGCGCTCAGGTCGGCCAGCACCGCTATGCGGCTGGCATTGAGGTTGCGGATGCCGCCGAGCAGTTGCAGGCCATCGCGCTTGCTCAGGTGCTCGAGGCAATCGACCAGCAGCGCCAGGTCGAAGCGCTGGGTTGCCAGCTCCTCAGGCAGCGGGCCCGGTCTGGCCACGGCGATGTGCACCTGCGGATGCGCCTGGGCGAACGCTTCTAGCGCTGGGAATCGCTCGCCTATCAACAGCAGGCGTTGCGGCGCCTGGCGCTCGAGCAGGGCGGCAAGGGCTTGCTGCGGAGTACGCTGGGAAAAACCGTCAATCATCGGGAATCCTCGGTCAGATGCCGCAAGACTAACGGTCTGGTGCCACTTGGCATAGTGCTGCGCGGTCGCATCATGGCCTATTGCTGGCGGATATCAATGAGCGGGTCTTTACTCCCAGAGCATCGGTATTGCACCGATTCCCCCTAGGAGATGCAACAAAATGAGCATAGTACGCACAGCATTACCTCTGGTTCTGCTAACCAGCGTGTTGACTGGTTGTGCAGGTTTGCAAAAAACCGACTGGCCGAAGTGTGCTGCCGTCGGGGGTGTAGGCGGCGCAGCCCTGGGCGCTATCGAGAGTTCCAGCTGGGCTGGCTGGGGTGCGCTGATTGGCGCAGGCATGGCCGCGGGCTACTGCTGGGCCCACGGCGATGGCGACGAAGATGGCGATGGCGTTCCAGACAGCCGTGACAAGTGCCCGGGCACGCCACGCGGCGTGCAGGTCGATGCCAACGGTTGCCCACCGGAGCCGGTGGCAGTCGTGGAAGAAGTGGCCGTCGTCAAGGAGGAGGTTATCGTCATTCGCGATGTTCACTTCCAGTTTGACTCGGCCAAGCTGACCGCCAAGGACAAGGAGCGCCTCAACACCATCGCCACTCGCCTGAAAAACGAAGCGCCGAGTGCCCGTTTGAGTGTTACCGGCCACACCGACAGCAAAGGATCGGACGCCTATAACCAGAAGCTCTCGCAGGACCGCGCCCGGTCGGTGACGGATTATCTGATCGAGAGCGGTGTGCCGCGCAGCAGTTTCGTCTCGGTGCAGGGCGCGGGTGAAACCCAGCCGGTTGCCGACAACGCGACTGCAGATGGACGGGCGCAGAACCGTCGCACGGAAATTCGTATTGAGCGCTGAAGCGCCAGTGGCCTGCGGCTTGAGAAGTGCCGCAGGCCGGTCTTTACTCCTGTGTGACCGGTAGAGGCCGGTGACACAGGAGCAATTCTCATGAGTGTTCTTTCCAAGGCCACACTGCCGGTCCTGCTGGCTGCAAGCCTGCTTTCCGGTTGCGCGACCCACAGCGATGGCAGTGCCCCACTCAATCAAAGGACCTGGCCTGTCTGCAGCCTGCTTGGCGGGCTGGTCGGTGGCGGCCTGGGCGCCATCGAAAGCTCGGCCTGGGCTGCTGGTGCAGGTGCTGCTGGCGCGATTGCCGGTGGGCTGATCTGCTATGCCCAGGACGGTGACGAGGATGAAGACGGCGTGTTCGACCGTCGCGATCGTTGCCCCGATACCCCGGCCAATACCCCGGTCAGTCACACCGGTTGCCCGTTGCCGCAGTATCCGGTGACGCAGACGGCCCCAGAGCCTGCGCCAACTTCGGAGGTGATTACTCTCGACGACCAGGGGGCGGTGATGTTCGCCTTTGATTCGGCGCAGTTGACCGAAATGGCCCGTCAGAAGTTGCAGACACTGACCGGCAAGCTCACTGGTGCCAATGTAGTCAGCATCAAGGTCATCGGCCATACCGACAGCCAGGGTTCTGATACTTACAATCAGGCACTCTCCGAGCGGCGCGCCAGTAGCGTTGCCGAGTACCTGATCAGCCAAGGGATATCACCGTCGAAGGTGACCAGCCAGGGCCGTGGCGAGAGCGAGCCGATCGCCGATAACGCGACTGATGCAGGGCGCGCGCAGAATCGCAGGGTGGAATTGCACCTTAATTGATCAAGCCTCTGGCACAAGGCGCGTATCAGCCGTTACTGTTGCAGGCGATGTCAGCATGGCTGGCATCGCCACCGAAAAATAACAACGGGGGCATCCATGAAAGGCTTACTGGGGTTGGGCAAGGCCTTGACCGTAGTGTTCTGGTGGGTGGTGCTGGTTAACCTGCTTATCCCGCAGGAACATCCCTTCCATCTGCTGATCAATGCCGCCGGTGCTGCCTTGCTGGGCCTGCATGTGCTGGAGATACTGATATTCAATGGTTGCCTGCGCTCGCGCAGCCACCGTTGGTTCGATCGCTTGCAGATCCTGTTGGTGGGTATTTTTCACGTCCTTTCGATTCCAGCCCCCCGCAAGGAAGCTGCCCATGCGTAAATTGATCCTCCTGGCTGCGCTGTTCAGCCCTCTGGCACTGGCTGACGCAATCAGCGTTGCCGCCCATTCGGTGTTGCGCCTGCCAAACACCTCCAGCGTCGTGCATTTGCAACGCCTGGACGTGGCTGATTCGGCCACGTTGTTGTTGCCTGCGAGCCTGGTCGACTTCAAGGTCGATGAACTGCACCTGGGCCATGAAGCGCGGATTGCCATTGTCCCGGCGCAGGCCGCCCTGCAGATCGAGATCAAACGGGCGAGCCTGGGCGAGGGCAGCCAGCTTGTCGCCCATGGCGCGCCGGGTACTTACGAAAAGGCGGCAAAGGCTGGACGCAACCTGGAGTTGCAGGTGCATGAGCTGCAGGCTTCGACCCTGGCCATTGATGCCCGTGGCGGCGCCGGTGCTCCGGGATACGTCGGGCTTGATGGCGCCAACGGCAAGCCGGGTGGCTGCACCTGGGGCCAGGCCAGCCGTGGCGCCAATGGCGACAATGGCGGCAATGGTCATGATGGTGCCCCGGGTGGCCGGGTGCGGCTGGCGCTGCCTGCGAGTTTCCCGGCCGAGCGCATCGTGGTTCAGCTCGATGGCGGCGCGCCGGGCGTGGCAGGTGCTGCCGGTAAGCCAGGTGCCGGTGGTGCGAGCAAGGGTTGCCTGGTCTACAGCACCGCTGGCGGCGCTGCGGGCAAGCCCGGCATGGCGGGGCAACCGGGCTCGGCGGGGGCGGCTGGGGAGTTGATCCTGCAGCGCCTGTAAATGTGGGAGCGGGCTTGCCCCGCGAAGCAGACACCGCGATGGTTGGCACGGGCTTCGCCCGTGTTCGCGGGCAAGCCCGCTCCCACACGAATCTCGCCAGCTTTTAAAAAGCTGTGTAAAACAGTTCTCTCACCGAATAATTACCAAAGCACCCCACCCGACAGCACCACCGCAATCCCCAGCACCAGGTTGAACCCGACCATGCGCCGAATCCTGGCCATGGCCGCCGCTCCCGCAGGCCAGTCTTGGGCCTGTACCGCCTTGCTCAGTTCAGGGTACAGCAACGACTGAATGCGAAAGAACACGGCGAACATCGCAATAGCACCACCGATCATCACCTGGACATGCCGCGGAGTCGTTTCGAAGCTTGCGTATCGGGAGTTGATCATGATCACGCCGCTGATCGCCAGCAGCGCAATTGCTATCCATACCCATACGAAAAAACGCTGAAACACTTCTACCCACAAGCGCAGGCGAGCAGGGCCATCCAGGGCTGCAATCGCCGCTGGACGCAGGATCAGCCAGGCGAAGAACATCCCCCCGACCCACACCAGGGCGGCCAGAACATGCAGGCTATAGGTCAGGGCAAACACGGGCATGGGGATCTCCATTCGGCGTAAAGGGCAATAGCGGGGTATGATAGCGACCCAATCGAAACACTGAAAATTTATCCAGCCCTTCGGGCGCCCCGACACCATGATCAGCAACGAACTCAAAACCACGATTCAGGGCGCCTATTCGCGTTTTCTCGAAGCCAAGAGCCTCAAGCCGCGCTACGGCCAGCGCCTGATGATCGCCGAAGTGGCCAAGGTGCTCGGCGATATCGACTGTGACGATGAAGGCCGGCGTGTTGGCGAGCCGGCGGTGGTCGCGGTCGAGGCCGGTACCGGTACCGGCAAGACGGTGGCTTACAGCCTGGCTTCGATTCCGGCGGCCAAGGCGGCCGGCAAGCGCCTGGTGATCGCCACCGCCACGGTTGCCCTGCAAGAGCAGATCGTCTTCAAGGACCTGCCCGACCTGATGCGCAACAGTGGCCTGAATTTCAGCTTCGCCCTGGCCAAGGGCCGGGGCCGCTACCTGTGCCTGTCGAAACTCGACGTGCTGCTGCAAGAAGGCCAGGCGCAATCGGCCACCGCGCAGTTGTTTGAAGAGGAAGGCTTCAGGATCGAGGTCGACGAGGCCAGCCAGAAGCTGTTCACCAGCATGATCGAGAAGCTCGCCGGCAACCGCTGGGATGGCGATCGCGACAGCTGGCCCCAGGCCCTGGAAGACCAGGACTGGGCGCGCCTGACCACTGACCATAGCCAGTGCACCGGGCGCCATTGTCCGAACTTCGGCCAATGCACTTTCTACAAGGCCCGCGAAGGCATGGGCAAGGTCGATGTGATCGTCACCAACCATGACATGGTCCTGGCTGACCTGGCCCTGGGCGGCGGCGCGGTGCTGCCCGACCCGCGTGACACCATCTATGTGTTCGACGAAGGTCATCACCTGCCGGACAAGGCGATCGGCCACTTCGCCCATTACACCCGCCTGCGCTCCACCGCCGACTGGCTTGAGCAAACGGCCAAGAACCTGACCAAATTGCTTGCCCAGCACCCGCTACCGGGCGACCTGGGCAAACTGATCGAGCAGGTGCCGGAGCTGGCCCGCGAGATCAAGGCCCAGCAGCAGTTCATGTTCAGCGCGTGCGAGCAGGTTGCCGATTTCCGCCCGGGCGAAGACACGGAGGGCCGCGAGCGGCCGCGCCATCGCTTCGAAGGCGGTGTGGTGCCCGAGCACATGCGCGAGATGGGTATCGAGCTGAAGAAGGGCTTTTCGCGGCTCAACGACCTGTTCACCCGGTTGACCGAGCTGCTCAAGGAAGGCATGGACGCCGAGGTCAGCATCGGTATTCCCAGCCACCAGGCCGAAGAGTGGTACCCGTTGTTCGGCAGTCTGCTGATGCGCGCCCAGGGCAACTGGGAGCTGTGGACCGCCTTTACCGCCGAAGACCCCGAAGACAGCCCGCCCATGGCCCGCTGGCTGACCCTGGCCGAGAGCGGTGCGCTGTTCGATATCGAGGTCAATGCCAGCCCGATCCTTGCCGCCGAGATGCTCCGACGCAACTTGTGGAACGTCGCTCATGGCGCTCTGGTGACCTCGGCGACCCTCACTGCACTGGGCAAGTTCGACCGTTTCCGCATGCGTGCCGGGCTGCCCAAGACCGCCGTCACCAGTGTCGTGCCAAGCCCGTTCCATCATGTCGACGCCGGCGTGTTGCGCGTTCCGGACCTGCGTGCCGATCCGCGCGATGCCGCCGCCCACACGGCGGCGATTATCCGCGACCTGCCGGAACTGGTGGAAGGTTCGCGCGGCTCGCTGGTGCTGTTTTCCTCGCGCAAGCAGATGCAGGACGTGTTCGACGGCCTGGACCGCGATTGGCGCAAGCAGGTGTTTATCCAGGGCAACCTGTCCAAGCAGGAAACCCTCAACAAGCACAAGGCGCGGGTCGATGGCGGTGATTCCAGCGTATTGTTCGGCCTGGCCAGCTTTGCCGAAGGTGTCGACCTGCCAGGTGCCTATTGCGAGCACGTGGTGATTGCCAAGATCCCGTTCGCCGTGCCGGATGACCCGGTCGAGGCGGCCCTGGCCGAATGGATCGAGGCCAGGGGCGGCAATCCGTTCATGGAAATCGCCGTGCCGGACGCCTCGCTGCGGCTGATCCAGGCCTGCGGGCGCCTGCTGCGTACCGAAGAGGACCGCGGCACCATCACCCTGCTTGATCGCCGGGTGGTCACCCAGCGCTATGGCAAGGCTATTCTCAATGCGCTGCCGCCGTTTCGCCGGGAAATTTCCTGAAGCCCGGAGCGCAAGGCTCCGGGCGTTGTCTATTACTCAATTCAAGGCCCCATGGGCCCTCAAGGAGAGTTCCAGCCCTATGATTCGCCGTACCTTGCCTGCCGTCTTCGCACTGTTGTTCAGCTCGCCGCTGTTGGCCGCACAACAGACGCTGTTCAGCTTCGTTCGCCCGGCCGCCGTGGTCAATGTGGTGACCGAGGATGCCAGCCTGCCGCAGTACAACGCAGAGCAGACGGCCGAGGGCGAGGTGCTGCGCCGCGTGGTGTTCAACCCGGTGCAGCAGCCCAAGCTGCGCCTGAGCCCGCAAAGCGGGGCCTGGGACTGGTCCAGCGCCACGGCCATGACCTTGCGCCTGCAAAGCGCCATGGACTGGGCGCTGACCGTCGATGTGACGGTACAGAGCAGCGACGGCAAGACCCTCACCAGCCGCATCGACCTGCCAGCGGGCCCGGCGCAGACCGTCTACGTGCCGCTCAAGGCCAGTTCGCCCCTGAGCCAGGGCATGCGCGCCGGGCCGCCGATGCCCTGGGTGCATGAAGGCCAACGGGTATTGCTGACCAGCAGCTTTGGGGAGGTCGATCTCAAGCAGGTGGTATCGGTGACCTTGTCGATGAACAAGCCCAATGTTGCCCAGAGCATCCTTATCGAGCGCGTCGGTACCCAGGATGACGAGCTACTGCAAAAGGCCGTGTACAGCGACTTGATCGACGCTTATGGCCAGTCCACCCGCGACCGCTGGCCGGAGAAGATCGTCAGTGACGATCAGCTCAAGGCCGCCACCAGCCGTGAGCAACAGCAGCTCAAGGGCTGGCTGGGCGAACGCGGCAAGCTCAAGCTGGACAAGTTCGGCGGCATCGCTGAAGGTCCGGCCTTCGAGGGCAAGGGCTTCTTCCGCACCGAAAAACGCGAAGGTCGCTGGTACCTGGTGACCCCAGAAGGGCATCCTTTCTACTCCCTGGGCGTCAACACCGTGGCCGCCGACGGTGGTCGCACCTATGTGGCCGGGCGCGAAAGCATGTTCAGCGCGCTGCCTAAAACCGGTGAGGCGCTGGCGCAGTTTTATGGCGAGGGCAACAACAACGACGGCAACGGCTCGGCCCGTGGCCGCAACTTCAATCAGGGGCGCTGGTTTGACTTCTATGCCGCCAATATCGAGCGCAGCCATGGCATCCCGTGCACCGCGCAGGCGGCCAGCGACAAGGCCCCTGCGGTTGAATGCCCGGTGGCAAGCTTCGACAAGCAACGCTGGCAGGGGCATACCCTCGACCGCCTGCAGGCCTGGGGCTTCAATACCCTGGGTAACTGGAGCGAGCCGGCGCTGGGCCAGGCCGGGCGCATGCCCTACACCTTGCCGCTGTCGATTGTCGGCGACTACACCAGCATCAGTACCGGCATGGACTGGTGGGGCGGGATGCCCGACCCGTTTGACCCGCGCTTTGCCATGGCCACCGAACGTGCGGTGGCGATTGCCGCTCGCGACCACCGCGACGACCCGTGGCTGATCGGTTATTTTGCCGACAATGAACTGGCCTGGGCTGGCCCCGGTGATGACCCCAAGGCGCGCTATGCCCTGGCTTATGGCACCTTGCGCCTGACCACCGACGTGCCGGCCAAGCGTGCCTTCCTCAAGCAGTTGCGCGACAAGTACCGCAATCAGGCCGGGCTGTCCAAGGCCTGGGGTATCGACCTGCCCGCCTGGGAGTTGATGGAAGACCCAGGGTTCGAGCCGCCGCTGCCAAGCCCTGAACACCCGGAAATCGAGGCCGACTTCAAGTACTTCCAGAAGGTCTTCGCCGAAACCTATTTCAAGACCATTTCCGACTCGCTGAAATGGCATGCGCCCAATCACCTGCTACTCGGCGGCCGCTATGCCGTCAGCACCCCGGAAGCGGTCGCTGCTTGCGCCGAATACTGTGACGTCATCAGCTTCAACTTCTACACGCCCAAACCGCAGGATGGTTATGATTTCGACCAGCTCAAGGCACTGGACAAGCCGGTGCTGGTCTCCGAGTTCCAGTTTGGTTCCCGTGACCGTGGGCCGTTCTGGCCAGGGCCGATGGAAGTGGCCAAAGAAGAAGGCCGTGCACCTGCCTATGGCAGTTTTCTCAAGGCCGCGCTGGATGAGCCTTCGATTGTCGGCGTGCACTGGTTCCAGTACCTGGACCAGCCGGCCAGCGGTCGCCTGCTCGATGGCGAGAACGGCCACTTCGGTCTGGTCGGCATTACCGATGTGCCGTTCCAGGGTTTTGTCGACGGCGTGCGCAAGAGCAACCTGCAAACCCAGGCGCAATTTGGAAAGACCCTGCCAACTACAGAAAAAGGCGCCGCAGTGCCCTGACAGCGGTCGCCGGACGGACCGCCCGGCTTCTGTCTGTTCCCAAATCGTGCGCAGGCTGAAACAATGCACACCTTTTGAAAAGCCGGTTTCACGGGAGTTGCTGGGTGCAGATTCAGGGTCATTACGAGCTTAAGTTCGAAGCGGTACGTGAAGCCTTTGCGGCGCTGTTCGACGATCCTCAGGAGCGTGGCGCGGCGCTGTGCATCCAGGTCGGTGGCGAGACCGTCATCGACCTGTGGGCCGGCAGTGCTGACAAAGACGGCGCCGAGGCCTGGCACAGCGACACCATCGCCAACCTGTTTTCCTGCACCAAAATGTTCACCGCCGTGACCGCCCTGCAACTGGTCGGGGAGGGCAAGTTGGCCCTGGATGCGCCGGTGGCGCGCTACTGGCCCGAATTCGCCCAGGCCGACAAGCAAGGGATCACCCTGCGGCAACTGCTCAGCCATCGCGCCGGTGTGCCGGCCCTGCGTGAGTTGATGCCAGCCGAGGCCCTCTACGACTGGCAAACCATGGTCCAGGCGCTGGCTGCCGAAGCGCCGTGGTGGACCCCTGGTACCGCCCACGGCTATGCGGCCATCACCTTTGGCTGGCTGGTTGGGGAGTTGATCCGCCGCACCGATGGCCGCGAGCCTGGCGAGTCGATCGTCGCTCGTACCGCAAGGCCGCTGGGCCTGGACTTTCATATTGGCCTGGGCGAAGAGGACTTCCCCCGGGTCGCGCACATCGCCCGCGGCAAAGGCAACATGGGTGACGAGGCGGCCCAGCGCCTGCTCCAGGTCACTATGCGCGAGCCGCAAGCCCTGTCGACCCGGGCCTTTACCAATCCGCCAGGGATGCTTACCAGCGTCAACAAACCCGAGTGGAGACGCATGCAGCAACCGGCGGCCAACGGTCATGGCAACGCCCGCAGTCTCGCTGGCTTCTATGCCGGGCTGCTCGATGGCAGCTTGCTGGAGTCGGAGTTGCTGGATGAACTCACGCGTGAACACAGCCTGGGCCAGGACCAGACCTTGCTGACCCCGACCCGCTTTGGCCTTGGCTGCATGCTCGATCAGCCCAACGTTGCCAACGCCACCTTCGGCCTGGGCGCTCGCGCCTTCGGCCACCCTGGGGCGGGCGGCTCGGTAGGCTTTGCCGATCCGGAACATGATGTTTCCTTTGGCTTTGTTACCAATACCCTGGGCCCCTATGTGCTCATGGACCCTCGGGCGCAAAAGCTGGTGCGTGTTTTGGCCGGCTGCCTTTGATCGGTTAACCCCGATGTGGCTTGAACCCTTTGGCTATTCTGAATTCCAAAGCCCTGCATTGCTGGGCCAAATTTCTTTCATTTTCATGGTGTATCGCTGATGTCTTCGCATAAATCCTTAGCTCTCGCCCTGTGTCTGGCCGTCACCGGCTGCGCGCAGCATCCTCAGAAAGACGGGGCCGCTGATGCCGGATTCAACTGGTGGCCGTTTGGAGCGGATCAGGTCGTCGACAAGGAAGTGAAGGAAGTGGTAACCGAAAAAGTCGCCAAGGCCGACGCCAAGTCAGAAAACGCCAGCCGCTGGTGGTGGCCGTTTGGTGACAGCGACAAAAGCAAAGTCGCCGCCGCCCCCAAGATCGACCACAAGGCCACTCAGGCCTGGCTGGACAACTACGAGCCGAAGCTGCGCGAAGCCATCAAGGACAGCAAGTTCGAAGTCGAACGCCGTGAAGATGTGCTGGTCGTGACCGTGCCGGTCGACAGTTCCTACAACCCGGACCGCCCAGCCATGCTTCTGCCGGTCACCCTGGGCCCGATCACCCGTGTGGCCAAGGCCATCGAGACCGACAAGCAGACTGCCGTACTGGTCCTTGGCCATGCCGACACCAGTGGTGTTGCCGCAGCTAATACCAAGCTCAGCCAGGAGCGAGCCCAGTCGGTCGCCGCCATCTTCCGCCTCAGCGGCTTGCAGCGCGATCGCCTGATGTTGCGAGGCATGGGCTCGGAAATGCCGCGCGCGGCCAACGACAGCCTTGAAGGCCGTTCCCTGAACCGCCGCGTCGAACTGGTGCTGACGCCGCAGAACACCATGGTTGCGCTGCTGGCCAAGTACAAGCAGCCAACCCCGACGCCTGCTGAACTGGTTGCCGTGCAGGATGCCAAGGCACCCGCCAAGGCGGCGGCGAAACCGGCTGCCAAGCCTGCGGCCAAGGCGCCCGCGAAAAAAGCCACAGTTGCCAAGAAAGCCACACCCGCCAAAGCTGCTGCCAAGAAGCCCGCAGCAAAGCCTGCGGCGAAAAAGGCTGCCCCTGCGGCGAAAAAAGTCGCTGCCAACACCAGCCCTGCGAAGACCAACTGATCGTCAAGGAACGCAGTAATGACCCAGTCACTGGCCGATATGCGCCGCGATTACACCCGTGATGGCCTGACCGAAGAGCAGGCGCCGGAACAGCCCTTCGCGTTGTTTCGTCAGTGGTTCGATGACGCCGTGAAGACCGAGCAGCCTCCGGTGGAAGCCAATGCCATGACCCTGGCGACGGTGGATGCCGATGGCCGCCCACATTGCCGGATCGTCCTGCTCAAGGGCCTGGACGATCAGGGCTTCACCTTCTTCACCAACTATGACAGCGCCAAGGGCCAGCAACTGGTGGACAACCCGTTCGCGGCCATGACCTTCTTCTGGCCGGCGCTGGAGCGCCAGGTGCGTATCGAAGGCAAGGTAGAGAAGGTTACTGCGCAGGAATCGGACGAGTATTACCAGGTTCGCCCGCTGGGCAGCCGTCTGGGGGCCTGGGCCTCGCCGCAAAGCCGGGTGATCGCCGACCGCGCCGAGCTGGAGGGCCTGGTCAAGGCCACCGAACAGCGTTTTAGCGACAGCCAACCGCATTGCCCGAAGCACTGGGGTGGTTATCGTCTGCTGCCCGAGCGCATCGAGTTCTGGCAGGGGCGTGCCAGCCGCCTGCACGACCGCCTCAACTACCGCTTGCAGCAAGGCAACTGGCTGCGTGAGCGTCTCGCGCCTTAATCGGCCTGGTAACCGGCGGCCTCGCGTTCCAGCCAGGCCGCCAGTTCACTGCGTTTGACCTTTTGTGTCTTGGCGCTGTCCAGACGTTGTAGCATGAAAGCCTTCTTGCCTTCGTCCTGGCCTGCCAGCGACAAGGCCAGGTCGCGGTCCATCCAGCGCTTGATGCGAACGTAGATCCACCAGTGGAAGTACAGGCCTGCCACGGTGGTTATAACGACGATGAAGTAATCCATGTCTATCCTTGCGCTAGAAGTTTCTACAGGCTGCCCCGATAGCACAGGCTGTACGGAAGCTGAATGGAAGCAATTTTACCCCGCATGTGTCGTGACAGTCGTCAATGCGCGGAGTCTAATGAGCATCTGTCTTACGGAGATCATCCAATGCGTAAATCTGTTCTGCTGCTGGCAACCCTCACCACCATGTCGATGCTGCTGGGTGGTTGTGCCTCGAGCCTGACTGGCGATTCGTACTCCCGAGATGAAGCGCGCCGTGTGCAGACCGTGCGCATGGGCACCATCGAGTCCCTGCGACCGGTAAAAATCGAAGGTACCAAAACCCCGATCGGCGGTGGTGCCGGTGCGATCGTCGGCGGTGTCGCCGGTAGCGCGGTGGGTGGTGGTCGCGGCAGTATCGTTGCCGCCGTGATCGGTGCCGTGGCCGGTGGCCTGGCAGGTTCTGCAGCCGAAGAAGGCCTGACCCGCACCCAAGGTGTCGAGATCACCGTGCGTGAAGACGACGGTAGCATGCGTGCCTATGTGCAGGCGGTGCAGCAGAACGAAATCTTCCGTGTCGGCGAGCGGGTACGGATTATGACCGTCGACGGTACCAGCCGGGTGACTCACTGAGTTTTTCACCCCCATTAAAAACCCCGACGCGGCAATGCCGGTCGGGGTTTTTTATTGCCGTAAGGCTCAGGCCGTGACGGGCTTGCGACTCGACAGCGCGGTGATGCCATAGCCGATCAGCGCTGCAAGAATGGAGCCGGTGAGAATACCCATGCGGTCCATGCCGGCGTACTCGCTGCTACCTGGTAAGAAGGCCAGGGAGCCGACGAACAGACTCATGGTGAAGCCGATGCCGCAGAGAATCGCTACCCCCAGCACCTGGCCCCAGTTGGCGCCCGCAGGCAAGGCGGCCATGCCGGCCTTGATCGTCACCCAGGCGAAGCCGAACACCCCAAGGGTTTTGCCCAGCAGCAGGCCCACGGCAATACCCATCGGCACGTGGTGGGTGAAGCTTTCGAGGGTAACACCGGTGAGCGACACGCCGGCATTGGCAAAGGCGAATAGCGGCAAGATGCCATAAGCGACCCAGGGGTGCAGGGCATGCTCCAGGCTCAGCAGCGGCGAAGGCTCGGCGTTTTTGGTGCGCAATGGAATGCACAGTGCCAGGGTGACGCCCGCCAGCGTGGCATGTACGCCACTCTTGAGTACGCAGACCCAGAGGATCAGGCCGACCACCATGTACGGGCCGAGCTTGACCACGCCCATGCGGTTCATGGCGATCAGTACCAGCAGGCAGGCTGCCGCCAGGCCCAGCGACAGGCTCGACAAGGTGCCGGAGTAGAACAGGGCGATGACGATGATTGCACCCAGGTCGTCGATGATTGCCAGGGTCATCAGGAACAATTTGAGTGAGACCGGTACACGCTTGCCCAGCAGGGCCAGCACGCCAAGGGCGAAAGCGATGTCGGTGGCCATGGGGATGGCCCAGCCCGCCACAGCGGCCGGGTTGTCCTTGTTGAGGAACCAGTAGATCAGCGCCGGCACTACCATGCCGCCGATGGCAGCAGCACCCGGCAGGACGATCTGCGAGGGCTTGGACAGGTGGCCGTCAACCACCTCGCGCTTGACCTCGAGGCCGATCAACAGGAAGAACAGGGCCATCAATCCGTCGTTGATCCACAACAGCAGGGGCTTGGCGATTTTCAGCGCGCCGACCTGGGCGACCACGGGCACATCCAGCAGGCCGTTGTACAGGTACGACAGCGGCGAGTTGTTGATGATCAGGGCCAGGGCAGCTGCAGCAATCAGTAATAGACCGCTGGCAGCTTCCAACTGAAAGAAACGAGTGAAAGTGCTACGCAGGGGCAAGGGCAATCTCCATGAAGGTTCTGATAGGGCCACACCCTACCCTGAGGGGATATTCTTTAAAACAAAAACTATATTCGTTTTTGTTATAAGCTGTAACCAACTCACGCCAAGCAGCCTAGCAGTTGCGGTCGATAATTCACCGTGGCTGTATCTGTGGGAGCTATCAGAATTTTCCTAATATGTTCTGCTGAACTTCGTCTTTTATTGCCCGAGAATCGACCATGAACGATCACCGCCAGTGGGCCCGTGAAGCGATCCGTATTATCGAAGCGGATTTTCAACGCAGTGCCGACACCCATCTGATCCCGCTGCCGTTGCCTGGCTTTCCCGCCGTCGAGCTGTATTTCAAGGACGAGTCGAGCCACCCCACCGGCAGTCTCAAGCACCGGTTGGCGCGTTCATTGTTTCTGTATGCCCTGTGTAATGGCTGGTTGCGCCCGGGAGCGCCGGTGATCGAAGCGTCCAGCGGCTCGACGGCGATTTCCGAAGCCTATTTTGCACGCCTGCTCGGCCTGCCTTTCATCGCCGTGGTACCTGCCAGCACCTCGCAGGAAAAGATCGCCCAGATCGCTTTCTACGGTGGTCAGAGCCACCTGGTACAGGATCCGACACAGATCTACGCCGAATCTGAGCGCCTGGCCCGGGAAAGCGGCGGGCACTTCATGGACCAGTTTACCTATGCCGAGCGCGCCACCGACTGGCGGGCGAACAACAACATCGCCGAGTCGATCTTTGCCCAGATGCATTTTGAGCAGTTTCCCGAGCCGAGCTGGCTGATTTCCAGTCCGGGCACGGGCGGCACCACCGCCACCCTGGGCCGTTATGTACGTTATCGCCAGCATGCCACGCGGGTGCTGTGCGCCGATGCCGAACGCTCGGTGTTTTTCGACTGCTACACGAGCGGTGACCGCTCCTTGCGCCTGGACTGTGGTTCGCGCATTGAGGGCATCGGCCGGCCGCGGGTCGAGGCTTCGTTTTTACCGCAGGTGATCGACGCCATGGTCAAGGTACCGGACGCCTTGTCGCTGGCGGCCATGCATTACCTGGCACAGCGCCTGGGGCGGCGCGTCGGGGGCTCGAGCGGCACCAACCTGATCGGCGCCCTGGCGGCAGCGCAGCAGATGCGCGCCAAGGGGGAAGCCGGGTCGATCGTGGCGATTCTCTGCGATGGCGGCGATCGCTATGCGACCACCTACTATGACCAGGATTGGTTGAGCGGGCAGGGGTATCAGCTGGAAGGGTTGATCGAGGCGGTGACGGCTTGTGTCGAGCGTGGCGAGGCGTTGCCTGAGTCGGTGTTGCGCGAGGGCGTCTAAGAGCTATCGCGGGTCAAGCCCGCTCCCACAGAGTGTTTGCATCTCTTGTGGGAGCGGGCTTGCCCCGCGATAGCCCTATCAGGCCTGCAGCCCCAGCATGCTGCGCGCCACTGCTTCAGCAATGCGAATCCCGTCAACACCTGCCGACAGAATCCCGCCGGCATACCCTGCACCTTCACCCGCCGGGAACAGGCCCTTGAGGTTCAGGCTCTGCAGGCTGGCGTCACGGGTGATGCGCAGCGGCGATGAGGTACGGGTTTCGATACCGGTCAATACCGCATCAGGCAGATTGTAACCCTTGATCTGCCGATCGAAAGCCGGCAGCGCTTCACGAATGGCTTCGATGGCGAAGGCCGGCAGGCTCGGGGCCAGGTCGCCCAGGTTGACGCCCGGCTTATAAGACGGCTCGACACTGCCGATGGCCGTGGAAGGCCGCCCGGCAACGAAGTCACCGACCAGTTGCGCCGGCGCCTGGTAGTTGCTGCCACCGAGTACGTAAGCGAGGGCTTCGAGTTTTTCCTGCAGTTCGATGCCGGCCAGCGGGCCGCCCGGGTAGTCCTGCTCAGGGGTGATGCCAACGACAATGCCGGAGTTGGCATTGCGCTCGTTACGCGAGTACTGGCTCATGCCGTTGGTGACCACCCGGCCCGGCTCGCTGGTCGCGGCAACCACGGTGCCGCCCGGGCACATGCAGAAGCTGTAGACCGAACGGCCGTTCTTGGCGTGGTACACCAGCTTGTAGTCGGCGGCGCCAAGTTTCGGGTGGCCAGCGTACTTGCCCAGGCGTGCCTGGTCGATCAGCGATTGTGGGTGCTCGATACGGAAGCCAATGGAAAACGGCTTGGCCTCCATGAACACGCCGCGGGCATGCAGCATGCGGAAGGTGTCACGGGCACTGTGGCCCAGGGCCAGGGCCACATGCCGCGAATGCAACTGCTCGCCGCTTTCCAGGACCACGCCATTGAGCTGGCCGTCGTCCATCAGCAGGTCGGTGACTTTCTGTTCGAAACGCACTTCGCCGCCCAGGCTGATGATCTCTTCACGCATCTTCTCGACCATGCTGGTCAGGCGGAAGGTACCGATGTGCGGCTTGTTGATGTAAAGGATTTCGTCCGGGGCGCCGGCCTTGACGAACTCGTGCAGGACTTTGCGGCCATGGTGCTGTGGGTCTTTGATCTGGCTGTAGAGCTTGCCGTCGGAGAAGGTTCCGGCACCGCCTTCACCGAATTGCACGTTCGACTCGGGGTTGAGCACGCTTTTACGCCACAGGCCCCAGGTGTCCTTGGTGCGCTGGCGCACTTCCTTGCCACGTTCGAGGATGATCGGCTTGAAGCCCATCTGCGCCAGCAGCAGGCCGGCAAAGATCCCGCACGGGCCGAAACCGACAACGATGGGACGCTCCTGCAGGTCGGCCGGGGCCTGGCCCACCACTTTGTAGCTGACATCGGGAGCGATGTTGACGTTGTGGTCGTCGGCGAACTTTTGCAGCAGTTCGGCTTCGTTGCTCGCGTTCAGGTCGATGGTATAGATGAACAGCAGCTCGCTGTTCTTCTTGCGCGCATCGTAGCTGCGTTTGAACAGGGTGAAGTCCAGCAGTTGCTCGTCGCTGATCCCTAAGCGTTGCACGATGGCCTCGCGCAGGGCTTCATCAGGATGATCCAGCGGCAGCTTCAGTTCGGTGATTCGTAACATGGCAGGGTCCAGTATCCCGGCCATGAACGGCCGGCGGCTTTACACAAACCGCCAAGTATAAGCTGTTAGCCACCTTTGCAGGCAGGTTAAACGCAGGCGCCGATGATCAGTCGTTGCGCGAGCCGCCGTAGTAGGCGCAACCGCGCAGGGTCTGGCCGTTCACCCGCAGCTCGGCGCTCAGGTGCTGGACGCTGCCGGTGGCGCTGTCGACGCAGCGTTGCGGGGCGACCCAGAGCTCGACTTTCTGGCCGTTGGCTTCGGTGCTCAGGCTGAAGCGACCGTCGGGCAGTTGCTCCTCCAGGTAAGGCACGGCCAGCGACGGTTGGCCAAGACGCTCCAGGACCATGCCCTTGCCGCCGGCCTTGAGGCTCCAGTCTGGCTCATGGCCGCTGGCGCGCAGGGTCAGGCGCTTGAAGTTGGGGTCGCTGCAGGCACTGCTGGAGTGCTCCACGCGGTACAGGCGTTGCACATTCAACTGGCCGTCGTTGCCGGCCTTCTGGCTGGCAGAGAAATTCCCGCGCACATCGGCGAACAGCGTGCCGGGGGTGGCTGCCAGTGCGCTAGCTTCCTGCAGCAGGCCGGTGTTGCCGCTGTCATTGACGGCAAAGCGGCGGGTTTCTTCGCAGGGCTTGAACAGCAGTTGTCCGCCCTGGGCCGTCAGTTCGCCCTGCAGGCGGGTCTGACCGGTGGTGGAGGCGGCTTGCGGCTTTTCAGCCAGCAGCTGGCAGCCGGCAAACAGTGGCAACAAGGCGACAAGCAACAGCGAAGGGGCGGCACGCATCAAGCAAACTCCAGCATCTCGAGCAAAAGGTGCCGCCACGTTACGCAGGCTAACCGCCGATCACAAGCGTTAGCCCACCTGGTAGATCTGGCCGCTCTGCAAGCCTTCGACGCTCTTGGCATAAGCCAATGCCACGTCGGCGGCCGGCACCGGTTTGAATCCGCGGAAATACGGGGCATAGGCCGACATGGCTTCGACCAGTACGGTGGGGCTGACGGCATTGACCCGCAGGCCGCGAGGCAATTCGATGGCGGCGGCCTTGACGAAGGCATCGAGGGCGCCATTGACCAGCGCGGCCGAGGCGCCGGAGCGAATCGGGTCACGGTTGAGGATGCCGCTGGTAAAGGTGAACGAGCCACCATCATTGATGAACTCGCGGCCAATCAGCAGCAAGTTGACCTGGCCCATGAGCTTGTCATCCAGGCCCAGGGCAAAGTGTTCCGTGCTCATCTCCTCCAGGGGGGCGAAGGTCACGTTGCCGGCGGCGCAGACCAGGGCATCGAAACGTCCGGTCTGTTCGAACAGGCGGCGGATCGAGGCGCTGTCGCTGATGTCGACCTGGTAGTCGCCGCTGCTGCGGCCGATACGCAACACTTCATGGCGTTGCTCAAGCTCAGTGGCAACCGCCGAACCGATGGTACCGTTGGCGCCGATCAACAGGATTTTCATTGAACTGTTCCTCGTGGGTATGTGGAGTCAGGCTCAAGTCTAGGGTGGATTTTTCTGTAGATAAGCGTGCTAATAGGCAACCTTTGGTTTTCGTGTGGAAACAATCCATGAGCGACCTCGACGACCTCGCGGCCTTTGCCGTATTGATGGATGCCGGCAGTTTCACCCAGGCCGCGCAACAACTGGGTTGGAGCAAGGGGCAACTGTCCAAGCGCATCAGCGCCCTGGAGGCCAGCCACAGCGTCATATTGCTGCACCGCACAACACGCAGGCTCAGCCTGACGGCGGCTGGCGCCATGTTGCTACCTCAGGCGCAGGCACTGGTGCGGCAGATGGAAGGGGCGCGGCAGACCCTGGCCATGCTCAAGGACGAACTGGCGGGCCCGGTGCGTATCACCGTGCCGGTGTCGTTGGGCGAGACGTTTTTTGAAGGGCTGTTGCTGGAGTTTTCCAGCCGTTACCCGGATTTGCAGGTCGAGCTTGAGCTGAACAACGGTTATCGCGACCTGCTGGGAGATGGCTTCGACCTGGCGATTCGCACTGAAGTCGAGGATGACGCGCGCCTGGTTGCCCGCCCGTTGCTGGCCATGCAGGAGTTGACCTGTGCCAGCCCGCAGTATCTGCAGTGTCACGGCGAGCCGCGAGTGCCGGCCGAGCTGGGCAGCCATCGTTGCCTGCTCAACAGCCATTACAGCGGTCGTGAAGAGTGGTTATACCACCAGCAGCATGAACTGTTGCGGGTGCAGGTGGCTGGCAGCTTTGCCAGCAATCATTACAGCCTGCTGAAGAAGGCGGCGCTACTGGGCGCGGGGATCGCCCGTCTGCCCTCGTACATGCTGCACGCGGAACTGGCTGACGGCCGTTTGCAGTGGTTGCTGCGCGATTATCAGACGCGCAGCGTACCGTTGTTTCTGGTGCACCCCTATCAGGGCGGGATGCCCCAGCGGGTCCAGGTGCTGGCCGATTACCTGCTGAGTTGGTTCAGGCGCGGCAGTCAGGCATTGCAGACCCTGTAGGGTTTACATCTTGTCGTCGTGCATTTCGTTTTTCATCATCTTGTCGTTCTTTTCCATCTTTTTTTCCTTGGTCATGTCCATCTTCTTTTCGTCGGCCATTTTCTTGTCCATTTTCATGTCCTTGTCCATGCTCGCCTCCTTGCTCATGTTCATGTCATCGGCGGCGTGCACCAGGGGCAGGAAGGCCAGGCCCGAGCCCAGGGTGAGGATGAGGGCAGCGCTGCGAAAGGTCTTGTTCATGCTAAGGCTCCAGTAGAGGGAAGAGGTGAGGGCCAGTGTTCTGGCTCACCTGCAGCACTAGAGTCGCGTGCCCTGGAAGCGTTACAGCGGGCATGAAAAAAGGCCCGAAGGCCTTTTTTCATGTGTTGCACAGCGCCCATCAGCCACCCAGGTAAGCGTCGCGTACCTTGGGGTCGGTGAGCAGCGCTTCGCCGGTGCCTTCCATCACCACCCGGCCGTTTTCCAGTACATAGGCGCGGTCAGCGACCTTCAATGCCTGGTTGGCATTCTGCTCGACCAGGAACACCGTTACGCCATCACGGCGCAGTTGCTCGATGATGTCGAAGATCTGCTGGATGATGATTGGCGCCAGGCCCAGCGAAGGCTCGTCGAGCAACAGCAGTTTGGGCTTGCTCATCAGCGCCCGGCCGATGGCGAGCATCTGCTGCTCGCCCCCGGACATGGTGCCACCACGCTGGCTGAAGCGCTCCTTCAGGCGCGGGAACAGTTGCAGGACCTTGTCCATCTGCTCCTGGTAGTCGCCCTTGTCGGTGAAGAAGCCGCCCATGGCCAGGTTCTCCTCCACGGTCAGGCGGGCGAACACGCGGCGGCCCTCAGGGACCACGGCGATGCTTTTGCGCATGATGTGCGAGGACGACTGGCCGACCAGCTCTTCGCCCAGGTAGCGGATGCTGCCGCTGCTCGCCTGCGGCGAGCCGCAGAGGGTCATCAGCAGGGTCGACTTGCCGGCACCGTTGGCACCGATCAGGGTGACGATCTCACCCTGGCGGATCTCGACGTTGACGCTGTGCAGTGCCTGGATTTTGCCGTAGAAGGTGGAAACGTTTTCGAACTGCAGCATTTACGCTTCCCCCAGGTAGGCTTTGATCACTTCAGGGTTGTCGCGGATCTGTTCCGGCGTACCGTCGGCCAGGGGCGTGCCCTGGTTGATCACCACAATGTGGTCGGAGATGCTCATGACCAGCTTCATGTCGTGCTCGATCAGCAGCACCGTGACATTGTGCTCTTCGCGCAGCACGCTGATCAGCGCCTTGAGATCCTCGGTCTCTTTCGGGTTCAGGCCGGCCGCCGGTTCATCGAGCATGATGATCCGCGGACGGGTCATCATGCAGCGGGCGATCTCCAGACGCCGTTGCTGACCATAGGCAAGCGTGCCGGCGGGACGGTTGGCGAACTCGAGCAGGTTGACCTTCTCCAGCCAGTACCGTGCGTACTCCTTCGCTTCGAGCTCACTGCGGCGGAAGGACGGGGTCTTGAGCAGACCGGCGAGGAAGTTGGTATTGAGGTGCCGGTGCTGGGCGATCAGCAGGTTTTCCAGGGCGGTCATCTCTTTGAACAGGCGCACGTTCTGGAAGGTCCGCACCACGCCCTTGCGGGCGATCTCATGACCGGCCAGGCCCTGGATCGGTTGACCATCGAGCAGGATGGTGCCTTCACTGGGCTTGTAGAAGCCGGTCAGGCAGTTGAACACCGTGGTCTTGCCGGCGCCGTTCGGGCCGATCAACGCCACCACCTGTTTTTCCTTGACGGTCAGGGCCACGCCGTTGACCGCCAACAAGCCGCCGAAGCGCATGCTCAGGCCGCTGACTTGCAGAATTTCGCGGCTCATCGGCGCAGCTCCATATGTGGACGTTGCATAGGCAGCAGGCCTTGCGGACGCCAGATCATCATCAACACCATCAGCGCACCGAACATCAACATGCGGTATTCGCTGAATTCGCGCATCAGTTCAGGCAGCAGGATCATCACGATGGCCGCCAGAATCACGCCCAACTGAGAGCCCATGCCGCCCAACACGACGATAGCGAGGATGATGGCCGATTCGATGAAGGTGAACGACTCCGGTGTCACCAGGCCTTGGCGCGCGGCGAAGAAGCTGCCGGCGAAACCGGCGAAGCAGGCACCCAGGGTGAACGCCGACAGCTTGATCACGGTAGGGTTCAGACCCAGCGCGCGGCAGGCGATCTCGTCTTCACGCAGGGCTTCCCAGGCACGACCGATCGGCATGCGCAGCAGCCGGTTGATCACGAACAGCGCCAGCAGTGCCAGCAGCAGTGCTACCAGGTAGAGGAAGATCACCTTGTTGATCGAGTTGTACTGCAGGCCGAAGAACTCGTGGAAGGTCTGCATGCCCTCGGCGGCCTTGCGTTCGAAGGTCAGGCCGAAGAAGGTCGGTTTCTCGATGTTGCTGATCCCGTTTGGACCGCCGGTAAGACCGGTGAGGTTACGCAGGAACAGGCGGATGATCTCACCGAACCCCAGGGTCACGATGGCCAGGTAGTCACCGCGCAGACGCAGTACCGGGAAACCGAGCAAAAAGCCAAAGGTCGCCGCCATCAGGCCGGCAATCGGCAGGCAGATCCAGAAGCTCAGGCCGTAGTAGTGCGACAGCAGGGCGTAGCTGTAGGCGCCGACGGCGTAGAAGCCGACATAACCCAGGTCGAGCAGGCCCGCCAAACCGACCACGATGTTCAGGCCCAGGCCCAGCAACACGTAGATCAGGATCAGGGTGGCGATGTCGACCGCGCCGCGCGAGCCGAAGAACGGCCAGACCAGGGCAACCATGATCAGGCCGAGGATGACCCAGCGCTGAGTCTTGGGCAGGGTCAGGAAGTTGCTCACCGCCGGCGAGATCAGCTTGCGATCGGAGCGCCGCCGAGTAACGGTACTCCACTGCTTGTCAAACAGCACACGCAGGAACATCAGCACCGAGCACACGGCAATCACCGTGATAGTGAACGGCCCCTGACTGTGAACGATCAGGTTGATGCCGTCGATGCTGAGCTTGAGTCCCAGTACCGGGAAGGCCACGGCCCAGACCAGCAAGGCGCTGAAGAACGCCTGTTTGAGATTTTTGTTCATACTTTTTCAACCTCCGGACGGCCGAGAATGCCGGTCGGACGGAACAACAGCACGAGAACCAACAGGCCGAACGCCACCACGTCCTTGTACTGGTCACCGAAGATATCGGCACCAAAGGCTTCAGCCACCCCCAGCACCAGCCCACCGAGCATGGCGCCCGGAATACTGCCGATGCCGCCCAACACTGCCGCGGTGAAAGCCTTCAAGCCCACCAGAAAGCCGGCGTTGGGGTTGATCACGCCGTACTGCATGCTCAGCAGTACCGCCGCCACGGCGGCCAGGGCCGCACCGATGACGAAGGTCAGGGCGATGATGTTGTTGGTGTTGATGCCCAACAGGTTGGCCATCTTGATGTCTTCGGCACAGGCCCGGCAGGCCCGGCCCAGACGCGAGCGGGAGATGAACAGGGTCAAACCGGTCATGGCCACCAGGGTGACGATGAAAACCAGGATCTGCATGTAGGAGATCAGCACTTCCTCTGCGCCGCCCGGGCCGAAGGAGATGCTCCCAGGGATCAGGTTGGGGATGGACTTGTCCTTGGAGTCCTGGGATAGCAATACGGTGTTTTGCAGGAAAATCGACATACCGATGGCAGAAATCAGCGGGATCAACCGGTTGCTGTTACGCAACGGACGGTAGGCGACCCGTTCGATACTGTAGCCATAGGCACTGGTTACGAAGATCGTGGCGACGAAAGCGACGGTCATCAATATCGGCAGTGAATCAATACCCATCATGGCCAGCCCGGCAAGGGCAATGAACGCCACGTAGGAACCAATCATGTACACCTCGCCATGGGCGAAGTTGATCATTCCAATGATGCCGTAAACCATTGTGTAGCCAATGGCTATCAAGGCATAGGTGCTGCCAATGGTCAGGCCATTAACCAGCTGTTGGAAGAAGTGATAGATCTCAGGCATTACAGCGCTCCTAAAAACCTGATACGCATTTCACTGGTGGGGATGCCCCCGGCCCGGTCGTGTGGTCTTGGCCACTTTGGTACAGGCACTGTCAGCGAACCGCTGGTGACGGTTTTAAGATTTTCAGGTGAACCCGCTCCCGGATCGCGGGAACAAGGTCCATGAACCTCGTAAAACAAAGCCCACTGCTCGCACAGTGGGCTTGTGGTCATGTAGTCAGACGGGGTTACTGAGGAGAAACTTCGGTTTTAGGTTTGCCGAAATGCCATTCGTAGACCACGAATTTGAAGTCTTTCAGGTCGCCTTTGGCGTCGTACGACAGGTCACCGGTCGGGGTCTTGAAGGTACCGGCATGGATGGCTGCTGCTACCTTGTCGGAGTCTTCGGACTTGGCGGCCTTGATGCCTTCGGCGATCAGCTGGACAGCCGAGTAGGCCGGGAATACGAACGGGCCGCTAGGGTCTTTGCCATCTGCTTTGATAGCGTCGGCGATGGCCTTGTTCGCAGGGTCGGCATCGAAGGACTTGGGCAAGGTGACCAGCAGGCCTTCGGAGGCACCCTGGGCGATTTGCGAGATGGAGTCGTTACCAACACCTTCGGGGCCCATGAACTTGGCGTTCAGGCCTTTCTCTTTGGCTTGACGCAGGATCAGGCCCAGCTCCGGGTGGTAGCCGCCGTAGTAGACGAAGTCGACGTTGGCTTGCTTGAGCTTCTGGATGATCGAAGAGAAGTCCTTGTCGCCGGCGTTGAGGCCTTCGAACACGGCAACCTTGACGCCTTTGCCTTCGAGGGTGGTTTTGACGGCGCTGGCGATACCTTCACCGTACTGCTGTTTGTCGTGCAGTACCGCAACCACTTTCGGTTTGACGTGGTCGGCGATGTAGTTGCCGGCCGCCGGGCCCTGGGCGCTGTCCAGGCCGATGGTGCGGAAGATCAGCTTGTAGCCGCGGGAGGTGATTTCCGGGCTGGTGGCAGCCGGGGTGATCATGATCACGCCTTCATCTTCATAGATGTCGGACGCAGGCTGGGTGGAGCTGGAGCACAGGTGGCCGACCACGTACTTGACGCCGTCGTTGACCACTTTGTTGGCGACTGCCACGGCCTGTTTAGGGTCGCAGGCGTCATCGTATTCTTTGGCTTCAAGCATCTTGCCGTCGACGCCGCCCTTGGCGTTGATGTCCTTGATGGCCTGTTTTGCACCGATGAACTGCATGTCGCCGTACTGAGTGACCGGGCCGGTTTTCGGGCCGGCGATGCCGATCTTGATGGTATCGGCTGCAAACGAATGGCTGGCAACCCCGGCCAGTACCATTGCGGCAAACAGCTTGGAAATCTGCTTAGTAGCCTTACTCATAGTGCTCCACTCATTCTGTTGTAATTTTTATAGTCCTGGCGGCCAGAGCTTGAGGACCGGATCAGGTTCCATGGGAGGCCACGCCTCGCCACAGACCCGGATAACCCCCGGATCGGCCCTGGCAACTGTACCGGTACAGTGTAGAGCGCTGCTTTGTCGCTTGAAAAGCAGGCCCGCTGGGGCAAAAACCGGGGGTGTCGCCTAATCGACAGAAAGTTATATAAATGCGCCATCGTTTTGCCAGTTACTCTGGTCAAACCCGGGCATTTACCACCTTGTCGATCAATTACTTATTTTGAAACTGGGTTTTTCTGCAAAAATACCGACCTTTACTGCGGTCGAATTATTTCTGGTAGGAACCCATGACTGATCAAGCAAGCACCCTCTATGCCAAATTGCTCGGCGAGACGGCAACAATCGAGTGGAAAGCGCTGGAGCGTTTTTGGGCCAAGGGTGACCTGATTTGGGTCGACCCGAGCCTGGACCTGATCAAAGTTGCACAGGCAATGGCCGAAAACCGTAGCGATGCCTTTGCTAAGTGGCGTGATGATGGCACTGTCGGCGCGGTCACTGCGCAGCAGGCGCTAGACCTTCAGAGCCGCGATCCAGAGATCTGGGCAGTGGTCGTTTCGCCGTTTATCGTGATTCAGGAGAAGGCCAAAGGCTGATCGCGCGCCAAATTGGTGCGTGAAAATGCACAGCGAGGAGGTTTTGGTGCGCGGGACTGTTCAGCCAGGGTGGCTGTTGGTAACAGTTGGGTGTGCCGAGACAGTGCGGTAACAGTCTGATCGCGGGGCAAGCCCGCTCCTATGTGTAGGAGCGGGCTTGCCCCGCGATGCTTTCAATCAGTAATCAACTTTTCCGGTATGACTGTTCAACGAGATCACCCGGGTCTTGCCAATGCGGTGGCGGTAAATCTCACGCAGGTACTTCACCGCTTTCTTCACGCATTCGCGTGACAGCCGGATGTCATTGATCGAGACGAACTTGCTCTTGTCGTTGATCAGCTCGCGGTATTTTTTCTCGTACATCGGTTTGATCGCGTACCAGTTGGTATCGAGGATCTTCGCCGGGTTCTCGAACTCGTTGAGCAGGTCGTCGATGCGGTCTTCATCGAAGACGTCGCTGGTGATGAACTCGAGGACGGCATTGTCCAGGGTATCGTCGAAACGGTACGGGTTACGCGCAAAGCAGCGCTTGATGAAAGCCACGATCAGGGTCAGGAAGTCGTCTGACAGGCATGGGCTCTTGGCAATCAGGGTGGTCAGCGACAGGTTGGCCGAGGCACCGATCACCAGTGCATAGCGCTTGAGCGTGGTGTTGGGGAACAGGCTGTTGAGATGAGTCTTGAGCCGGTTCAGGTCCATGTAAGACAGCTTGTAGTCCTTGGGCAGGGACACGATCGACACAACCGACGAGCAGTTCTTGAAGAAATGCAGGTCGTGCAGCGCCGCCGCGTCATAACCGGAGGCCTGGTATTGCTCAAGGGCGGCGCGGTAGCGGCTGGACTCGATGGGCAGCAGGCTGATGCCTTCGATCGCCTGGGTCACCTTGTTGAAGTGCGGCAGGTCGATGGAGCGGAAGAACAGATCGTCGATGTTCAGCCTTGGTTGTTCTTTCTCGAACACCTTGAACTTGTCCGAGCTTGGCGACGGCTGTTCCGGTACTACCGATTCGGCATAGGCAATCGCCACCGGGCCTGCCAGGCTCATGAACAGGTCGTTGGCATCCAGGCGGATGGTTTCGCCAATGTCGATGCCGGCGCGACGGAAGTAGTTCTGGTCGTAGTCGGTGGTGACCGCCTGGGCGGTGAGGATGTTGAAGATCTGCTGGGAGATGTACTGGTTGGCGTGCTTCTCCATGGCATTGACATCAATGTTCTGGATGTTGCCGTCATCGTTCGCTTCGGCGTAGCGCATGATGTCGTTGGAAATCAGCATCATGGCGTTCCAGGGGCGGATACGACCCATGACGCTGGCTTCGCTGCTGTCCTCGTTGTCGAAGTTGTACGAGAAGTCCCACTCTTCGGACAGGTACTTGCACAGCAGCCGGCCGGCGTTGATGTGCAGGGCTTCGGACATTTCGCTGCGGTGATCGGAAATATTCGGCAGCACGCAGATGCCGCTGGTGAAGATCGGCTCGAAGACAAACGAATGACCGCTCTTGCCGTCGTTTTCGTCGGCCGGCTTGGTGTCGAAGGTCTTGTTCATGTACGAATACTGCTGGGCCAGGCCGAACTCCGAGGCCATGCCCGAACCGGTACCGCCACCGGCACTGAAGATGTAGAAGTACAGCCGCGACTGGTTGGCCTTGATCCCGCAGGAGTCGATCAGGTAGGAGTGGATCAGCTTCCAGTCGGCGCTGGAGAAGCGCTGGGTTTCCTTGTTGAGAATGATCTTGGCCAGGTACTGGCCGAGAATCGGCGCGTTACCGGCACCGCCTGCATGGACTTCGGAGAGGTCCATGATCTTCATTTTGCTGTAGTCGCGGATGAACCCGCTTTTTTCACCCTTGCGCGAAAAACGGATGCGGCCGGCGATGTCCTTGTCCAGGTCACCGAGCATTACCAGCGGCTCTACCAGGAACACTGGCTTGGCGCTCTTGTTCTGCACCAGGCGCAGGTTGTTGCGAATCCAGCGCGCGGGGCTGTAGTTCGGTTCGCTGCTGGCGCGGTCTTCGTTGTTGAATTCGTTGAGGTAAAAGGTCCTGGCGTTGTATACAAGTTCTGCAACATCCAAGGCGATGTTCGAGCCACAGCGGCCCAGGCCGATCAGGCACACCGAAGGGAATTGCTGGTCCAGGCGCAGTTGGGTGTCGTCTTCGACATGCACGCTGGGCGGGAACACCAGGTCACGCAGGCCGTCCAGGTTATCGAGGATGCGCTGGATATCGGTTTCGGTGTAGTACAGGTACTGCTGCGGGTTAAGCGTCCGCGGGCTGTAGTAACTCGAGCCGGGAGCGCTGTACGCGGGAGTGGATGAAGTCAGCTCGGAAACCGCGTTGGCAGAAGTAGTCTTGGAGGTCATTTTGCGCCATTTGCCTGGGGGTGGGTGGCTGTTCTAGTAGGTAGCATAGAGCCATCACTGGGTAAGGTTCGCGACTGTATCAGCGCGCATTTGGCGTGAGCGATAGGGGGGCACCCTATGCCGATGTAAGAGTTTTCCTTGTCACGCCTGCAAACTGAATCGTCCGATCAGTCAACTTCTTTAATTTGTCTGGAGCTATTCATGAGCACTGCACGTCCTTTGTTGGGGTTTGCCGGTATCGGTCTGATGGGATTGCCCATGTGCCGGCGACTGTTGGCAGCGGGTTATCCGCTGACGGTCTGGAACCGTTCGCCGGACAAATGCGCCGAACTGGTCGAGGCCGGCGCACGTCAGGTGGCAACCCCGGCCGAGCTGTGTCAGCACGCCGATGTGTTGATGCTGTGCCTGGCCGATACCGCAGTGGTACGCGAGGTGGTGTTTGGCCACGAGGGAATTGCCGCAGGTGGCAAGGCCGGCCAGTTGCTGGTGGATTTCTCCAGCCTGGAGCCGACGGCCACTCGGGAAATGGCCAGTGAACTGGCGACCAGCACCGGCATGGGCTGGCTCGATACACCGGTATCCGGCGGCACCCCGGGCGCCGAAGCCGGCACCCTGGTAATCATGGCCGGTGGTACGGCGGCAGATCTTGATCGGGTGCGGCCGATTTTGCTGACCCTCGGCCAGCGGGTCACCCACATGGGGCCGGTAGGCGCAGGGCAGGTGACCAAGGCGTGCAACCAGATGATCGTTGCCTGCAATGCCTTGGTAATTGCCGAAGTTGTAGCGCTGGCCGAGCAATCGGGCGTAGACGCCCGCCTGATCGCCGAAGCCCTGGCCGGCGGTTTTGCCGATTCAAAACCCTTGCAGATTCTCGCCCCGCAAATGGCCGAAAGCCGTTTCGAGCCAGTCAAGTGGCACGTGCGGACCTTGCTCAAGGACTTGGACAGCGCCGTGACGTTCTCCCGCGAGCAGGGCTCGGCGACGCCGATCAGCGGCCTGGCCGCGCAACTGATGCGCTTGCACGGTAGTCAGGGCTATCTGCAAAAAGATCCGGCGACATTGATTGATCTGTACCGGCAAAAGGATTGAACCGCTCCAGTGCCTGTTCATGGCGCTGGTTGAGTTCGCCCAGCACCGGGCGCAGCTCGCCCAGCGGTAGCGGTCGGCTGAGCAGGTAACCCTGGAGGTAATCGCAGCCATGCTGGGCAAGAAACTGGTACTGCTCGATGGTCTCGACACCTTCGGTGATGACTTGCAGATGCAGGGTATGGGCCATGACGATGATCGCCTGGACGATTTCCATGTCCTGTCGGCAGCGCGGTACATCTTGAATGAATGATCGATCGATCTTCAGCGTGTCCAGCGGCAGGCGTTTGAGGTAGGCCAGTGACGAGTAGCCGGTACCGAAGTCATCGATCGACAGCGATACACCCTGGGCCCGAATACCCTTGAGCAAGGCGATGGTGTTGTGAATGTTGCCCATCAGGGCGTTTTCGGTGACTTCCAGCTCCAGTTGGCGCGCCGGGATCCCGGCTTGGCGCAGAGCGTCCTCGACTTCCCAGGCCAGCTCTTCGCGAGCCAGGGTCAGCGCCGAGCAGTTGACCGTGACTTTCAGGCCGTCATAGCCATGACGGTTGAGCTGGGCGAGGTCGGCACAGGCATGGCGCAGTACCCACAAGTCCAGGTCGGCTATCAGGCCGTTGGCTTCGGCAATACCGATGAAACGGTCGGGGCTGAGCAATCCATGCTGCGGGTGCTGCCAGCGTACCAGCGCTTCAAGCTTGGCGACCTGGCCGGAGTGCAGGTCAAAAATCGGTTGGTAATGAATGCGCAAACCACGCTCTTCGAGCAGGGCGATACGCAGTTCTTCCTCTAGTTGCAGTTCCAGGGTTGCCCGGGTTTTCAGGTTACTGTTGAAGAAGTTGAGGATGTTGCGCCCGCAACCCTTGGATTGATACAGGGCCAGGTCGGCGTTTTTCAGCAGTTCTTCGCAACTGTGGCCGTCATCGGGGAATACGCTGATGCCGATGCTGGTGGTCATGACCATGCGCCGCCCGGCCAGGTCGATCGGCTCTTTCATCTTCTGCATGATGCGCTGGGCCAGGTGCCGGGCCTCATCACGGCTATGCAAGGCAGTGAGGATGCAGAACTCGTCGCCGCCAAACCGGGCGACCACGTCCTGGCTGCGGGTGGCGGTCTTTATCTGTGCGGCAATCACCTTGAGCAACTCGTCGCCCGCATCATGGCCAAGGCTGTCGTTGATGCGTTTGAAGTGGTCAATGTCCAGGAACATCACCGCCAGCATGCCATCATTGGCCGTTTGCTCGGCCAGGCGCTCGGCGAACACCTGGTTGAAACCCCGGCGATTGACCAGGTTGGTCAGTGCATCGTAATGGGCCGCCTGCTGCAGCGATACCCGCGCCTGGTCCAGTTGGCTAAGCAGTACGTTGACCCGGCGCAGGTCATGCTCCTTGCTTTGCAGCTTTTTGTCCGACAGTGCCGCGCTGATGCTGCTGGCGCTGATCAGCAGGGTAATAAAGGCAATCGTCAGGCTCAGTTGCAGGCTGTTGTCACTGACTGGCAGCGACAGTGGCGTATCGGGAGGGATCACCAGGGTCAATGCCGCCATCCCCAGCAGATGGGTAGCGACAATGCCGGCGGCGAGTATCAGGCTGGCGCCATATTTCATCACCAGGTAGAGCGTACCGCTGCCGTTACGAAAAAAACGCGCGAACAACAAGGCAGCAAGGCTGGTGGCAATGGCGGCGGCAGCCGAGGCTGCGACCAGGTCCGGGCGATAGAACTGCTGCGCAGTGGAGCGCATGGCGGCCATGCCGGTGTAGTGCATGGCAACGATACCCAGGCCAAAGCACACCGCTGCTTGCACATAGTGACGCGGCTGCAGTTCCTGGCGGCCCAGGGTATTCATGGCCATCCAGGCGGCCAGCAGCATGATCAACAACGAGGCGCCGGTCAGGGCGACGTCGAAGTGCACGTCCAGCGGGGTTTGCAGGGCCAGCATGCTGACGAAATGCATGGCCCAGATGCCGCCGGCCAGGCAGCAAGCACCTAACAGACGCCACTGGCGCTGGGCTGCCGGGAGTTCGACATGGCTCAGGCGCTCGGCCATGTCGAGTGTGGCGAAGCTGCCGGCACAAGCGATCAGGAACGCAAGCAGCAGCAGGTACGGGTTATGCCTGCAATCAATTAGGATTTGTCCGGTTGCCGGAAGTTCGGCGAGCATTTGCAGCCCCAGCCACTCCATAGCATCTCTCTTGGTCGAGTGTGCACGCGTGCCCCCATACCTCACTTGGAGACCGTTCTGCAGGAGTATAGGAAGGGATGATTAGTCCATCCTGAATAATGGCCAATTGATCTCTATGATTTGTTCATTGAGGTAATAGCGTCGGGTTCTAAAAGTGCAAATGGTTACAATTACCCGGTATCAGTGCGGTCAATGGTGGCAGACAGATCGCAGATTGCCTTCTAGATTGAGTCCGGCGTGCTGGAAAGCCCCGAACAATAATAAAGAGGGACTGATCGATGCAGAGCTCCACTCAAGCGGCGAACGCCTGGCGAATCCTGTTCCTGTTGTTTCTGGCCAACCTGTTCAACTTCTTCGATCGCACCATTCCCGCCATCATCATGGAGCCGATCCGCCTCGAGTGGCATCTGAGCGACTTCCAGATCGGTCTGATCGGCACTGCCTTTACCTTGGTCTACGCGATTGCCGGGCTACCACTGGGGCGGCTGGCCGACAACGGCTCGCGCAGCAAATTGATGGGCTGGGGTCTGGTGGCCTGGAGCGGGTTGACAGCGGTCAACGGCATGGTTGGCAGCTTCTGGAGCTTTTTGCTGGTGCGCATGGGGGTGGGGATCGGCGAGGCCAGTTATGCGCCGGCGGCCAACTCGCTGATCGGTGACCTGTTCCCGGCGCAGCGGCGGGCGCGGGCCATGGGTATTTTCATGCTCGGGCTGCCGCTGGGGTTGCTGCTGGCGTTCTTCAGCATTGGTGCAATGGTGCAGGCTTTTGACAGCTGGCGGGCGCCATTCTTCATCGCTGCAGTGCCGGGGCTGTTGTTGGCGGTGTTCATGTTCATGATCCGCGAGCCGGCGCGCGGGGCGGCAGAGCCGGTGGCGATTTCCCAGGCGCCACTGGACCGCCCCTTACGGAGGCTGTTGAGCATACCGACCTTTTGCTGGTTGGTGCTGGCGGGGCTGACCTTCAATTTTGCCAGCTACGCGTGCAACTCATTCATGGTACCGATGCTGCAGCGCTACTTCCTTCTCTCGCTGCAGCAGGCTGCGGTGGCCACCGGTTTGATTGTCGGCCTGACCGGCCTGGTGGGCCTGACCCTCGGTGGCTGGATTGCTGACAAGGTGCACCAGCGCTTTGCCAACGGGCGCTTGTTGTTCGGGGCCTTGAGTATGCTGGTAGCGACTGTGGCGACAGCCTGGGCGTTGCACGCCGGGCGGACCGAGATCGGCGTGTTCGTGGCCGTGTTTGGGGTTGGCTGGCTGTTTGCCTATAACTTCTACACCTGCGTTTACACCGCGATTCAGGATGTGGTGCAGCCACGACTAAGGGCTACGGCGATGGCATTGTTCTTTGCCGGGCTGTATCTGCTGGGTGGCGGCCTGGGGCCGGTGGTGGTCGGCGCGCTATCGGATCATTTTGCGCTGACAGCGATGCAGGCGGCGGGGGCAGTGCAGATGAGCGAGGCGTTCAAGGCTGAAGGCCTGCATGGCGCGATGTACCTGATACCGATTGCGTTGATGTTGACGCTGGGGTTCCTGTTGCTGGCCTCGCGGTGTTTTAGCCGGGATGCGCAACGGATGAGGGAAGGGATGGTGGCGGATAGTGAGGCGCTGGGCATCAAGCCTGTGGTGGCTTGAAAAACATCGCGGGGCAAGTCGCACCGCCGCTCCCACAGCGACATCCTGTGGGAGCGGCGGTGCGACGATTCGACTTGCCCCGCGATTGATTCGACGCGAATTAACCGGCGACCAGCACCCGAATCGCTTCCAGACGCAGCGCCGCTTTTTCCAGCATCGCCAAGCCTTGTTCACGTTGCTTGCGCAGCGCCTCGATTTCGCTGTCGCGCACGCTTGGGTTGACCGCTTGCAGCGCAGTCATGCGCGCCAGTTCTTCGTCGGTTTCCGCTGCCAGTCGCCGCTGGGCCTCAGCAACGCGTTCGGCATGCCGCGGCATGATCTTGGTTTCGCCACTGTTGATTCGTGGCGCCAGCACATCGCGCTGGGCCTGGATGAACTTGTTGGCGCTGGCCTTGGGCACGCTTTCGAGCTGGTCGTTGAGGGTCTCGAACGAGACCCGCGAAGCCAGATCATTACCGTTGGTGTCGAGCAGGCAGCGCAAGGCCGCCGGTGGCAGGTAACGGCCCAGTTGCAGGGCACGCGGCGCCACAACCTCACTGACGTACAGCAACTCCAGCAGGACAGTACCCGGCTTGAGCGCTTTGTTCTTGATCAAGGCTACCGAGGTGTTGCCCATCGAGCCGGACAGCACCAGGTCCATGCCGCCCTGGACCATCGGGTGCTCCCAGGTGATGAACTGCATGTCTTCGCGTGACAGCGCCTGGTTGCGGTCGTAGGTGATGGTCACGCCTTCGTCGTCGCCCAGCGGGAAGCTGGCGTCGAGCATTTTTTCGCTCGGTTTGAGGATCAGGGCGTTTTCCGAGTGGTCTTCGCTGTCGATGCCAAAGGCGTCGAACAGGGTTTCCATGTAGATCGGCAGGGCGAACTGGTCATCCTGCTCAAGGATCGCTTCGACCAGTTCCTGGCCTTCACCGGCGCCCCCGGAATTGAGTTCAAGCAGGCGGTCGCGGCCACTGTGCAGCTCGGCTTCAAGGCGCTCGCGCTCGGCACGGGCTTCGTCCACCAGCGCTTGCCATTCATCGTCGTCACCGCTTTCGAGCAGTGGCAGCAGGCGTGGGCCGAACTGATGTTGCAGGGCGTTACCGGTCGGGCAGGTGTTGAGGAAGGCGTTCAGGGCCTGGTTGTACCACTGGAACAGACGCTCTTGCGGGCTGTTCTGCAGGTGCGGAACATGCAGCTCGATGGTGTGCTTCTGGCCGATCCGGTCCAGACGGCCGATACGCTGCTCAAGCAGGTCCGGGTGGGCTGGCAGGTCGAACAGCACCAAGTGATGGGCAAACTGGAAGTTGCGGCCTTCACTGCCAATTTCCGAGCAGATCAATACCTGGGCACCGAACTCTTCGTCGGCAAAGTAGGCGGCGGCGCGGTCACGCTCAAGGATGCTCATGCCTTCATGGAACACCGTGGCTGGAATGCCGGAACGCACGCGCAGGGCGTCTTCCAGGTCCATGGCGGTTTCGGCGTGGGCACAGATCACCAGGACCTTGACCCGCTTGAGCATCTTCAGGGTGTCGATCAGCCAGTCGACCCGTGGATCAAAACGCCACCAGCGCTCCTCTTCACCGCCTTCGCCCTGGGACTGGAAGGCCACTTCCGGGTACAGCTCGGCGTGCTCGCCCAGCGGCAGCTCCATGTACTGGTCGGGGTTGGGTAGCGGGTAGGGGTGCAGGTTGCGTTCAGGAAAGCCCTGAACGGCGGCGCGGGTGTTACGGAACAGCACCCGGCCGGTGCCGTGGCGGTCCAGCAACTCGCGGATCAGGCGGGCACTGGCCTGGGTATCGCCATCGTTGACCGCTGCCAGCAGGGCTTCGCCTTCGGCGCCGAGGAAACCTTCGATGGTGGCGTGGGCCTTGGGCGACAGGCGGCCTTCGTCGAGCAGTTCCTGTACCGCTTCGGCTACCGGGCGATAGTGTTCGCTCTCGGCGCGGAAGGCGGCAAGGTCGTGGAAACGGTTCGGATCAAGCAGGCGCAGGCGCGCGAAGTGGCTGTCCTGGCCCAGTTGCTCCGGGGTTGCGGTGAGTAGCAGGACACCGGGGATGATCTCGGCCAGTTGCTCGACCAGGGCGTACTCGGGGCTGACCTGGTCTTCATGCCAGACCAGGTGGTGAGCCTCGTCGACCACCAGCAGGTCCCAGCCGGCGGCGAACAGTGCATCCTGGGCCTTTTCGTCTTCGGTCAGCCATTCCAGGGCGACCAGCGCCAGTTGGGCATCCTCGAAGGGGTTGCTGGCGTCGCTTTCGATAAAGCGCTCGGCATCGAACAGCGCGACCTGCAGGTTGAAGCGCCGACGCATTTCCACCAGCCATTGGTGCTGCAGGTTCTCCGGAACCAGGATCAGCACGCGGCTGGCGCGGCCCGAGAGCAACTGGCGATGAATGACCAGGCCGGCTTCGATGGTCTTGCCCAGGCCCACTTCGTCGGCCAGCAGTACCCGCGGGGCGATGCGGTCGGCCACTTCGCGGGCGATGTGCAACTGGTGGGCGATCGGTTGTGCGCGGGTGCCACCCAGGCCCCAGAGCGACGATTGCAGCTGACGGCTGGTGTGCTCCAGGGTGTTGTAGCGCAGCGAGAACCACGGCAGGGGGTCGATCTGCCCGGCGAACAGACGGTCGCTGGCCAGGCGGAACTGGATGAAGTTCGACAGCTGGGTTTCCGGCAGGGTGCGGGCCTGGTTCTGGGCGTCGAGGCCATGGTAGACCAGCAGGCCGTCGACATCCTCGACCTCGCGCACGGTCAGCTTCCAGCCCTCGAAATGAATGATCTGGTCGCCCGGCGAGAAACGCACGCGGGTCAGGGGCGCATTGCGCAGGGCGTACTGACGGGTGTCGCCAGTGGCCGGGTAGAGCACGGTCAACAAGCGGCCGTCCTGTGCCAGAACGGTCCCCAGGCCTAGCTCGGCTTCGCTGTCGCTGATCCAGCGTTGCCCCGGTTGATACTGCTGCGCCATACTGCCTGACTCCCGCCATGAAAAGCCGACTATCTTAACGGATAGCTCCGTGCAGACCAAAGAGTCTAGCAACTTCATCGACGAAAACCGCTGTCGCCAATGAGGGCCCGATACAGCCATGCCGATCTCCAACCCGTGGTTCATCCGAACGCTGGCCGTGGCGGGACTGCTACTGCTGGGTGCCTGTGACAAGAAAGGTTTCGAAATACTTGCGCCGATTCCCGCAGCGCAACTTGAAGCACTGGGCGTGCAATCGCCGGTGCAGAGCGTGCATTACCGCGACCAGGAGGGCGAAGGCTTGCTGGTGCTGAGCCGCAATGACGACCAGGTCCGCGACGAGGAAACCAATCAGGACGTCGATCGTGTAGTGCTCAGCGCAACACGCTATGAGCGCCAGGCCGATGACAGCTTCAAGCCGCACTGGAACATCGAGAGCGAAACCACGTGCCCCGGGCTCGACCTGGATGTCGGCTTTTACACCGATGTCAGTGGCGTCAGCGACCTCGACAATGACGGCGTGGCTGAACTGACCGTTGCCAGTCATGCCTTCTGCGGCGGTGGCGTCGATCCCCATGAGCTGCGTGTCGAGCTGCGCGAGGGCGAGGCCAGCTATGCTATCAATGGCCAGTCACTGATTGCGATCGAGGGCGAGGAACCCTATGGCGGCGAGCGCGAAGACAGCCCTTCGCTGCAGAGCGCGCCACAGGTGCTGCGCGATCATTTGAACGAGGTCTGGAATAAAGTGCTCAAGCGCCCGTGGAGCGAGGCCCAGCCTGCCCCGGCGGACGAGGAAGAGGACCAGTAACGGATAACTGTGACGTCACCCACACATTTGACCGCTGCTAGCTCAAGGCCCATGGCCATCAGCCGACATAGTTGGCGACAGGAGAACATCCCATGCTGCCGCCCCTCATCCCGCTCAGCGCTGCACCCGTGACACAGCAACTGGATCCGGTAAAGCCGACGCCGGACATCAAGCCCGTGGTCCCGGCGCAGCCGACTTCCAGTGACAGTGCCATCGACCTCAAGCACCGCGATCCGGAGCAGTCTGCCATTCTGCTGCGTGAAGAGCAGCGCCGTCACCAGCGCCGGCGCCAGTCGAGCCAGGATCAAGAACTCTATCAAGCGCTGCCCGGCGATGAAGTCAACGCCGACAACACCGTACCGGTAGCGCCCCTGATGGGCGAGCAGCCACGCCAGGGGCTGTTGGTGGACATCGAAGTCTGAGGGAGATGCAGCACTGGTCAGCGCCGCCTGCAGCCTGCATTATTGAGGCACCGCAGTCCGCTTTCCGAGCCCCCCATGAGCCAAGACGACAACCTGATCGACCTCGGTGCCGAACGAGCCCGAAGGGTCCACGACCGCAATGAAAAACGCCTGAACGAAGTTCGCCAGGCGTTCGAGCAGGCCATGCCGCTGGGCAAGGCGAAAAAGAAGCCCAAGGGCAAACCCAAGAAGCGTTGAAAACTTGATGCAGGTCAACCCTGCACCCGCCTTGCGCGCCCGGTTCCGGGCGCTATTGACCTCGGTCAATTTCCTCCCCCGCCCCATTCGTTACCTTAAGCCCATCGGACAGGTTCAGGCGAATGGAGGCCGACATGTTCTTCGATAATGTGGTTATCGCTGGAGTGGTTACAGTCGGGCTGATGTTGCTGTTCTTCGTCGGATTCGGAATTTTCATCTGGAAAGACTCGAACAAGCGCAAAGAGCGCTGATCCTTTCCAGTCACGAGCACGCAAGGCATTTAGGGCGACTTCGGTCGCCCATTTTTTTTGCCGGTGAAAAATCCGGTCAGTACCTCTGGACTATCAATAGTTAGCTAGCTAATAATTGTGCCCTGAACTTATTGTCTGATTCTGTCTATCTTTACACCACCGTCGTTCAAGGTGCGTCCCGTGCCCATCACGTTGCAGGCCCTGCTGGCGCCGAACAAACTTGCCGTGCAATTTGCCCTCAAGACCCTTTTCGGTGGTGGCCTGGCCCTTTGGCTGGCGCTGCGCTGGGGGTTGGAGCAACCGGCCTGGGCGCTGATGACCGCATTCATCGTCGCCCAGCCCTTGTCGGGGATGGTGGTGCAGAAGGGCCTGGCGCGCTTGCTGGGGACCTTGGTCGGCACCGTCATGTCGGTGCTGTTCATCGGTGCCTTCGCCCAGACGCCCTGGCTGTTTTTGCTGGCGCTGGCCCTGTGGCTGGCGCTGTGTACCGCCTGTTCCACCTTGCTGCGTAGCGCCTGGGCCTACGCATTCGTGCTGGCGGGGTACACGGTGGCAATTATCGCTTTGCCGGCGGTCAATCATCCGTTGCTGGTGTTTGACCAGGCGGTAGCCCGTTGCACCGAGATCTGCCTGGGGATTGTCTGCGCCACAGTCACTAGCGCCTTGCTCTGGCCCATGCGCGTCGAACAACAACTGAGCGGGCAAGCGCATCAGGCCTGGCAAAGTGGCTTGCAGGCCGCCAGTGCTGCGTTGCTCGGTGAAGAACAGGGGCGCAAGGGCCTGCTGGAAATCCTCGGGCGCATCGTCGCTGTTGACGCTCAACGTGAGCACGCCTGGTTCGAAGGCCGGCAGGGCCGCCAGCGGGCGCGGGCGATTCGCGGATTGAGCCAGAAGTTGCTGGTGCTGTTGCGTATTTCCCGCTCGGTACGCCGACAGTGGCGTCAGTTGGACGAGCAGCAGGCGCAGCACATGGCGCCATGGTTCGAAGAGGTTCACGGGCTACTGGCACGCCCCGACCAGGCTGGCCTGCTGTTGTTGCGCCAGCGGGTCTGGGATGCGGCCCATGACCCGCGCATCAGTTCTGCCGAGCACTACTGCCTGGCGCGCCTGAGCTTGCTGCTCGACAACGCCATGGCTGCAACCCTGGCCCTGCGTGCGGTGGAGGAGGGCAGCGCGACAAGCGAGGTGGCCGACAACCTGGCGGTCCATCGCGACCTGTCGCTGGCCTTGCTGTTCGGTTCACGCAGCGCCTTGGCGTTTCTGGCCATGGCCAGTTTCTGGCTGGCTACCGCCTGGCAGGCAGCTCCCGGAGGGTTGGTACTGACCTGTGTGGTCTGCAGCCTGTTTGCCAGCCGCGAGAATGGCGCACAGATTGGCATGAGTTTTCTGCGCGGGATCCTTCTGGCCATACCGGTCGCGTTTGTGGTCGGGCAGATCCTCCTGCCGGAGCTCAGCAGCTTTGCCATGCTCTGCCTGGCCATGGGCGTGCCGCTGTTCTTCGGCGCCCTGGGCATGGCCAATCCGAAGATCGGCGCCACGGCGACCTCCTACTGCCTGCACTTCATCGTGCTGGTGGCGCCGTTAAATGTCATGAACTTCGATGTGGCCTTCTTTCTCAACAGTGCCCAGGCCATGTTGATGGGCGTGGGGGCAGCGGTGCTGGCGTTCAAACTGCTGGTACTGCGCAACCCGGCCTGGCATGGAAAGCGCTTGCGCGCCGCCACCCAGAGCGACCTGGTGCGCCTGACCCGGCGTGACCTGCGCGGCGCCGACAGTTGGTTCGGTGGGCGCATGGCCGATCGCCTGCTGCAACTGGCTCGGCATTACACGGCCTTGCCCGAGCACGAGCGCGAGCGTTGGGACGATGGTGTACACGGCCTGGACATGGGCGATGAGCTGCTGCACCTGCGCCTGTGCCTGGCGGTTGCCGGAGCGCCGCTGGTGGCTGCCGAACGTGAGTATCTGCAACAGCTTGAGTCAGTCCTGGCCAGCGGCCCGGCCCCAGGCCGTGGCGCACGCCTGGACGCTGCCAGTGAGCAGTTCATCGAGGCTTTGCAAGCTGCTCCGAGCAGTGACCCGTTGCGCCTGGCAGTCGGTGCAGTCCTGCAATTGCAGAAGAGTTGGGGCCAGTGGTGCCGTCGACAGGAGGAAATTCATGGGCTTGCGTGAGTGGGCGCTGGGCGGCGTATTGCTCAGTCCGTTTCTGATTTATGTGCTATTGGCCCTGCTGCTGACCGGTGTGGTGCGCTTGCTGTTGCGCTACACCCCGCTGGGCCGCTGGGTCTGGCATGAGGCATTGTTCGACTGCGCGCTGTTCGTGTGTATTTTGACCCTGGTGACCCACGTGCTGGGGCCGTTATAAGGAGTGTGACCATGCGTGCTGCCGTACGTATCGCAGTAACCCTGTGCCTGGTGGCGGTGGCCATCTTTGCCGGCTGGAAGCTCTGGCAGTACTACATGCTCACGCCCTGGACCCGAGATGCGAAAATTCGCGCTGACGTGGTGATCATCGCCCCGGATGTGTCCGGCTGGGTGCGGGAGCTGAAGGTGCATGACAACCAGCAGGTCAAGTCTGGCGAGCTGCTCATGTCGATCGACCGCGACCGCTTCGAGGCTGCCCTGGACAAGGCCAACGCCGTGGCCGAAACCCGCCAGCAACAACTGCGCTTGCGCGAGCACGAAGCCTCGCGGCGCGCTGCGCTGGGGCCACAGGCAATCAGCGCCGAATTGCGTGAGAACGCCCAGATCAACGCCGCCGTCGCCCGTGGCCAACTGCGCGAGGCCCAGGCCGAGGTCAAGGTGGCGGCCATCAACCTGGCCCGCAGCCAGGTCAAGGCGCCACGCAGCGGGCACATCACCAACCTGCGCCTGGCCGAAGGCAACTACGTCAATGCCGGGCAGCCGGTGATGGCCCTGGTGGATGATTCGACCTTCTATGTCCAGGCCTACTTCGAAGAGACCAAGCTGCCGCGCATCCGCGTTGGCGACCCGGTCAAGGTCTGGCTGATGAGCGCTGGCGAGCCGATGCAGGGCCAGGTCGAAAGCATCAGTCGCGGCATCACCGACCGCAACGCCAACCCCGACAGCCAGTTGCTCGCCGAAGTCGAGCCGACCTTCAATTGGGTGCGTCTGGCCCAGCGCATTCCGGTGCGGATCAAGCTCGACCAGGTACCCGAAGGGGTCAAGCTGAGCGCAGGCATGACCGCCAGTGTGCAGGTGCGCGAAGATCAGTTGACACGCTGATCAAGGCTGCTGGCGGGTCGCGGCCAGGACGATTTCGCGAATACACACGTGTTGCGGTTGCCCGTAGGCATAGGCAATTGCCTGGGCAACATCCTCGGCGCTGAGCACCTGGCCGCCCATCTCGGTTTTCCAGGCCTGGTAACCCTGCTTGATCGTTTCATCGGTGGTGTGGCCGAGCAGTTCGGTCTCCACCGCGCCAGGAGCGATGGTTACCACGCGTACGTTGTGGGCAGCGACTTCTTCGCGCAGGTTTTCCGAAATGCCGTGAACGGCAAACTTGGTACCAACGTAGGCCACATGGTTGGGGAAGGTCTTGCGCCCGGCCACGGAACTGACGTTGATGATCGTGCCGTGGCGGCGCTCGATCATCCCGCCCACCAGCGCATGAATGCCGTTGAGCAACCCTTTGACGTTGACCTCAAGCATCTGCTCCCACTGGGCCGGATCCTGCTCGTGCATCTGCCCCAGCAGCATCACCCCGGCATTATTGACCAGGGCATCGGCGGGGCCATACAGCGCCTGGGCGTCGTTCACTGCGCTGACGAAGGCCTGGCGATCGCTGACATCCACGGCGCGGCACAGGCAATTGGGCAGTTCCAGTGCTTGCAGGCGGTCCAGACGGCGCGCCAGCAACAGCAGCGGGTGACCGGCGCCGGACAGCAAGCGTGCGGTGGCTTCGCCGATACCGGAGCTGGCACCGGTGATGATGATCAGGGGTTTGTGCATGGTCGTCTCCAAGGCATAATCGTTTTCAATGACTCTAGTGTAAGAACGCAAATTGCCTTTGAAAAACGGCATATTTCTAGAGGTGGCATCGGAAATAACTATGGATATTCGTCACCTCAAGGCGTTTCTCGCGGTGTTCGAGGAGCGCAACATCACCCTGGCCGCCCAGCGCTTGTGTGTTGCCCAGCCGACGTTGTCGGTGACCATTCGCCAGCTTGAGGATGAGTTGGGCGTGGCGTTGTTCCTGCGTAAGGCTCGTGGCGTCGAGGTCAGTGAGCACGCCCGGCAGTTGTATCCGCAGGCCCGGCGCATGGTTGCCGACGCCCAGGCCTTGAGCCGGCGCTTTCGCCAGCAAGAGCAGCGCCTGCCCTTGCAACTGGGCGTGGAGGCGGACATCGCCAGCAGCCAGGTTGAAGCTTTCGTTCGCCTGGCCACGCAGAGCGTTCCAGGTTTGTGCTTGACCCTGCTCGATGGCTGCGTAGGCGATGTGCGGCTTGGCGTTGAGGCTTTGTGCTGTGAAGACGAGCTGTTTCTGCCGTTGTGGGAAGAACCCTTCGTTCTGGCCATGGCTAACGGCAGCAACCAGCCCGAGCGCTGGATCAGTTGCCCGCAGCACTATGCTCATCAGCGTTTGCTTGGTTTCTATGCCGGGGCGGAGCAGGCCGGGCATGCTGGCTCGTTGCAGCAGGCGCTGCCGATGGTAGCGGCGGGGCTGGGCGCAGCATTGCTGCCGCAATCGTTGGTCGAGCGTCACCCCGGGTTGCACTGGCGTCCCAGCCCAGGTTCGGCGCTGACCCGGCGGGTCGGCCTGTGCTTCGCGGCTCAGGCCCTGCAACTGCCGGTACTGGCGCAGTTGCATCAGGCGTTGAGTGCTTGACCAGAGCGATGTGTACGGAGGGTCATAGGCTGGCTGGCTGATCTGTTGCGGGTACAACCCGATCCAATGGCAGGCGGAAGGTGAACAGCGTCCCGGCTTCGGCGCTCGATATCACCTCCATGCGTCCGCCATGCGCCAGGGCAATCTGGTTGGCAATGTACAGGCCCAGGCCCAGGCCGGGCTGTGGAGCATCGTCGCGAGGCCGCGTAAAAGGCTGAAACAGTTGCGCCATGACCTGCGGGGCAATGGGCGTGCCGAGGTTGTGCACACCCAGGACGAAAACCTGGTCGCGGATGTCGGCCATGACGTCCACCGGGCTATCGGCCGCGCCATGGACCAGGGCGTTGGCGACCAGGTTGGACAGCAGCTGGGTGACCCGTTCACGGTCGCAATGCATGCCGCCCAGATCGCTGATGTTCAGGCGGATCAAGCGCTCGGGGTGTATTCGCTGCAGCTCCGAGGCGACGTGCTTGAGGGCTTCAGCCAGGTCCGGACAAGCCTGGACGTTGATCATGATGCCGTTGCCCAGGCGGCCACGGGCAAAGTCCAGGACATCGCGTACCAACTGGTTGGCGCGTCGACCGCAGGTCAGGATGTGCTGGGCAATCGCGCGGCTCTTTTCATCCTGCAGGCGTTGGCTCAGCAGCTCGGCGCCAGCGGTGATGGCAAACAGCGGATTGCGCAGGTCGTGACCCAGGACGGCGATGAACTGCTCACGCAGATCGGCGATGGCGCGTTCTTCTACCAGTGCCTGTTCGGTCTGCTGGGCGTTCTCTTCACTTTCCATCTGGATCGACAGCAGTCGGGCGAAGGACTCCATCATCGGTTGGATGGCACTGCCTTTGAGTTCGGCAGGCAGGGGGTCAAGGGCGCAGATGGTGCCAAAGAAACTGCCGTCGGTGCGAAACACCGGCACCGAGATGTAGCTTTCGAATTTGTACTGGCGTGGGGTGTGGTGGTTGCAGTACAGCTCGTCGGTACTGGCCTTGTCGATCACAATGGTCTGGTGGCTGGCGCGGATCTCATGGCACAGGGTGGTGATCAGCTCCAGTTCGCCACCGACCTCCAGGCCAAAGCCCAGCGAGTCGAGCACGGCGCAGGCGGTCCAGTTGCTCTCGGTGACCCGGGCAACCGCCGCAAAGCGCATGCCGGTGGTCTCGCAGATGACCTGCAAGATGGCAGGTACTGCGTTGATACGGCTGATCGTGGCGATATCGGAAGTAACAGGGGTGTTCATGAATCATCCACGTTCGCTGACTGCAGGAAGGCGTTGAGAAGGTTAAGTCTAGCGAGCAACGGCTACTGCGGTGAAAAATCCTTTACCGAATGCGATGAATTTACATTAACCTTGGTTCCCGAGTTGCCCGGCAGAGTGCAACCACTTGCGCCCAGCGTGCCAATCCCCTTTTCAAGTGAGGTTTGACATGCACATCACATCCCAGGACATCTGCGCCGCTGCCGATCAGCTCAAGGGCTTCGTCGGGTTCCATCGCAAGCTTGGCAAACACATCGTGCGTTTTAGCGAAGACTCGTTCGGCATGGACGTGGCGGACGACAACATTATCCCCAGCAACGAATTTGTCTGGCAGGCCGCTGATGGCGAGGTCATGACCCTGAGCCGGGCGTTGATCGAGATTCTCTTGGCACAGAATGTCGATGAGCGGCTCAATGTTACCGAGCCGCTGCGGGTGTACCTGCGTCGCAAGGACTTGCCGCAGATCGCTGCGCAGCGACGGCTGCGGGCCTGATCGCGGGGCAAGCCCGCTCCACTGCTGGAGCGGCGATGCTTTCAGCCTTGCGCCGCCCAGACCGGCGGGATCCGCCCGCGCCAGGGCAACGCCTGTTCCAGTTGACCGGCCAGGCTCAGCAGCAGGCGCTCACCTGCTGCCCCGGCAGTAAACTGCATGCCAATCGGTAAGCCACTGGCCGCATCCTGGTACAACGGCACCGACATCGAGGGCGTGCCGCAAATGTTGGCCAGGGCAGTGAAGGGTGAGTGGTCGAACACCCGGTGCATCCAGCCCAGACCGTCAAGCGTTTCCTGGCCGGCGTTATAAGCCCCGATCACCGGCGGCAAGGTGCTGAGGGTTGGGCTGAGCAGCAGATCAAAGCGCTGGAAGAACCCGCCCAATTGCCGACTGACCAGGTTGCGCTGGTCCATCGCGGCCAGCAGGTCGGTGGCTGACAGCCCTTTACCATAACGGTGCAGGGCCAGGGTTGCCGGTTCCAGCCAGTCACTGTTGAGCGGGCGGCCGGTCTCGGAGCCCAGGCCATCGAGCCAGGCTGCGGTATTGCTGGCCCAGAAGCGCGCGTTCATCTCGACGAAAGCCTCCCAGGACAGGCCGATGTCCAGGTCCACGTGTTCGCAGTGGTGCCCCAGGTTTTCCAGGGTCTGGAGCAACTGCTCAAGCGCCTCGACCATCAGCGGATCGCTGTGCTGGCCATTGAGCGGATGCCTCTGCACGGCGATTCTCAAGGCCTCAGGCGCTTGCTTGAGCGCACTCAGGTAGCTGCCTTGTGCTGGCGCCGACAGGAACGGATCGCCAGCTTGCGCCCCGACCATGCAGTCGAGCAGCAAGGCGCTGTCGCGCACCGAACGGCTGAGTACGCCCTGCACTGCCAGGCCATTCCATGCTTCGTCCAGGAAGGGGCCCATGGAAATCAGCCCGCGGCCGGGCTTGAGCCCGAACAGACCGCAGGCCGCCGCCGGAACCCGGATCGAACCGCCGCCATCAGTGGCATGGGCAACCGGCACCATGCCGCTGGCGACCGCTGCCGCCGAGCCGCCGCTAGAGCCTCCGGCGCTGCGATTGAGGTCCCAGGGGTTGCGGGTCGGGCCGCACAAGCGGGATTCGGTGGTGGTGCTGATGGCCAGTTCAGGGATAGTTGTGCGCCCCAGGGTGAGCAACCCGGCTCGGCGAAAACGCTGCATCAGGAATGAGTCGGCAGTGCTGCCAGTACCTTGTGCCAGACGACTGCCGAACTCATGGGCACGTCCTTGCATGCTGATCGCCAGGTCCTTGATCAGAAACGGCACACCGTACAGCGGCCCTTCAGTTCGCGTGGGCAGCGATTCATCGTGCCAGTGTTCGGCCAGGGCGTTGACCTGCGGCTCCATGCTGGCGATCGCCTGCTGTGCGGCGGCTTGCACCTGATCGGCACTGACGTGCCCTTGAGCAATCAGTTCGGCCAGGCCGATGGCATCCAATTGCACATATTCACTCACCTTCATTGCGCACTCCCGGAACAATTGACGATAAAATACCGGTGGGTATCGAGCGATACTCATTGGTATAGAGTGATACTGATTAGTATCGTCGTCAACTGGAGTCTGCCCATGCGTTCGCAACGAATCGCCCGCTTGCCCCCGCGAGAGCGGGTCCTGGATGCCGCTCACGCCCTGTTTTCCAATGAAGGCATCAGCCGCGTCACGGTCGATGCCATTGCGGCCAAGGCTGAAACCACCAAGATGACCCTGTACCGGCATTTCGAGTCCAAGGAAGTGCTGGTGCTGGAGTGGCTGCGCCTGTTGATGGCCGAGTACGACGAGCTATGGGGGCGTCTGGCCGAGCAGTTCAGCGGTCAGCCGGCGCGGCAGATCCTCGGTTTTGCCGAGTTTCTGGTTCAGGAGCCGGTGCTTTCTTCGCACCGTGGTTGTGCCTACACCAACACCCTGGCAGAGCTGCCGGTGTGTGACAGCCCGGCGCGCGAGCTGATCGAGGCGCATAAGCGCCGCCAGGCGGCGCGCCTGGTGCGTTTGTGTGAAGAGGCAGGCTTGGCCGAGCCGCAGCAGAGCGCATTCGAACTGACGCTGCTGCTGGAGGGGGTACAGATCGTTGCGCAGAACAAAGGCTTTGACCAGGTCGGCCCGAACCTGCTCAAGCTGATACGGGGCCGATTGGGCTTGCCTGCCTAAGAAACGTCGGCGCGGCTGTTTTCTGAGGATTGCAGCAGCGCTTCGAAGGCCAGTTTGTCGATCGGCTTGCTCAGGTAGTAGCCCTGCACCTCATGGCATTGCTCCTTGCCCAGGGCCTTGAGTTGCTGCTCGGTTTCCACCCCTTCGGCAGTCACGGTCAGGCCCATGGCCTTGCCCAGGTTGATGATCGCCTGAACCACCGCGCGGTCGTTGCCGTCGCTGCTGAGCCCGGCGATAAAGCGCTTGTCGATCTTGATGCTGTCGAACGGGTAGGTGCGCAGGTAACCCAGCGACGAGTAACCGGTGCCGAAGTCATCCATGTTCAGGCGCACCCCCAACTCCTTGAGCGCGTTCATGGTGCCCAGTGCGCCTTCGATGTCGTTGAGCATCACATTCTCGGTGATTTCCAGCTCCAGGCGCTGGGCCGGGAAGCCGGTCTCGACCAGGATCTGGTGAACATCCTTGACCACATCGCTGCGCGAGAATTGCGCCGGAGACAGGTTGACCGAGACCAGTAGCTGCGCCGGCCAGTTGCGTGCGGTTTTGCAGGCTTCGTGCAGCACCCAGCGGCCCAGGGGCACGATCAGGTCGGTCTGCTCGGCCAGGGGAATGAACGTATCCGGGCCCAATAGGCCTTCGATTGGATGCTGCCAGCGCACCAAAGCCTCGACCGAGACGATCTCCAGGGTTTCCAGGCGATAGCGTGGCTGGTAATGGAGGACGAACTCGTTGTTCTTCAGCGCCTTGCGCAGGTCGTTTTCCAGTTGCCGGCGATACTGGATCTGCTCGTTCATCTCCGGGGAGAAGTAGCGCCAGGTGTTCTTGCCTTCGGCCTTGGCGTGATACAGGGCGATATCGGCGCAGCGGATCAGCTCGCCAGCATCAGTACCCTGCAAGCGCGTTTGCGCCACGCCCAGGCTGGCACCGATGTGCAGGGCCTGTTCTTCGTAGTAGATCGGTTGGTGCAGGTTGTCGATCAGACGGGCACAAAAGCGGTCGATCTCGTTGCGGCTGTCCATGCCATTCATCACCAGCACGAACTCGTCGCCGCCCAGGCGTGCCACCAGGTCGCCGTCACGAGTCGATTCGCGCAGGCGTGCGGCCACTTCCAGCAGCACGGCGTCGCCAGCGGGGTGGCCAAGGGAGTCGTTGATCGGCTTGAAACTGTCCAGGTCCAGCAGCAACAAGGTCAGCGGCGTGGCTTCCTGGCCCTTGAGCAGTGCCTGGTCAAGAAAGCGCGAGAGCTTGTTGCGGTTGGCCAGGCCCGTCAGTGCGTCGTGCATCGACAGGTGCTGGATGCGCGCATGGGCGGCCACTTCATCGGTGATGTCGCTGGCAGTGCCGCGATAACCGACCAGTTTGCCGTCGAACACAATCGAGCGCGCCGAAACCCGGCAAAAGCGCATCTGAGCGGTGTGGTCGCGGTAGGCGCAGCGCAGGTTGGCGACCTGTGGCGAGTCGGCATCGGCCTGATTGTCGAGCCACTGGATCAGCGGCGTGGTTTCGCAACTGAGCAACTGGTTGAGCGGCTGGCCCAGCCAGTCTTCGCTCTGAAAGCCCGTCACGGTGACAAAGCGCTGGGACAGGTAGCTCAGGCGATGATGACGGTCGGTTTCCCAGATCCAGTCCGATGCCGCCTCGGCCACTGCGCGAAACCGCTGCTCGCTGGCTTCCAGCGCCTGGTTACTGGCCTGCAGGCTGCGCAGGTTGGCGTCGATTTCGCGTGACGTGCGCAGGGCATAGCGGAAGAAGTACACCATCAGCAAGCCCAGTACCAGCATGGCGCCGAGCAGCGGCGGCAAGACCGCCCAAAGCAACTGATCGCCCGGACGCGGGGTAATCCAGTCGAGCCGGTAGCCGGTATCGCCCAGCAGCAAACTGGGTTGATCGGCCAGCGGTGCGTCGGCTTTTTCGATGTGCATGCCGGCCAGGCCGACGCCGGTGCCCAGGTGTGTGAGTTTTTCCGGGGTCAGTTGATCGACAAAAAGCATGACTGAGGTGGTTTGCGGATCGATTGACAGCACTTCATCATCCGGGCGAATGGCCGCGGCCACCAGCACTGCCGGCCAGCCATTGAACAGCACGTGCTCGGTGATCTGCTGGCGCTCGGCAGCGACGTTGCGCGCCTTGGCAATGATCGGCGCCAACGGATTCTCTATATAGGTGCTGGCCGGCGCCTTGCTCAACTGGCCCTTGAACAGGGCGTACTTGGTGGTCTGGTCATCGACGACGAATACCCCTTCATAGCCGCTGGCGCCGTACAGCGAGTCGCCGACGTTCTTCTCTTCATAGGCCCAGTGCAGGTCGGGGCTGCCATTGAGATGATCGTAGGCGGCGTTCCACACCGCATAGCTGGAGAGAAACTGGCGCGATGACTCCAGGCGCTGGTCCAGGGCTTTGTGGGCGTAAAAGCTGCTTTTATCCCGCTCGTTGGTATTGAGTATGGTCGCGATGTTGATCAACGCTCCCAGAGCAATCAGGCAGGCCAAGGCGAACAGCGCGGCGATGGCTTTGATGAGCTTGCCCGTCTGCAGGCTCGGGCGTTGGCTGGTTGGCGGAGCGTCGGCAATCCTGTCCATGCGCGGGCTGATCCTTGTTGAGCTGCATCCGGCGGCCATGCCGCACGGACGAAGGTTCACTCAGGATAGGCCAGCTTCAGCGTGGTGAGGTCGCAATGGGCGAAATTGACCTGGTTACGCCCGGCTTTCTTGGCGCGGTACAGCGCTTTGTCGGCTTCATTGAGCCAGGCTTCCGGGTCGGGCAGGGCATCGTTGCAACTGGCCAGGCCAATACTCAGGCTGATGCGCAGGTCCGGCAACTGCGGGTTGCGGTAGCTGCCGACCCGCTCGCGCAGTCGCTCCATGCTTTGCCTTGCGCTGTCCAGGCGGGTGTCCGGCAGGATCACACAGAACTCGTCGCCGCCGTAGCGCCCGGCCAGATCGTCCTCGCCCAGGGTGCGCTTGAGTTCATTGCTCAACTGATGCAGGACACAATCGCCGACCACGTGGCCATAGGTGTCGTTGATGGTCTTGAAGTGATCGATGTCGATGATCGCGATCACCGCGTCGCGCCGTTGTTGCTGGCAAATCTGGAACTTGAGCTGCAGCAGGTCTTTCCATGAGCCGTGGTTGAGCAGGCCAGTCAGGCTGTCGGTGCGGCTCAGTGCGCTCAGGCGACGTTTATGTTCGGCCAGCTTCATTGCCAGGCTGTAGCACACCCAGCCGACGGCCATGGGGTAAAGGGTCAGCATCGGCAGGCAGGCATAAACCTGCAGGGTGGTGGCGTGCAGTTGCAGCCCGGGGCCGAACAAGGCAATCGACAGCAGCATGCCCAGGCCCTGGATCAACAGGCCTTTGAAAAACAGGCGCTGACCACCGGCGGCGAAGTTGTTCATGGCCATCATTGCCAGGATGGTCACGCTCGGTAGCGGGTTGAATTGCAGGGTAGCGGTCCAGAACCCGCCCATCAGCGAGTCCAGTTGCAGGTTGCGGTACTCGCCGTGATAGGGGACGTTGGCGCGCAGGGCCAGTTGATAGGCCAGGTGCGGCCAGACCAGGCCGTTGAACAGCAGCAGGCCCCAAACCCAGGAGGGTAGGGCAAGGTTGGCGATCCCTGCCATGACGCTGAGCATGCCGATCCCCAGGCCGATGATGCGCGGCAGGTAGATCCTCCTGACAAATGAAAGTCCCTTGCCGCTTCTTTTTTCCATCATGGATGCTGGTCTGTTCCGGGGGCGCCGTTTATCGCATAAATTCTGCCAATATTGTTGAACAATCGCAGGCTATTGAAAAATGGCCTTACAAGCCATTTCACGGTTGATCCAATCACTGTGGGGTAACATGAAACTTACCTTCATCCTTGGAGTGTTTCTGCTCATGGCACCGCTGACCCCACAGGCCGGTGAACCGGCGCAACGCCAGGATGGGCGTTACCACAACCAGGCGCAGTTGCCGCAGGACGGCATGTTGAAAAAACTGCGCATCGGCTTGAAGTACCTGTTTCTGAAAAAGCCTGCCGACACCCGTCCCAGTGTCAGCATCGCCGTGCAACCCCTGAGCCGCCTGCAGTTGCTCGAGGCGCCGGACCACAGCGTCTGGCGCCTGGGGCATTCCACGGTACTGTTGAAACTGCGCGAGCGCTTCTTCATTACCGACCCGGTGTTCGCTGAACGCGCCTCGCCCGTGCAATGGGCCGGCCCGCGGCGTTTTCATCCGCCGCCACTGAAGCTTGACGAATTACCGCCACTCACCGCGGTGATCTTGTCTCACGACCATTTTGATCACCTCGACGAGCAGGCCATCCGCCAACTGGCAGAGCGCGCCGAGCACTTCATCACGCCGTTGGGCGTGGGGGACATCCTGATTGGCTGGGGTGTGCCGGCGGCCAAGGTCCGGCAGCTGGACTGGTGGCAGGAAACCAGCGTCGAAGGCGTGCGTTTAGTCGCAACCCCCGCGCAGCATTTTTCCGGGCGCGGTCTGTTCGACAGCAACAGTACCCTGTGGGCGTCCTGGGTGATCATCGATGAGCAACTGAAGGTGTTTTTCAGTGGCGACACCGGTTACTTCGACGGCTTCAAGGCCATCGGCAAGCAGTACGGCCCCTTCGACCTGACCCTGATCGAAACCGGCGCCTACAACGTCAACTGGCCCGATGTGCACATGCAGCCCGAGCAGAGTCTGCAGGCGCACCTGGACCTGCGCGGGCGCTGGATGTTGCCGATCCATAACGCAACCTTTGACCTGTCCAGCCACAGCTGGCATGAACCTCTCGACCGCATCCTGGCCTTGGCCAACGCAGCCCAGGTGCAATTGAGCACACCGCAGATTGGCGAACGGGTCAGCATCGAGCAGCCCCATAGCGGGCCAGCCTGGTGGCAGTCCAAGCCCCAGCGCGAACTGCGCAAGGGCGGCGAACGGGTGCTGGCGGCGCGAGAACCTTAGGTTTTGCTGCTTGTCGACGGCGATTTTTGCTGATCGGCAGAGGGTGGTTTGCCACTGTCGCTGCGCACCTGCGCGTGGCTGATCAGGGCGAAAATAAAGCTGCCGCCAATGATGTTGCCGACCAGGGTCGGTACGGCGAAGTCCAGCCAGAATGTGGCCCAGCTGGCTTCGCCGGCCCACACCAGGTATGACACTTCCACAGAGCCGACCACGATATGGGTGAAATCACCCAGGGCCATCAGGTAAGTGATCATCAGGATGATCCAGACCTTGGCGCTCTCCATCGACGGGATCATCCAGACCATGGTGGCGATCATCCAGCCGGAGATGATCCCTTTGGCGAACATCTGGTTCAGGTCGTTCTCCATGACCTTGCGGCCGACGTCGAGGAAGGCGATGTCGGTCTTGCTGTCGAAGATCGGCAAGTTGAGCATCACGTAGGCCACCAGGATGGTGCCAGCCAGGTTGCCGAGCAGTACAACTGACCATAAACGCAGCAAACGCCCGAAATTACGCATGCTCGGTTCGGTCATCACCGGCAGCACGGCGGTCAGGGTGTTTTCGGTAAACAGTTGCTGGCGGGCCAGGATCACTGCAAGGAATCCCGCCGAGTAACCGAGGCTGGCGATCACCTGACTGCTGTCATCTGCCGGCAAGCGTGAATAGAACAGCCCCATGGCCATCAGCGACAGGCCCATGGTCAACCCGGCGGCCAGCGCCGACCAGAACAGTGCGGCGAGGGTACGTTCAAGTTCCTGGTCACCCTGGTAACGAATGATCTCGTGCAACACCGCCGCGCGGGGTGGCTGGTTATTGCTGACTTCCTGCTCTTCGTCCGCAGACAGGCCCGGGGTTTTGCCGCTTTGCGCTTGGCTCATGGCGGTGGCTCTTGTGTAGGGTGCCTTATCTACAGATCGACGCCACGTTGATTAGTTGCCTGCCTGCAGCGTGTCGAGTGCCAGTTGCGCGACACTCAGGGGCGTGCGCGCGTCCTCAAACAAGTCATCCTCCAGGAACCAGGCCGCCGATAAGCCACCCCAGGCGATGATCCATTGCAGCATGCGCTGGCGGGGCAGGTCGGCCACTTGACAAACAATCTGCAAGCGTTGATGAAACAGCACTGGGTTGGTAGCGATGGCGTGGCTGGGGTCGCAGAAAAGATTGGCGTAGTCGAATGCGCGCTCGCCGTACAAACGCTTGGGATCGATGGCCAGCCAGCCTTTTTCACCGAAGTCGAGAATGTTGGCGTGGTGTATGTCGCCATGCAGCACGCATTCTTCCTGGGGGGAGTCGAGCAACTGCCGGGCGATATCGGCACAGGATTGATACAGGCCTCCCTGTTGTTCGGCGGCTGGCCACAAGCCGGCAAACCAGGGGCGTAACTCGACCAGGGGCGGTAGCGGTTTGTGACGTGGGGCGTGCAAGCGTGCGATGGCCGCACAGAGGATGCGCGTGGCTTCGGCGTCACGTCCCTGCTCGGCGTAAGCGGTCAGGGAGTTGGGGCCTTGCGCGCGCTCAAGCAACAAACCGTGATCGGCATGCTGCAGGACTGCGGCGGCGCCATTACCGTCCCACCACTTCATCAACAGGGCGCCGAATTGCTCCTCCGGCTCATGGGCAACCTTGAGCATTGCCGCCTTGCCTCTATAAAGGACGGGTAGCAAATGACTGCTATGGGTGATGATCGGCTCTCCATCAGCGATCAGCTCCCAGCGTTGTACGTAAGGTTCGAACATGGCGACCTCCTTTTCCGGCGCTTCTATCTATATAAAGCGAGTGATTATGCCTTTGTTTAATGGTTTTCAAATTAGCCCTTGACGTCCGATTTGGTTTCTCTATAATTCGCCCCACTTCCGGCGCAGTCGGAACTTAAAACTCCTTGAGTTTCAATGAGTTAGCAGTTCAGGGTGGTGTTGGAAGGGCTTCGATCGAAAGATCGCTAGCGGTGAAAAAAGGCGGTTGACAGCGGATTGAAACGCTGTAGAATTCGCCTCCCGCTAACGAGAGATCGCAGCGAGTCAAGTGCTTGAAGTGAAACGAAAAACTTCAAAATAAACGCTTGACAGATCCTGAGGAAAGCGTAGAATGCGCGCCTCGGTTGAGACGAAAAGCTCTTAACCAACCGCTCTTTAACAACTGAATCAAGCAATTCGTGTGGGTGCTTGTGAGTTCAGACTGATAGTCAAAAAGATTATCAGCATCACAAGTGGCTACACGAAAATCGAAAGATTTGAAAGTAAGTCATTTGAGATTGCTGAGCCAAGTTTAGGGTTTTCTCAAAACCCAAGCAGTATTGAACTGAAGAGTTTGATCATGGCTCAGATTGAACGCTGGCGGCAGGCCTAACACATGCAAGTCGAGCGGATGAGAAGAGCTTGCTCTTCGATTCAGCGGCGGACGGGTGAGTAATACCTAGGAATCTGCCTGGTAGTGGGGGACAACGTTTCGAAAGGAACGCTAATACCGCATACGCCCTACGGGGGAAAGCAGGGGACCTTCGGGCCTTGCGCTATCAGATGAGCCTAGGTCGGATTAGCTAGTTGGTGAGGTAATGGCTCACCAAGGCGACGATCCGTAACTGGTCTGAGAGGATGATCAGTCACACTGGAACTGAGACACGGTCCAGACTCCTACGGGAGGCAGCAGTGGGGAATATTGGACAATGGGCGAAAGCCTGATCCAGCCATGCCGCGTGTGTGAAGAAGGTCTTCGGATTGTAAAGCACTTTAAGTTGGGAGGAAGGGTACTTACCTAATACGTGAGTATTTTGACGTTACCGACAGAATAAGCACCGGCTAACTCTGTGCCAGCAGCCGCGGTAATACAGAGGGTGCAAGCGTTAATCGGAATTACTGGGCGTAAAGCGCGCGTAGGTGGTTCGTTAAGTTGGATGTGAAATCCCCGGGCTCAACCTGGGAACTGCATCCAAAACTGGCGAGCTAGAGTAGGGCAGAGGGTGGTGGAATTTCCTGTGTAGCGGTGAAATGCGTAGATATAGGAAGGAACACCAGTGGCGAAGGCGACCACCTGGGCTCATACTGACACTGAGGTGCGAAAGCGTGGGGAGCAAACAGGATTAGATACCCTGGTAGTCCACGCCGTAAACGATGTCAACTAGCCGTTGGAATCCTTGAGATTTTAGTGGCGCAGCTAACGCATTAAGTTGACCGCCTGGGGAGTACGGCCGCAAGGTTAAAACTCAAATGAATTGACGGGGGCCCGCACAAGCGGTGGAGCATGTGGTTTAATTCGAAGCAACGCGAAGAACCTTACCAGGCCTTGACATGCAGAGAACTTTCCAGAGATGGATTGGTGCCTTCGGGAACTCTGACACAGGTGCTGCATGGCTGTCGTCAGCTCGTGTCGTGAGATGTTGGGTTAAGTCCCGTAACGAGCGCAACCCTTGTCCTTAGTTACCAGCACGTTATGGTGGGCACTCTAAGGAGACTGCCGGTGACAAACCGGAGGAAGGTGGGGATGACGTCAAGTCATCATGGCCCTTACGGCCTGGGCTACACACGTGCTACAATGGTCGGTACAGAGGGTTGCCAAGCCGCGAGGTGGAGCTAATCTCACAAAACCGATCGTAGTCCGGATCGCAGTCTGCAACTCGACTGCGTGAAGTCGGAATCGCTAGTAATCGCGAATCAGAATGTCGCGGTGAATACGTTCCCGGGCCTTGTACACACCGCCCGTCACACCATGGGAGTGGGTTGCACCAGAAGTAGCTAGTCTAACCTTCGGGAGGACGGTTACCACGGTGTGATTCATGACTGGGGTGAAGTCGTAACAAGGTAGCCGTAGGGGAACCTGCGGCTGGATCACCTCCTTAATCGACAGACATCAGCTGTCTTATGAGCTCCCACACGAATTGCTTGATTCATTGAAGAAGACGATATCGGTAACAGCTCTTGACTGGGTCTGTAGCTCAGTTGGTTAGAGCGCACCCCTGATAAGGGTGAGGTCGGCAGTTCGAATCTGCCCAGACCCACCAGTTTCTTGTTGGGGCCATAGCTCAGCTGGGAGAGCGCCTGCCTTGCACGCAGGAGGTCAGCGGTTCGATCCCGCTTGGCTCCACCACCCCTTTGTTACCATGTCAAAGCTTAGAAATGAATATTCGCTTCGAATATTGATTTCTGAACTTTTTCAGAATCGTTCTTTAAAAATTTGGGTATGTGATAGAAAGATAGACTGGACAGCACTTTCACTGGTGTGTGTTCAGGCTAAGGTAAAATTTGTGAGTGATTACAAATTTTCGGCGAATGTTGTCTTCACAGTATAACCAGATTGCTTGGGGTTATATGGTCAAGTGAAGAAGCGCATACGGTGGATGCCTTGGCAGTCAGAGGCGATGAAAGACGTGGTAGCCTGCGATAAGCTTCGGGGAGTCGGCAAACAGACTTTGATCCGGAGATCTCTGAATGGGGGAACCCACTCAGCATAAGCTGAGTATCTTGTACTGAATACATAGGTGCAAGAGGCGAACCAGGGGAACTGAAACATCTAAGTACCCTGAGGAAAAGAAATCAACCGAGATTCCCTTAGTAGTGGCGAGCGAACGGGGACTAGCCCTTAAGTGGCTTTGAGATTAGCGGAACGCTCTGGAAAGTGCGGCCATAGTGGGTGATAGCCCTGTACGCGAAAATCTCTTGGTCATGAAATCGAGTAGGACGGAGCACGAGAAACTTTGTCTGAATATGGGGGGACCATCCTCCAAGGCTAAATACTACTGACTGACCGATAGTGAACCAGTACCGTGAGGGAAAGGCGAAAAGAACCCCGGAGAGGGGAGTGAAATAGATCCTGAAACCGTATGCGTACAAGCAGTGGGAGCCTACTTGTTAGGTGACTGCGTACCTTTTGTATAATGGGTCAGCGACTTATATTCAGTGGCGAGCTTAACCGAATAGGGGAGGCGTAGCGAAAGCGAGTGTTAATAGCGCGTTTAGTCGCTGGGTATAGACCCGAAACCGGGCGATCTATCCATGGGCAGGTTGAAGGTTAGGTAACACTGACTGGAGGACCGAACCGACTACCGTTGAAAAGTTAGCGGATGACCTGTGGATCGGAGTGAAAGGCTAATCAAGCTCGGAGATAGCTGGTTCTCCTCGAAAGCTATTTAGGTAGCGCCTCATGTATCACTGTAGGGGGTAGAGCACTGTTTCGGCTAGGGGGTCATCCCGACTTACCAAACCGATGCAAACTCCGAATACCTACAAGTGCCGAGCATGGGAGACACACGGCGGGTGCTAACGTCCGTCGTGAAAAGGGAAACAACCCAGACCGTCAGCTAAGGTCCCAAAGTTATGGTTAAGTGGGAAACGATGTGGGAAGGCTTAGACAGCTAGGAGGTTGGCTTAGAAGCAGCCACCCTTTAAAGAAAGCGTAATAGCTCACTAGTCGAGTCGGCCTGCGCGGAAGATGTAACGGGGCTCAAACCATACACCGAAGCTACGGGTGTCACTTAGGTGACGCGGTAGAGGAGCGTTCTGTAAGCCTGTGAAGGTGAGTTGAGAAGCTTGCTGGAGGTATCAGAAGTGCGAATGCTGACATGAGTAACGACAATGGGAGTGAAAAACTCCCACGCCGAAAGACCAAGGTTTCCTGCGCAACGTTAATCGACGCAGGGTTAGTCGGTCCCTAAGGCGAGGCTGAAAAGCGTAGTCGATGGAAAACAGGTTAATATTCCTGTACTTCTGGTTATTGCGATGGAGGGACGGAGAAGGCTAGGCCAGCTTGGCGTTGGTTGTCCAAGTTTAAGGTGGTAGGCTGAGATCTTAGGTAAATCCGGGATCTTAAGGCCGAGAGCTGATGACGAGTTGCCATTAGGCGACGAAGTGGTTGATGCCATGCTTCCAAGAAAAGCTTCTAAGCTTCAGGTAACCAGGAACCGTACCCCAAACCGACACAGGTGGTTGGGTAGAGAATACCAAGGCGCTTGAGAGAACTCGGGTGAAGGAACTAGGCAAAATGGCACCGTAACTTCGGGAGAAGGTGCGCCGGTGAGGGTGAAGGACTTGCTCCGTAAGCCCATGCCGGTCGAAGATACCAGGCCGCTGCGACTGTTTATTAAAAACACAGCACTCTGCAAACACGAAAGTGGACGTATAGGGTGTGACGCCTGCCCGGTGCCGGAAGGTTAATTGATGGGGTTAGCTAACGCGAAGCTCTTGATCGAAGCCCCGGTAAACGGCGGCCGTAACTATAACGGTCCTAAGGTAGCGAAATTCCTTGTCGGGTAAGTTCCGACCTGCACGAATGGCGTAACGATGGCGGCGCTGTCTCCACCCGAGACTCAGTGAAATTGAAATCGCTGTGAAGATGCAGTGTATCCGCGGCTAGACGGAAAGACCCCGTGAACCTTTACTATAGCTTTGCACTGGACTTTGAATTTGCTTGTGTAGGATAGGTGGGAGGCTTTGAAGCGTGGACGCCAGTTCGCGTGGAGCCATCCTTGAAATACCACCCTGGCAACTTTGAGGTTCTAACTCAGGTCCGTTATCCGGATCGAGGACAGTGTATGGTGGGTAGTTTGACTGGGGCGGTCTCCTCCTAAAGAGTAACGGAGGAGTACGAAGGTGCGCTCAGACCGGTCGGAAATCGGTCGTAGAGTATAAAGGCAAAAGCGCGCTTGACTGCGAGACAGACACGTCGAGCAGGTACGAAAGTAGGTCTTAGTGATCCGGTGGTTCTGTATGGAAGGGCCATCGCTCAACGGATAAAAGGTACTCCGGGGATAACAGGCTGATACCGCCCAAGAGTTCATATCGACGGCGGTGTTTGGCACCTCGATGTCGGCTCATCACATCCTGGGGCTGAAGCCGGTCCCAAGGGTATGGCTGTTCGCCATTTAAAGTGGTACGCGAGCTGGGTTTAGAACGTCGTGAGACAGTTCGGTCCCTATCTGCCGTGGACGTTTGAGATTTGAGAGGGGCTGCTCCTAGTACGAGAGGACCGGAGTGGACGAACCTCTGGTGTTCCGGTTGTCACGCCAGTGGCATTGCCGGGTAGCTATGTTCGGAAGAGATAACCGCTGAAAGCATCTAAGCGGGAAACTTGCCTCAAGATGAGATCTCACTGGAGCCTTGAGCTCCCTGAAGGGCCGTCGAAGACTACGACGTTGATAGGTTGGGTGTGTAAGCGCTGTGAGGCGTTGAGCTAACCAATACTAATTGCCCGTGAGGCTTGACCATATAACACCCAAGCAATTTGACTACTCGAAAGAGCATCAGATTGCGGTGTTGTGAAGACACAAAGCCGAGAATTTGTACCTCACAAACCATCACATACCCGATTCGCTGGAGTGTCTTAAACAAGACCTTCTGGCAACAGAATTTCTTGACGACCATAGAGCATTGGAACCACCTGATCCCATCCCGAACTCAGAAGTGAAACGATGCATCGCCGATGGTAGTGTGGGGTTTCCCCATGTGAGAGTAGGTCATCGTCAAGATTAAATTCCGAAACCCCTATCTGCGCATGCAGGTAGGGGTTTTGTCTTTTCCGCGCTCACAAAAATCTACGGGGCTGTGGGAGCGGCGATGCGGCGACCCGACTTGCCCCGCGATGCGATGTACCTGACAGAGAGCTATCGCGGGGCAAGGCCCGCTCCCACAGATCCGGTGTATATAGATCCAAGGGGGAAGATCACGTGGGAGCCGCGGGCCCCACGTGATCTCAGGCAGGTCGCTCAGACAAAGCGCTGAGGCACCGCGCCACGCGGCAGGCGGCTGCTGCCGGGCAGGCTGGTCAGGCGTGCACGCCAGTTGGCTTTGAAGCAGAACATGCTAGGGGCAGGGCTGGCATTGGCTGTACGCTGTTTGCGCAGCTCTGCCAGGGATGGGGTGGATTTCTTGGCCGAAGCCGGCGAATCCGTCTTGACCAGGGACCGCTGACAGGATTTGCAGGAAACCAGGTCAGGGGTGGAGGTGCTGGTGAGGTTATTACCGGCGCGACCGCAGGCGACGGTGTCGCTGCTGGTTGAGTAGTGCATTACCAAGCTGTACATCTCCAAACATATGAACAAAAGCCCTCTATTTTCGCACAGGTTGGCGGCAGATGCGGCGCCATCGTCAATGCGGTGCCGCAGGCTTGAGTCACACGCTTGGAGATCAGTGTTGGTTACAGCGGGGAGATGGTTCCAAGTGCGCCAATCGCAATGGCCAGCGCCAGAAAACCCACGACGAAGAATGCAAGCTTACCCATTGAGCGCTCCAGATGAAGGTTTGCGGTGCAGCGCCAGGCTGCAGCCGCGAAATACGCCCGGTAGAGCGAGGCGCAGGAACATTTTCCCTCTGGCGCTGTTACCGAAACAGATTCAGATGACGCTACAAAATACGGATCAGATTGGCCCGGACACTGTGGCTTCACGCCGCCAGGCACCTTCAGGTACTTCAATCTCACGCTCGGCTTGTGCCAACGCCAGCTTCAATCCCTCTACACCAAAGGGAATGCAATAAGCCGGCTTGGCCCGTTCGAACCGCCAGCTGTCATCCAGGCCTCCGGCATCAACCGCGTCGTAGCCCAGGTCATCGAGCAGCGTACTCACCACCGATTTCGCTTCACCATCGTCGCCGGCAATGGGCAGGGCACGCCGATCCGCGGCGCCCCGCAAACGTGCGTCTTTCTCCAGGTCCTGAGCAAGAATCGCGTTGAACACCTTCACCACACGCGAACCTGGCAGGTGCTCGGCCAGCAGACGAGTGGTAGTGGTTTCGAATCTGTCCAGCGCGGGAAAACGGCCGTCACGATCCGGGTAGTAGTTATTGGCGTCCATGACGATCTTGCCCTCCAACCACCGGGCCGGCACGCTATGGTAGTGGGCGAAGGGAATCGCCACCAATGCCAGCTCAGCGAATCGCGCAGCCTCCTCTGCATTGCCCACTTCACAGCCAGCAATGCCGCTGCGCACGCTACTCATGGTCTGCGGCCCACGTGAGTTGCTGAGCATCACCTCATGCCCGGCCGCCAGCGCCAGCTGTGCCACTGCCCGACCGATAAAGCCCGCCCCGATTATGCCGATACGCATGTCCTTGCTCCGTTGCTTGATAGGAGCGGATATGATGATTGGCAACCAGATGGAGATAAATTATCGATCTGGATCAAGTGTCGTTACCAGGAGTATGGAATCATGGATCGTCTGACCAGCATGGAAGCCTTTGTCGTGGCGGCCGAAGCCGGCTCCTACGCCAGCGCGGCGCTGCGTCTGGGCATGTCAGCACAGATGGTCGCCAAGCACGTGGCCGCTCTTGAGCAGCGCCTGGGCGCTCGCTTGCTCAACCGTACTACTCGGCGGCAGAGCCTGACCCAGCTTGGCAGCGCTTACTACGAGCGCTGCAAGCATATCCTCGGCGAGGCGCAGGCAGCCGATTCCCTGGCGCAGATCATGAACGACATGCCTCGGGGCAAACTGAAGGTCAGCGCGCCGGTGACCTTTGGCTCCTACAGCCTGATGCCGCTGGTGACCGACTTTTTGCGTCAGTACCCGCAGGTCGAGATAGACCTGCATTTGACTGACCGTCTCGTTGACCTGGTGGAGGAGGGCTTCGAGGTGGCGTTTCGCATCGGTCCGCTGAGCACGTCCAGCCTGACTGCAAGGCCGCTTGCCCCCTATCGGCTGGTGACTTGTGCCGCGCCGGCATATCTGGCGGCGCGTGGTGTACCGCAAAAACCCGCCGATCTGCATGAGCATGAATGCCTGGGGTATGCCTACTGGTCACGCCCCGCCGACCAGCAATGGCAGTTCATCCAGGGCGATACGGTACACAAGGTCCAGGTAAGCAGCCGTTTGCAGGTCAACGAGAGCAGGGCACTGATGTCGGCGGCGCTTGATGGCTTTGGCATCGTACTGGGCCCTGAGGACTTTCTTCGACCAGCGCTGTGCAGTGGCGAGCTGGTGCGGGTGCTGGTTGATTACCAGGCGCCCAGTCGACCGATGCATCTGCTGTACACGGCCAACCGGCAGCGAACCGCCAAACTGCGTCGATTCATTGAGGCCGTAATGGAGCGCTTCGCGGTGTCGTGATGATTATGGAAGTGAGGTTCAGCTTTCCATTCAGTATAAATAATGATTATCATTAACGATTATTTCTTGTGTCTAGATGATCATGCATACCAAGGAAGTAGTCGTCAGCCTCTATCGGGAACATTGCGGCTGGCTCAAGGGATGGTTGCAACAACGTTTGGGCTGCTCCAGCGACGCTGCTGACCTGGCGCATGACATCTTCGTCAAGGTACTCAACCGCAACCTTGATGACCTGCGTGAACCGCGAGCCTTTCTCAGGACCATCGCCCACGGTCTGATGGTCGACAAGGTGCGTCGCAAGGAACTCGAACGTGCCTACCTGACAACCCTGCAGCAGATGCCTGAAGCCCTGGGTGCGTCGCCTGAGCTGACCTGCTCGATCCTCGAAACCCTGTATGCCCTGGATCGAATGCTTACCAGTTTGCCGGTGAAAGTGCGTCAGGCCTTCCTGCTCTGCCAGGTGGACGGCCTGAAATACGCGCAAGCTGCCGAACGCCTGGGTGTCACCGTCAGTTCGATCAAGAAGTACATGCACACCGCCCTGTTGCGTTGCCTGGAGCTGGAACTGGAGCTGGAGGCATGAGCGCGCCACGTGGCGAACAGCAGAGCCTGAGCGAAGCGCTGGACTGGCTCATCGAGTTGCGCGAAGTACTGGATGACGACCCGCGGCACAGCCATTGGCAGGCCTGGTTGGCAGCCAGTGAGCACAATCGTGAAGCCTGGCTGCGCGTCGAGACGCTTGGCCAGCGCTTGTCAGGTGCCCAGGGGCGGCTTCTGCTGCATTCCTTGCAGGCGACACCGGTCCACGCATCTCGCCGTGCAGTTGTCGGCAAACTCTGCCTGTTGTTCGCAGGTACCGGCGTGCTGGCTTACAGCGGGCAACGCCTGGCCTGGCCGGAACTGAGCACGGACTACCACACCGGTACCGGTGAACTGCGCCAACTGACGTTGGACAATCACTTGCACCTGGCCATGAACACCGCCACGGCACTGGATATCCGCCATGACCGCGAAGGCACCCGGATTGCGCTGCTCAAGGGCGAGATCATGGTCGACTCGCGCCAGGTGTTGGCCGAGTCCACTCAGGTCCAGTTACCTCAAGCGCGACTTTGGGCTGGCCAGGCGCGCTTTGCGGTCCGAGCCCTGGAGGGCGATCTGCAGCGTGTCTGTGTTTATCAGGGGCAGCTCAGTGTCATCCATGGCGCCCAGGAGCAGCGTCTTGAAGGTGGCCAGCAACTGTTGTTCTCGGGCAATGATAGCCGTCGCCAGGAACTGCCCCTGGCCTCGGATGCCTGGACCCGTGGCTTGCTGATCAGTGATGGTATGCGCCTGGCAGAGTTCACCCAGGAACTGGACCGCTACCGCAGCGGCCGGCTGTACTGCGACCCGAAGGTCGCAGAACTGCGTGTTTCAGGTGTCTTTGACCTGAAAAACCCGGAACAGGTACTGGCGACCCTGAGCCAGGTGCTGCCGGTGAAGATGCAGTACCGTACCCGTTACTGGGCGACGCTGGTCCCGGTCGCCTGAAGGTTTGCGTGCTCAGGTGTCAACTCGAACAACTTGGGGTGGCGTCCCAGCAGTTGGCGACACAGCGCGTTGACCCTGGATAACTCGAGCTTGTGCAAACGCTCTGGGGCTTGAGCCAGGCTGCGGAAATCGTTGTCGACCATCGCCACCTGCGCCAGTGCTTCACTCCAGTAGACGGCGCTGCGACGTTGCTGAACCTGCTCGTTGAGCAGCGCCTGGCGGGCCTGTTGCAGTTCGGCTTGGCTGATCCCGTGCTCGGCCAACTCGCTCAGCACGGTTTGCGCCTTGGCGGTCAGTGCTTCGGCGCGCTCGGGGGAGGCGGTGAAGTTCAACCGCGCCAGGTAATAGGCCGACGGCAAGCGTGCCAGCAACTGGCTGAAACCAATGGCGTACACCCCCGACGCCTCATCGCGAATGGCCTGGCGTAAACGCTGGTTGGCCACTTTATCCACCAGTTGCAGTGCCAGGGCATCTTCCGCACGCCACTGTGCCGGGTTGCTGTAGAGCAGATTGACCATGGTCTTGGGGCTGCTCGACCAGGCGTATTCTTGCTGCAGGCTTTGCTGCAGTGGCTGCACACCCAGGTCACGCCAGTGCAGCAAAGGCCCTGGCGCCGTCGGCAGGCTGGCCAGCCAGGTGCGCGAAAGCTGTTCCAGGCGAGCCAGGTCCACTGGGCCAGACACCACCAGGGTCATGCCCTGACGTATGCCGAACAATCCGTGATAGGCCTGGCGCAACTGCTCGGCGTTGAAGTCTCGCCAGGGGCCCTGGGCATCGCTGACCAGGCGCTCGCCGTTGCTATAGGCGGTGCGGTTGATCGCATCCATGAAGCGCCGCTCCCCGGGCATGTTGTCCAGGCTTGCGGCGTAACGCTGGCGCATTTCCTCCAGCCGCTGGGGATCGAAGCGCGGTGCCGATAGCTTCAGGTGCAGCAGTTTGAACAGCGGTTCGAGCTGGTCGGCCGGTGCGCTGCCGCGCATTCCGTGGAACAGGCTTTCGCTGAACGGTTGCAGTTGCACCTGGCTGGCTTGCCCCAGGCGTGCCAGCTGCAAGGCTGAATAATTACCGTAGCCACTGCGCTCGGCCAGGCCCGTGGCCCAGTTGGCGAGGCCGGCCTGGTGGATGTCCTCCAGCGAAGTGCCGCCGCTCTGGCGCAGCTCCAGGCGCACATTGTCCTGCAGGGTCGAATCGGACTTGACGATGATCCGCAGGCCATTGCCCAGATGCCATTGCACCGCGCCCACTTCCGGCAGGGCAGCGGCTTTGCTCAGGCTGCCTTGAACGGGCGTCTTCAGCGTCAGTTGCTGGGTTGTTGCGCTATAGGGAAACGGCCCAGGCTGGCTGGACAAGGCTTTGTGCCAGCGTGCGGCCCATTGGCCATCGTCGGACTTTGGAGCATCGCCCTGAGGACCTACCAGGGCCAGTCGTGGCGATGCCTCGGCCAGCAGTTCGCTGACGGCCGCCTGCAGATGGAGTACCCCTATCGTTGGCAACCAGGCTTGCGTGATTTGCCATTGTTGACGCTTGTCGAACAGTGGCATCTGGAACTCGACGGCTTGCGCCAGGCCATCGGCCAGCACCTGGTTGGCGTAACGTTGTTGGCCAGCAGCCTGCTGCTCGAGCTTTTCCTGCAGGCGTTGCTTGGCCGCTTCGAGTTCTTGCACGCTCACAGGATGTTGGGCCATGCGCTGCAGTTCAGTGAACAACACCTCGGCGGCCTTGGCATAGTTGCCGTCGCGTGGGTGCAGCAGCATCCGGTACTGGCCGCGGCGAGCGTCAAGCAGGGTGGCGCGTTCTGTAACGCCGGCCTGGTTGAACAGCCCTTGCTCGACCAGCAGGTCAAGGCGCTCATCCAGCACACTCAGCCACAAGGCATCGATCAGATCACGCCATTGGCCGTTCTGGCTGTCCAGCGTGGCAGGCAGAGTGCGTTGCAGGACCAGTTGCAGCAGACGCTGGCTCTGTTCGGCATCGAACACCGAGGCTACGCGCAATGCCTTGGTATCGCGAAACTGGGCCGTGCTTGCCGGTGGCGCGGTTCCGCGCGGCTGGCCGGCGAACAGGGTATCGATGCGCTGGCGCAGTTGCGCCTCATCGAAGCGCCCGACCAGCAGCAAGGTCATGCGCTGGGGTTGGTACCAGTCGCGGTAAAAAGCCTGTGCCTGCTCCAGCGGGGCATGCCGAATGACCTCCAGGTCGCCGATGGGGCTGCGTTGTTGGTAGTCGCTGTCCTGGTACAGAAGGTCGTCGAGTTGTTGATTGATACGCTGGCCGACGCCCTGGCGCAGCCGCCATTCTTCGACGATCACTTCGCGCTCGGCTTCAAATGCCGCTGAATCGAAACTGAGCTGTGACGCCCAGTCAGCCATCAGCCGCAGGGCCAGATCGGCGTGGGCAGTGTCGTCGTCTGCCAGGGAAATCTTGTACAGAGTACTGTTGAAGCTCGTCGCGGCGTTGATGTCAGGGCCCAGGCTCATCCCCAGGCGTTCCAGTGCGGCCAGGCCAGCCTTGCCGGGGAAGTTGCGGCTGCCCTTGAACGCCATGTGTTCGACAAAATGCGCCAGGCCGCGTTGCTGCGTGCTCTCCTGCAGCGAACCGCTGGCCACCAGCAGGCGCAGTTCCACACCGTCGGTCTGGCGCGGTACCAGCATGACCCGCAGGCCGTTGGGCAAATGGTAGTCGCGCAGTTCAGGGCGTACCGGCAGTTCTGTACGGGGCGTCTCGGGCAATGGGGCGGCGCTGCGCGGCGTTGTGCTACTGCCACACGCCGTCAGGCCCAGCAGCATGCACAGCGTCAGAAGGGGTCTAGCGTTCATGGGCAAGGGCTTCCTCGGAAGGACGAGTCAGGGCGTCCAGGTCCACTACCTGGTCGGCATGCTCGGCAAGATGGGGTTGGTGGCTGGCCAGCAGGATCGCGCTGTCGACCAGATGGCGGCGCAGCAAGCCCAGCAAGCTGCTGGCGGCCGGGGGATCAAGGGCCGAAAGGCTTTCGTCGAGCAGCAGCAGGGCAGGGCGGTTGAGCAGCAGGCGGGCGACCAGCAGGCGCTGGCGTTCGCCGCCGCAAAGCCGCTGCATCCAATTGCTACAGTGAGCGAGTCGATCACGCCAATGGCCCATCCCGACTTCGTCCAGCGCCCAGTGCAAGCGTTCTTCGCTAAAAGCGCTGGGCGGGCTTGGATAGGCGAGCAGATCGGCCAGTGACCCATCCCCGAGGTAAGGATCCTGTGGCAGCCAGAATACCGGTGTGCGCCGTGCCAGTTGCCCATCGATGTGCGGCCAGTAGCCGGCCAGGGCGCGTAGCAGGGTGGATTTGCCCAGGCCGGAACGTCCGCGCAGCACGCTCAGGGTGCCTGGCTTCAGGCGCAGGTGCAGCATCGGCAGCAACGCTGAACCGTCGATACGCTGTACGGTGAGCCGTGCGTCCAGCAGTGCATCGCCTCTTGGAATGGGCGTTGCTGCCGTGGCCGGTAACGGCGCGTCCAGTTGGCTTGCAAAACCATGCAAGCGTTCGACGCAGGCCGACCAGGCGGCGATATCACGGTAGGCGTAGATGAACCAGCTCAATGCCGCAGCCACCTGGCCGAAAGCGGATTGAATGCGCATCAGCCCACCCAGTTGCAACTCGCCGGACAGGAACTTGGGCAGGGCGAAGAAGAACGGTGCCAGCAGGGTGGTCTGCTGGTAGCCAACGGTAAAGAACGCCAGGTTGCGTTCGGCACGCATCAAGTGGTACCAGTTGCCGATGACTTCGGCGAAGCGCGTGCGCAGTGCTTCACGCTCCTGGACCTCGCCGTGCTGGCCGGCGATGGCATCGGCATGACGGCGGCGCAGGATCAAAGCGCTGCGCAAGTCAGCCTCGCGCCTTTGCTGGCCGACGTTCAGGCCCTGCAAGGCGCCGCCGATCCAGTGGGTCAAGGCAATGCCGGCCAGGGTGTAGGCCAGGCACGTCCAGACCATGTAGCCGGGCAGCCGGTAAGTGTGCCCGGCAAGGCTGAAGCTAAAGGCGCCCGACAAGCTCCAGAGGATGCTGACGAAGGAAACCAGCGAGACCACTGAGCGGGTGAAGGACACCAGCAGCTTGAGCGAATGCTCGACCATCAGGCGCACATCATCGGCGATCCGCTGGTCCGGGTTGTCTGGCTCGCTGCCCGTAAGTTGCAGGCGATAATGATGACTGTCAGCCGACAGCCAGCGCGCGCACCAGTGTTCGGTCAGCCAGCCACGCCAGCGGATCAGCAGCAGCTTGCGCAGGTAGTCGGCATACACCACCACCAGAATCATTGCCATCACCAGGCCGACGAAGCTGTACAGCAGCGGGTACAGCGCCTTGCCGTCCAGCGCTTGCAGGGCATTGTAGAAGTCCCCGTTCCACTGGTTCATCCGCACACTGAACCACACGCTCAGCAGCGTCAGGCTGATCACCGCCGCCAGTAGCAACCAGGCCGGCAGCGCCGCGCGCGAGCGCCAGAAGGGCGCAGTGATGGCCCAGAACTGTCGAAGTCGTTTCATCAGGATTCACATCAGAAGTCGTAGGACAACCCCAGCCAGACCTGGCGGCCCGGTTGGTAGATTTTGTAAGTGCCACCGTTCCAGGACATCGTGTCGCTCTGGTTCTTGTTGTTCAGCACGTTGTTGACCTGGGCGTTGAAGCCCAGGCCGTGGGCGAACGCCGGCTTCCACTCAAGGCTGGTGTCCCAGCGCCACAGCGAACCGATCCGCGCCGAGCTGTACTTGCGGACACGCAGGTTGCTGTCAGGTAACGGGTAGTAGCCGTCCACGCCGGTGTCGTGCTTGTACACCTGATCGCGACTGCTCTCCCACGTCAGGCGGTTGAACAGCGACACGCTGTAGTCCTGCCAATCGGCCTGCCAGTCCAGGTTGAGTTTCCAGGGCGCGTTGAAGTCGCTGGCCGGCAGGTCCTTGGCATCGATCACCTTGCCCTCGAACCAGGCCTTGCTGGGGTCCAGTTTCATGCTCAGGTCGATTTCGCTGTAGCCCAGTTCCAGGGCCGTGTCGCTGCGCGTCTTCTGCCAGGCGAGGGCGGCGCTGAAACGGTGCTCGGCGTGCAAGCCGCGCAGCGGCTCGATCATGCTGACGCTCAGGTAGACGTTGTCGCTGTCGGTTTTGCTGTCGTTAACAAATTCCTTGACGCTGCGCTTGTCGGAGGCCCTGCTGTCAGGGTACTTGGGCCGGCTGCGCACTTCGTCGCGGTGCTTGCGGTTGACGTACTGCAAGGCCCACAGGCTGTTGCCCCAGCGCTGGTCGATACCGAGCATCAGCTCATCACTGTAAGGCGTTTTCAACTGGTCCAGGCCTTCATAGTCCGGTGTGGCGTCCCAGGTCCCGTCGCCTTCATCAATCATCGGCCAGCAACCGAAGTAACAGTGTTTGAGGCCACCGTTTTGTGCGCCATACAGCGCATAGGTCAACATTGAGCTGCCGTAGTAACGGTTGGCGCCGGCCTTGAGTACGGTCGCGCCGTTGCCGAAGGCGTCGAAGGACACCGACAGGCGTGGCGCCAGGTTGCTGCGCTCGACGAAATCGTCGCGATCCAGGCGCAGGCCGGGGCGAACGGTCAAGCGTCCCCAGTCCATTTCGTCCTCGGCGAACAGGTGGTAGCTGGTGTAGCGGGTGTTCGCGGTGCCGGCGAAGAAGGCATCCACCTGCCGCAGGTTGATGAACTCGTCCATCATCGTGAAGTTGGCGGCGTAATAGGTTTGCTCGCGCTCGAACTCCGCATCCACGCGGTTGAGCCCGGCACCCAGGGTAATGCGATGCCCAAGCCCGGCGGCGAAGATCCGGTCGAAGGCAAACTGCCCAGACAGCTCGAGGGTGTCCTGGTAGCTGTTCAGGCTGCCGGGGCCGCCGTAATCGTAAGTGCTAGGGTTGCGCCAATCGCTGGAGTCGAGCAACGAGACCCGGTAGTCGGTGTCGCTGTCGCGAATATCGGTCAGGTGCCGGTAGCTGGCGTTGAGTTCCAGTTGGCCCAGTGAGGTCAGGTGCTCCAGCTTGAGGATGCTGGCCAGGCCATCGTGGCTATTGTGGTAACCGGAGTTGGCCACGGTGTTCTGGAACATCTGCTCCTCGTAGCCTGAGTACAGCACTGTCCAGTGCACCGTAGTATCCGGGGTGGCGTACCAACTGAACTTGCTCGACAGGTTGTCGGACTGGCGCCGTTGCATGCGAGTACTCGCCGGATGGTTGAAACCGATCAGCTCTTCGCCCTCAAGCTCGAAGCCCAGCCCGCCGAGGTCACGCATGGGGATTTTCGAATCACGCCGCGAAGCGCTGACCACCACCCCGAGGTTTTCCGCCAACTGCGTTTCGCCCCAGAAGCCATAGTCGCTTTTCTGATAGTTGGGCTGGAAGCGCGAGGGGTGCGAGGCGCTGTTATTGGCACTGTCGAAGTCCAGGCTGTCGTCAGTGAAGGTGCGGTTCCAGTCGGCGTCGGTGTGCCGGTAGTAGATCCGCCCGGCCTGACCGCCGCGCCAACTGCGCGAAGTGGCCTCTACCACACCCCCGGTAAAGCCGCTGTAGCGAGCGGAGATGTTCGAATCATGGACTTCGAGGCTCTCGACCAGGCGGCTGTCCAGATAAAAGCCCTGCTCGCTGGAGGTGCCTGAAGCCAGGGTCACGCCGTTGCCAGCATCAACGGGGTCCAGGTCATTGTTCATGCGCATGCCGTCCAGGCTGAACAACCCCTGGTAGGGGCGTGAACCATGGATCGAGATCGAGTCGGGCTTGATTTCCCCCTGACTCATGCCGTTCTGGCTTTGATTGGAGAACTGCACCAGTGGATGGCTGCGCAGCAGATCGGTCAGGTTGCTGTTGGCCTGGGGGCGCTTTTCGATTTGCTCGGCGGTCAGCTTGAACGGGTGGGCGAAGCGGTTTTCTTCTTGCAGTTCAGGGCCGGTCACCGCGGTACTGGGCAGCCTCACGCTGTCGATTTTCTGCGCCTTGATCAGATAGCCGCCATCGGCTACTTCATAGGTCAGCCCGGTCCCGTCGAGCAGCAGTTGCAGGCCGGCCACCGCGCTGAAATTGCCTTGCAGTGGAGGTGCCTGGATCTTGTCGACCAGTCGCGCATCGAACGCCAGGCGAATCCCGGCATGCTCGGCAAAACGTGCCAGGCTCAAACCCAGCGGCCCGGCGGGCAGGGAAAAGTAACGTTTTTCAGCAGACTGCCCAACACTGCGCCCGGCTTCTTCGGCCAGGGCAGGAGGCACAGCAACCAGCAACAATGAAGCACACAGCAACGACGGAAGGTGGGGGTGATGACGGAACATCAATCGGGATCCTATGCAGTCTCGATGCAACTCCACCGAAGTGGAAATCATTATCGATTGCTGTGCCGATCCAGATTGAAAAAGGGACAAGGGTGTTCAGCAGATTTTCAGTGGGAGCAATTGCCTGGACTGGGAAAAGTCCGATGTCGGTGCCTAGGGTTCACCCGCGATTCGCTTGGCCAGTGCAGCATGACCGCTGGCATCGTCACTGCGGGATATCACCTGGATGACGGCCATGCGATCGCCGGAACCTGCGATAAAGGTGCTGTTCAGGGTTTTGCCGCCGCCCAGGGTCGCCGTACTGTCGACCCGGCGCACCCCCAGGCCGTTGCGGTTCAGGCGCGCTTCGCCGGTTTGTCGAAAGTCCGGCAGCGCGGCGCTCTGGCGGTCGACGAAACCGGTGACGGCGCCGTCGAGGAAGGCATCGTCGTTGTCGCCGGGGCGAGAGGCTTCGGGCAGCGGTTTCTCGATCACCATGACCACACGCTTTTCCTTGGCATTGGCATACAGGGTGCCCACGGCGCCAGCGCCTTCGCTGTTTTGCTCATCGGCGCTCAGGGGGCTGGCGTCAAAGCCTGCCGGCAGGCTGAAGCTGAACTTGCCACCGAGCACCGCGACCTTTACTGCCGGTGCCGGCTTGGCAGCGGTTTTGCTGGCGGCGTGCAGGTTCGGCAGGCCCAGCAGGGCGACCACGGCCAGGGTCAGCGTCAGGGTTCTTGTGTTGAAAAACGACATACAGCCTCTCATGGGTGCAGCGGGTAGCAGGATGGCTATGCTCACATAAACCTACTCACTCGGTAAGCCCCGGGTTTCCCGTCGGCCAGACGGTCATGACGGGCTGCCTTGAGGGGGCTATCGTTGCTTGTCCGGGCAACGACTACCAACAGAGGGCGGTGCCATGAACACCAGTGATCTACTCGAACAATTACTCCGGGCCGGGCAGGGCTCGCAAGCGCAACAAGGGAGCGGCGGCATGTCGTCGCAAGACCCCATGGGCGGTCTGGGCGGCTTGCTGGGCGGTCTGCTTGGCGGCAGCGGGGGAGGCGGTGGCAGCGGCGGACTCGGTGGTTTACTGGGCGGCCTGTTGGGGGGCGGTAACAGCAGTGGTGGCGGCTATTCCCAAGGGCGCTCCGGCGGTGGCACCAACTACGCCGCCCTGGCGTCGTTGGGCATGATGGCGTTCCAGGCCTACCAAAGCTGGCAGCGCAGCCAGGCGACGGCCCCGCAACAGCCGGTGCGTACCGTCGATCAATTGTCCGGCCCCGAGGCCGAGGACCATAGCCACGCGATCTTGCGCGCGCTGATTGCGGCAGCCAAGGCTGACGGACGCATCGACAAGCAGGAAGAACAGTTGATCTACGCTGAAATCAAACGTCAAACCAGCGACCCGCAACTGCAACAATGGCTGGACACGGAAGTCAGCAAGCCACTGGATGCTGCCGAGGTGGCCCAGTCGGCCCGGGACCCGGCCATGGCCGCGGAAATGTACCTGGCCAGCGTAATGCTGGTGGATGACCAGCAAGACGCAGAGCGGGCCTACCTTGATGAACTGGCCGGCGCACTGCAAATCGATGCGGATTTGCAGGTGCACCTGGAACAGCAGGCCAAGGGCACCGCCTAGCATGTAGGAGCGGGCTTGCCCCGCGATGCGCTGTAGCTGGTATATCTGCATCGCGGGGCAAGCCCGCTCCTACCGGCCGAGATCTGTTGCGCACAAAAAAGGCCGCCTCGCGGCAGCCTTCCTTGTAGCGTTCGAGCGGAGAATCAATCCCAGCTCAAAGCCCCACCCGTCTGATACTCAATCACTCGAGTCTCAAAGAAGTTCTTCTCCTTCTTCAAGTCCATGATCTCGCTCATCCACGGGAACGGGTTGGTGGTACCTGGGTACTCTTCCTTCAAGCCGATCTGCGACAGGCGACGGTTGGCGATGAACTTGAGGTAGTCCTCCATCATCGCCGCGTTCATGCCCAGTACGCCGCGCGGCATGGTGTCGCGAGCGTATTCGATTTCCAGCTGGGTGCCCTGCAGGATCATCTGCGAGGCTTCTTCCTTCATTTCGGCATCCCACAGGTGCGGGTTTTCGATCTTGATCTGGTTGATCACGTCGATACCGAAGTTCAGGTGCATGGACTCGTCACGCAGGATGTACTGGAACTGCTCGGCAACGCCGGTCATCTTGTTGCGGCGACCCATGGACAGGATCTGGGTGAAGCCGCAGTAGAAGAAGATGCCTTCCAGAACGCAGTAGTAGGCGATCAGGTTGCGCAGCAGTTCTTTGTCGGTCTCGACGGTACCGGTGTTGAATTCCGGATCGGAGATCGCGCGGGTGTAGCTCAGGCCCCAGGCGGCTTTTTTCGCGACCGACGGGATCTCGTGGTACATGTTGAAGATCTCGCCTTCATCCATGCCCAGCGATTCGATGCAGTACTGGTAGGCGTGGGTGTGGATCGCCTCTTCGAAAGCCTGGCGCAGGATGTACTGGCGGCACTCGGGGTTGGTGATCAGGCGGTACACGGCCAGGGCCAGGTTGTTGGCAACCAGGGAGTCGGCGGTGGAGAAGAAGCCCAGGTTGCGCATGACGATGCGACGCTCGTCGTCGGTCAGGCCTTCCGGGTTTTTCCACAGGGCGATGTCCGCGGTCATGTTGACCTCTTGCGGCATCCAGTGGTTGGCACAACCGTCCAGGTACTTCTGCCAGGCCCAGTCGTACTTGAACGGTACCAGCTGGTTGAGGTCGGCGCGGCAGTTGATCATGCGCTTTTCGTCAACCGCGACACGGGCAGCGGAACCTTCCAGCTCAGCCAGGCCTTCGGCGATGTCGAGCTTGTCGAGGGCAGCCTTGGCGCGCTTGACGGCTTCGGAGTCGTCAGCGGTGACGGCGCGGGCTTCCAGGGCGGCGACACCGCCGGCGCTGTCGAGTTTGTCGATACCTGCGGCAGCGGCTTGCGTGGCGGTGGTGCCTTTGGCGGCTTCTTCGCCTTCGTCTTTATCGAATTCGTCCCAGCTCAGCATGGTGGGTCTCCTGCTTGAGGGCCATATCAGTATGGCCGGTGGATCTTGGTTGCGGTGCTTGCGGTTGGGTACTGCTGTGCACGCAAAAACTTGGAATGCTTCCCAGGGGTGAGCCCTTGGGAGAGGTCGGGGTGGCCCCGACCTTATTGTTCAGCATTGTGGGAGGGGCGACGTTGTCGGCCCCATCGCGGGGCAAGCCCGCTCCCACCTGGCGTACTTATTGGCAGGCTTCGCAATCCGGCTCGTCGATCGCGCAAGCCTTCGGCACTGGCGCAGGGCCGGCTGCCTGGATGGGCGCGCTGTCGCCACCGCTGGACACGGCATTGAGCTTGCCGGTGTTGATGGTCGACTTCTCGGTGCTGGTCGCGGCCAGGGCACGGAGGTAGTAGGTGGTTTTCAGACCACGGTACCAGGCCATGCGGTAGGTGACGTCGAGTTTCTTGCCCGAAGCGCCGGCGATGTACAGGTTCAGCGACTGGGCCTGGTCGATCCACTTCTGACGGCGGCTGGCGGCGTCGACGATCCACTTGGTTTCCACTTCGAAGGCAGTCGCGTAGAGGTCTTTGAGCTCTTGCGGGATGCGCTCGATCTGCTGCACCGAACCGTCGTAGTACTTCAGGTCGTTGATCATGACCGAGTCCCACAGGCCACGGGCCTTGAGGTCGTGAACCAGGTACGGGTTGATCACGGTGAACTCGCCCGAGAGGTTCGATTTCACGTACAGGTTCTGGTAGGTCGGCTCGATGGACTGCGACACGCCGGTGATGTTGGCGATGGTCGCGGTTGGCGCGATGGCCATGATGTTCGAGTTACGAATACCTTTTTGTACGCGGGCGCGCACCGGGGCCCAGTCCAGGGTCTCGTTGAGGTCGACGTCGATGTACTTCTGGCCACGGGCCTCGATCAGGATCTGTTGCGAATCCAGCGGCAGGATGCCTTTGGACCACAGCGAGCCCTGGAAGGTCTCGTAGGCGCCACGCTCGTCGGCCAGGTCACAGGAGGCCTGGATGGCGAAGTAGCTGACCGCTTCCATCGACTTGTCGGCGAACTCGACGGCAGCGTCGGAACCGTAAGCGATGTGCTGCAGGTACAGCGCATCCTGGAAGCCCATGATGCCCAGGCCGACCGGACGGTGCTTGATGTTCGAGTTACGCGCTTGCGGCACCGAGTAGTAGTTGATGTCGATCACGTTGTCGAGCATGCGCACGGCGGTGTTGACGGTGCGTTGCAGCTTGGTGGTATCCAGCTTGCCATCGACAATGTGGTTCGGCAGGTTGATCGAGCCCAGGTTGCAGACCGCGATCTCGTCCTTGTTGGTGTTCAGGGTGATCTCGGTGCACAGGTTCGAGCTGTGGACCACACCCACGTGCTGCTGCGGCGAGCGCAGGTTGCACGGATCCTTGAAGGTCAGCCATGGGTGGCCGGTCTCGAACAGCATCGAGAGCATCTTGCGCCACAGGTCTTTGGCCTGGATGGTCTTGAACACCTTGATCTTGTTGTACTCGGTCAGGGCTTCGTAGTACTCGTAGCGCTCTTCGAAGGCCTTGCCGGTCAGGTCGTGCAGATCAGGTACTTCGTTCGGCGAGAACAGGGTCCACTTGCCGTCATCGAAGACGCGCTTCATGAACAGGTCAGGGATCCAGTTGGCGGTGTTCATGTCGTGGGTACGACGACGGTCATCACCGGTGTTCTTGCGCAGTTCGATGAATTCTTCGATGTCCAGGTGCCAGGTTTCCAGGTAGGCACAGACAGCGCCCTTGCGCTTGCCACCCTGGTTAACGGCGACGGCGGTGTCGTTGACCACTTTGAGGAACGGTACGACGCCCTGGGATTTGCCGTTGGTACCCTTGATGTAGGAGCCCAGTGCACGCACAGGGGTCCAGTCGTTGCCCAGGCCACCGGCGAATTTCGACAGCATGGCGTTGTCGTGGATCGCGTGGTAGATGCCCGACAGGTCGTCTGGCACGGTGGTCAGGTAGCAGCTCGACAGCTGTGGACGCAGGGTACCGGCGTTGAACAGGGTCGGGGTCGAAGCCATGTAGTCGAAGGACGACAACAGGTTGTAGAACTCGATGGCACGGGCTTCTTTGTCTTTCTCTTCCAGCGCCAGGCCCATGGCCACGCGCATGAAGAACACCTGAGGCAGTTCGAAGCGCACGCCATCCTTGTGGATGAAGTAACGGTCGTACAGGGTCTGCAGGCCCAGGTAGGTGAATTGCTGGTCGCGCTCGTGATTGATCGCCTTGCCCAGTTTGTCCAGGTCGAAGTCGGCCAGGGCAGGGTTGAGCAGTTCGAACTCGACACCCTTGGCGATGTAGGCAGGCAGGGCCTTGGCGTACAGGTCGGCCATTTCGTGGTGGGTGGCGCTGTCGGCGACTTCGAGGAAGCCCAGGCCTTCGGCACGCAGGGTATCCATCAGCAGGCGGGCGGTAACGAACGAGTAGTTCGGCTCACGCTCGACCAGGGTGCGGGCGGTCATCACCAGGGCGGTGTTGACGTCCTTGATGGCCACGCCGTCGTAGAGGTTCTTCAGGGTTTCGCGCTGGATCAGGTCGCCATCGACTTCGGCCAGGCCTTCGCAGGCTTCGCTGATGATGGTGTTCAGGCGGTTCATGTCCAGCGGCGCCAGGCTGCCGTCGGCCAGGGTGATGCGGATGCTTGGGTGCGGCTGCACGCTGGCGTCTTCGGCGTGGCCCCGGGTGGCACGCTCCTTGGCACGCTGGTCGCGGTAGATCACGTAGTCGCGGGCGACTTTCTGCTCGCCGGCACGCATCAGGGCCAGTTCGACCTGGTCCTGGATTTCTTCGATGTGGATGGTGCCGCCCGAAGGCATGCGACGCTTGAAGGTCGCGGTGACCTGTTCGGTCAGGCGGGCAACGGTGTCGTGGATGCGCGACGAGGCGGCAGCGGTGCCGCCTTCAACTGCGAGGAACGCCTTGGTGATGGCCACGGTGATCTTGTCGTCGGTGTAGGCGACAACAGTGCCGTTACGCTTGATCACGCGCAGTTGGCCGGGTGCGGTGGCTGCCAGATCCTGGTTCGAATCGGCGGCCTGCGGCGCCGCGGCCTGCGGGTTCTCGCGAGTTGTGTCGGTTTGCATGGGTGTCTCCACGTTCTCTAAGTTTGTGTAGGCGCTTTGTGAGCGCCAACCGTTCCATCCGAAAGCTCAACTACCGACCCCGAGGGCGCGCACGAACCAGAGGTTCGGGCATGCCGCGCGGGGCGGGAATACTCACTTCGGGACAGTTCAGGAATTAGGGCAAATGCTTGCCGCTCCCTGGCCGAAGTCAAAGGTCTTGAGTCCACGGCTCAAGACTGTTGCTGTCGAGTGCGCCGATGGCTTCACCCGTACCCGAAACAACACCCTCACGGGGCTTGCAGCGGACGCCTGCGCTGGAGCGGTTTGGCTGCTGATCTCTTCTAAAGTTCCGGCAAAAAACTACCCGTTGAGGGCTTGAGTTCTTTGCTTCACTTGTGCTTGGGATTTTCAGGAAACCCCAAGATATAGTGTTTTGTTTCTCTTGGGATACAAGATAATGCGGTCTTGGGGCTAATGCAAGGTCGGGCTCTGTGGATAACTTGTGCGTATTTTGTGAGTGATTTCACTCAACCCCTTGTAGGCCGCGTCTTAGCGCGGAATGACCGCCCGTCACCGATTTTTTCGCAGGTTGCAGGGCCTGAGGCAGATTTTGCGGGCGCGAACCCTACCACAAAAAATCGGCTTGTCCGAGCGGGTTTTCTGCGGGTTTTTTACTGCTGGTAACGGCGGTTGGCAGGCGTCGGTGCCCGACGTAGTATCCGGAGCCAATGTTGCCTTTCGGTGAAGTGGGCACTCTTTATAACAACACGCTGTTGAGGTGAGCCGTGGAGCAGAGCAGTCGGGTATTGATTGTCGAGGATGACCAGCGTCTGGCCGACCTCACCCGTGAATACCTGCAGGCCAATGGTTTTGCCGTGGATGTGGAGGGCAATGGTGCCCTGGCGGCGGCGCGGATCATTGCCGAGCAGCCGGACCTGGTGATCCTTGACCTGATGCTGCCTGGCGAGGACGGCCTGAGTATTTGCCGCAAGGTGCGCCAACAATACCCCGGGCCGATCCTGATGCTGACCGCGCGCAGCGACGACCTTGATCAGGTCCAGGGCCTGGACCTGGGCGCCGACGACTATGTCTGCAAGCCGGTGCGCCCGCGCTTGCTGCTGGCCCGCATCAACGCCCTGTTGCGTCGCAGCGAGGCTGTTGCCCAGGCGCCGCAAGCGCTGCAGTTCGGTCCGCTGCGGGTCGACAACAGCCTGCGCGAGGCCTGGCTGTACGACAGCGGCATCGAACTGACCAGCGCCGAGTTCGACCTTTTATGGCTGCTGGTGAGCAATGCCGGGCGCACGTTGTCGCGCGAGGAGATCTTCACCTCCCTGCGCGGTGTCGGCTATGACGGCCAGGATCGCTCCATTGATGTGCGCATTTCGCGTATCCGCCCGAAAATCGGTGACGACCCCGAGCACCCGCGGATGATCAAGACTATCCGCAGCAAGGGCTACCTGTTCGTCCGTGAAGCGGCCGAAGCCATGGGCCAGGCGCAATGAACTCGATCTTCCTGCGCATCTATGGCGGTATGCTCGCCGCCCTGGTGCTGGTGGCGGTGCTTGGCGTGCTCAGCCTGCACCTGCTCAACGAGGTGCGCGCCGGCCAGTACCGCGAGCGCTTGGCCCATGGCACCTTTACCCTGATGGCCGACAACCTGGCGACGCTTGACGGCGTCGAACGCCAGCGCACCCTGTTGATCTGGGAGCGCCTGCTCGGCATTCCACTGGAGTTGCAGGCGCTGAGCAGCACCGCCCTCGACGGCGGCCAGCGCAGCCAGTTGCAACGCGGCCAGGTGCTGGTGGAAAAGACCGGCCCGCACGCCGCCAGAGTGCTGCGCCAGGTGGCTGACCAGGATCTGCTGCTGGTTGGCGAGGTGCAGCAGATCAGTGAGCAACTGGCCCGCGCCACCATTTACCTGCTGGCCGATGAGCTGGTGCGCTACCCGGTCGCCGAGCAGCCCCAGCGCCTGGCTGCACTCAAGCAAAGCAAAGGCTTTGGCTTCGACCTGCGCTTGCAGCGGGTCAACCAGACCGACATGGATGAGGACCAGCGCCGGCGCATCGATGAAGGCGACACCGTGATGGCGCTGGGCAAGGACGGCGATTCGATCCGCGTGTTTGCCGGCCTGGTGGGTACACCCTGGGTGCTGGAAATCGGCCCGCTGTACCAGATGAACCCTTATCCGCCGCACCTGCTGGTATTGATTGCCGCGTTGGGTCTGTGCCTGATCGGCCTGATCGTCTACCTGCTGGTGCGCCAGTTGGAGCGGCGTCTGTCTGGGCTTGAAGCCGCCGCGACCCTGATTGCCCAGGGCAGCCTGGACACCCGCGTCGCCGCCGATGACGCCGATTCGGTCGGGCGTCTGGCGGCGGCGTTCAACGGCATGGCCGAGCACCTGCAGCGTTCACTGACCATCCAGCGCGAACTGGTGCGGGCGGTGTCCCATGAGTTGCGCACGCCAGTGGCGCGCCTGCGCTTTGGTCTGGAGATGATCGCCAGTGCCAGTACCGATCAGGCCCGGGACAAGTACCTGACCGGCATGGACGGCGATATCCAGGACCTGGACAAGCTGGTCGATGAAATGCTGACCTACGCCCGCCTCGAACAAGGCGCACCGGCCTTGCATTTCCAGCGGGTCGACCTGGATGCCCTGCTCGACCAGGTGATCGCCGAGCTGGCACCGTTGCGGCGTGAGGTGCAGGTGCTGCGCGGCCCCTGCCAGGGTGGCGAAAAAGGACCGGACGGGCAGGGGCCGTGGGTCGAGGCCGAGCCGCGCTACCTGCATCGGGCGCTGCAGAACCTGGTCAGCAACGCCATGCGCCACGCCGAGTCACAGGTCAGCCTCAGCTATCAGTTGGGCGTGCAGCGTTGCCGGATCGATGTCGAGGACGATGGTCCGGGTGTGCCGGAAAGCGTCTGGGAGCGTATTTTCACCCCCTTTACCCGGCTCGATGACAGCCGCGCTCGCGCGTCGGGCGGACACGGCCTGGGTTTGTCGATCGTGCGGCGGATCATCTATTGGCATGGTGGCCGGGCCTCGGTGGGGCACAGTGAGCGCCTGGGCGGCGCCTGTTTCAGCCTGAACTGGCCGCGCAACCAGGACGGCCCATGACCACACCGATTGCCCTGCCGGCGTTGCTCGATGAAGCCCGCTTTGATGCACTGCTGCTGGCACTGTATGGCCCGGTATTGATGCCGGCGCAGCGGCCGGTGCTGGTCTCGCAGTGGTCCAAATACTACTTCGCGTTGGTGTGGCGGATGTTGGCTGGCGGTGCACCCTTGTCGGCGTTCAGCCATACCACGGTGAGGCTGGATGGGCGCGGCTTGCCGCTTGCGCTGGATGCTGAGGGGGCGCCGTGCCAGGGCCTGCAGGCGCAGCTGGCGGAACACCTGCAGCCCATGGTTGCGCGCCTGGCGCAGTTGGGGCCGGTGCCAGAGGCGGTGCTGTGGGGCAATGCCGGCGATTGCCTGGATCAGGCCCTGCACGGCGGTGCGGGCCATGTAGGGTTCCAGGCACTTTTGGAAACGCCAGGCAGCCCTCTATATGCCGCCGTCAGCCAGGATGCTGCAGGCCGGCGCCGGCGCCGTACCTGCTGCTTGAGCTACAAGGTCGACTGGGTCGGGCATTGCGAGCATTGCCCGCTACTACCTTGATGCTCAGACGCTGACCAGGCTCAACAGTTGATCATCCTGCAGGCAGAACTGCCCCTCAAGTTCGCGACCGTGGTGCCACTGCGCTGACAGATCGGTCAGCAGGCGCAAGCGTGCATGACCCTCGGCAGACCACTCCAGTACTTCGGCGTGCTCGAAATAAAAGCGCTGCTTAACGATGGGGTAGAGGGCCTTGAACAGGCTTTCCTTGAGCGAGAAGGTCAGGGTCACGGTCAGGCCCAGTTGGCTGGGGTCCATGCGCTGGATTTCGGCTTCGGTGAGAATCTCCCGGGTCAGGCGCTCGGCGCGCTCGTCGCTGAGCAGGCTTTCCTGATCCAGGCCCAGGCCCAGGCAATCGCTGCTGCGCGCCACCACCGCAGCGGCCCAGCCTTTGCCATGGGTGATCGAGCCACAGATACCGGCCGGCCAGATGGGCGCGCGGTCTTCATCGGTACCCGGGACATAGTCGCGGCCATCGAGGCGCATCAAGGCCGCACGAGCGCACACCCGGCCGGCCAGGTATTCGGCCTGACGCTTCGCCACCGAGCGTTGCAGGCTGGTGGTCTGCTCGATACCGGCGCGGGCAAAGTCATCGCTGGCCAGCAGGGCGGGGTCGAACGGGCAACTGACCAGTACCGCACCGGGGACCGGGCGGGGCAGGGGCCAATCGTGCAGCAGCGGGGCGCAGCAGGTGGGCAGTCGATTCATGGCCGCTATTGTGCCGTGGGTGTTGTGGGCTTGCCAGTGAAGATAACCGGAGACGGCGTTGTAGATGAGGGGCGACCTTTCACGAAATCGTTTTGTTCAGCCTGGGTTAAGCAGCGGTTCAGTTCTGGTTCAGGGCTCCCTGCATAACCTTGACTCCGCACCCAACCACAGCGCCAGGCGCGGAGATAACATCATGAATGGATTCAATAAGCTGCTCATTGCAATGTCTGTATGCGGTGTCAGTAGCCTTGCACAGGCCTCCGATAGCACCTTCGTTGGCCTTGCTTACGGCAAGACCGGCATTAACATCGAGAAATCCAGTCAGCTCAAATCAAATTTGCACAATGCTCAAGCCAGCAGTGTCAACGATGGGGGAGGTACCTGGGGGCTGCGTATTGGCCAGCAGAATGAGGTGGCGCGCTACTACGCCACCTACGAGCAGACTTCTGGCAGGCGCGATGGCCTTAAACTGAGCCAGCAAAATTTACTCGGCAGCTACGATGCGTTTCTGCCGGTCACCCCCAGCACGCAGTTGTTCGGCGGTGTCACCATGGGCGTGACGAAGTTTACTCAACGCTCTCCCGGTTACAGTCGCGACTCCGACACTGGCTATGCCATCGGTGCTCAGGTAGGTGTGCTGCAGCACGTGTCGACAAACATGTCAATGGAGCTGGGGTATCGTTACTTGCGCAGCAATGCCAGCCCGGAAGTGGTTGAATATGGCACGAAATTGGGGTCGATTCAGCTCAACGGCAGTGCCCAGGGCTATCTGGCGGTCAACTACGCATTTTAAGCGGGTCAACGCGCGTCGAATTTGCCGGCCATGAGCTTGAGGTTCGGCGCGACATGACTGCTCAAGGGCATTTGTACGCAATAGCGTCAAAGCAGGTGGGCAGTCGATTCATTGTCGCCATAGTGCCGTGGGGCCGCTGCGCCGTCCGTCGTCGGCACCGCTGAAACAGATCTCAACGTTGCGGCTTGAAAATCCTCGTGAAGAACGCTTGCAGGTCTGCCACGAGCCCTTATCGGCCGACTTGTTGTAGCCACTATCCGGCCCACCATGCTCGCCATGGCTCAGCCGGTCGGCATCCGGGTTGGTAAAGCCATGCTTGGCTCCCGCAATGCTGACGAACTCATAAGTCGCCTCGGCCTTGTCCATTTCCTCCTTGAGTTTTCTACCTGCTCTGCCAGATCCCGGGCGCTTGCCATCGGCATCCTGGTAGGGGGGGGCACGGGTTTGCACCGCAGCCTGGGTCAGGTTGGCGGCGCCGATCAGGGCCAGAGCGGCAGACAATGCATGGTCGGCACCCCTGTGTGCGAGCAGATTGGCATTCGGTGCAACTGTTCAGCCGAGGTTCAGGAAGGGTTCAGCAGCGGTTCAGGACGGCGTGCGTACTCTAGCTTCCACACCAACACAGTGCATCACCTGGAGTACCACACCATGAAAAAGCTCAACACTCTGCTGCTCACCGTTGCTTTTCTTGGCGCCAGCGCCGCAGCTCAGGCCGCTGACACCACGTTTGCCGGTGTCACGTATGGCCAGACCAGCGACAAGATTAAAAAGTCCGGCATGCTCAGCAGCAACACCGACCACCTGAACACCGATGGCATCATCCGCAAGGACAGCACCTACGGCATCCGAGTCGGCCAGATGAACGACCAGGGCCGCTACTACCTTACCTACGACAACGTCTCCAACGACCACAGCGGCCTGAAAGTGCGTCAGGAAAACCTGCTGGGCAGCTACGATATGTTCTATCCGATGGGCAGCACCACCAAGCTGTTCGGTGGCGCCAGCGCCGGCCTGACCAAGATGAGCATGGAGTCCTCCGGCTACAGCCGCGACACCGACACCGGCTACGCCATCGGCCTGCAGGCCGGCGTGCTGCAACAAGTCAGCGACAATGCCTCGGTGGAACTGGGCTACCGTTACCTGCGCAGCAACGCCAGCACAGAGTTGTCCGAGCATGATGGCCCGAAAGTCGGCAGCCTGCGCCTGAACAGCAGCGCCCAGACTTACCTGTCGGCCAACTACGCATTCTAAGCCGCCTGGCGATGTCCGAACCGGTCTGCATGCGCACGACCGGTTCGCTGTTATTCTCAATCGGTCGACAACATTGACTGGCCAATCCAATGAGGGCCAGTGCGGGTCTGGAGGAGCGTATGAAACTGCTGGTGGTCGAGGATGAGGCACTCTTGCGTCATCACTTGTTCAGCCGCTTGACGGAGAGCGGGCATGTGGTCGAAGCGGTGGCGGATGCCGAGGAGGCCCTGTACCAGGCTGAGCAGTTCAACCATGACCTTGCAGTGATCGACCTGGGCTTGCCGGGCATGAGCGGGCTGGACCTGATCCGCCAGTTGCGCGGTCAGGGCAAGAGCTTCCCGATCCTGATCCTGACCGCCCGTGGCAACTGGCAGGACAAGGTCGAAGGCCTGGCCGCAGGCGCTGACGATTATGTGGTCAAACCCTTCCAGTTCGAGGAACTCGAAGCCCGCCTCAACGCCTTGCTACGACGCTCCAGCGGCTTTACCCAGTCGACCATCGCCGCAGGTCCCCTGGTGCTCGACCTCAATCGCAAGCAGGCCAGCCTCGACGAGCAGCCGGTGGCGCTTACGGCGTATGAGTACCGCATTCTCGAGTACCTGATGCGTCATCATCAGCAGGTGGTGGCCAAGGACCGGCTGATGGAACAACTGTACCCGGACGATGACGAGCGCGATCCGAATGTCATCGAGGTGCTGGTCGGTCGCCTGCGGCGCAAGCTTGAGGGCAACAACGGTTTCAAACCGATCGATACCGTGCGTGGTCTGGGTTACCTGTTTACCGAGCGTTGCCGATGATTCGTTCGTTACGCCTGCGCTTGATGCTGGCGGCTGCCGTGCTGGCGCTGCTGTTCATGCTCGGTTTGCTGCCTGCCTTGCAAAAAGCCTTCAGCCTGGCCTTGCAGGAGTCGATCGAACAGCGCCTGGCTTCGGATATCACCACGCTGATTTCCGCCGCGCGCATCGAGGACGGCAACCTGCAGATGCCGGTGCTGTTGCCCGACGAGAAATTCAACCTGCCCGACAGCCGTCTGCTCGGCTACATCTACGACCGCCAGGGCAACCTGGTGTGGCGCTCACGGGCCACGGCAGACGAGAACATCAACTACACCCCGCGCTATGACGGACGCGGCAACGAGTTCGCGCGCATTCGCCAGGATGATGGTGAGGAGTTCTTCGTTTACGACGTCGAGGTCAAGCTGCTCGGCGGCAAGAGCGCAGCCTTCAGTATCGTCGCTCTGCAGCCGCTGCGTGAGTACCAGCACACCCTCGATGGCCTGCGTGAAAAACTCTACCTGGGTTTTGGCGCGGCGTTGCTGGCGCTGCTGGTGCTGCTCTGGGCCGGTTTGACCTGGGGCCTGCGTTCGCTGCGGCAAATGAGCCGCGAGCTGGACGATGTCGAGTCCGGCGCCCGCGAGGGCCTGAGCGGCGAACACCCGCGTGAACTGCTGCGCCTGACTGACTCGCTCAACCGCCTGCTACGCAGCGAGCGTGAGCAGCGCCGGCGCTACCGTGACTCCCTGGGTGACCTGGCCCATAGTCTCAAAACCCCGTTGACCGTGCTCCAGGGCGTCAGTGAAAGCATGGCTCAGCGCCGCGAAGACCGTGAGCAGGCGCGAGTGTTGCAAAGCCAGATCGAGCGCATGAGCCAGCAGATCGACTACCAGCTGCAGCGCGCCAGCCTGCGCAAGAGCGGGCTGGTACGCCACCAGGTGCAGTTGCGGCCATTGCTCGACAGCTTGTGCAGCACCCTGGCCAAGGTCTATCGCGACAAGCATGTGCACATCAGCGTGGATGTACCGGAGCAGGCGCTGGTGCCGATGGAGCAGGGTGCCTTGCTCGAGTTGCTCGGCAACTTGCTGGAAAACGCTTATCGCCTGTGCCTGAGCCAGGTACGTGTCAGCTTGCAAGCCAGTGAAACCCAGGTGGTGCTGAGTATCGAGGACGACGGCCCTGGCGTGCCGCCCGACCAGCGGGAGCGCATCCTCCAGCGCGGCGAGCGTCTGGACCGGCAAAACCCGGGGCAGGGCATTGGTCTTGCGGTGGTCAAGGACATCATCGAAAGCTATGACGCCAGCCTGACCCTGGACGATTCGCCATTGGGCGGCGCGGCCTTTCGCATTCGCTTCGAGGTGGAGCGAAATACCTAGGCGGATTACCGCCATCATTGTCGGATTCTTTTCCGGGGCGTGCGGAAATCCGCCAACCTCGTCCCCTCAGCCTGCAACCTCGTTGTGCGGCGCAGCCCCGTAAAGCCGGGGCTTGCACCTTAAAAGCGCATTTTGGCATCGGCCTTGCTATGGACTCAGCAGAGTTCTGCCAGGCAGCTCGACACAACAAATCCCTCCAGTGCAGGAGGGTTCGCGCTTTAGGTACTGCGCATCCTGGGAAGGATGAGCCGGTACCCTTGAGGAATTAGCCATGACGACGCGTCAGCCACTGTACAAATCGCTGTATATCCAGGTGTTAGTAGCGATTACCATCGGTATCCTGCTGGGCCATTACTACCCTGAAACCGGCGTGGCCTTGAAGCCACTGGGTGACGGGTTCGTCAAACTGATCAAGATGGTCATCGCTCCGATCATCTTCTGCACCGTGGTCAGCGGCATCGCTGGCATGCAGAATATGAAATCGGTCGGCAAGACCGGTGGCTACGCGCTGCTCTACTTTGAAATCGTCTCGACTATCGCCCTGATCATCGGCCTGGTCGTGGTCAACGTGGTCAAACCTGGCGCCGGCATGCACATCGATGTCAGCACCCTGAACGCCAGCAGCGTGGCCGCCTATGCTGCCGCCGGCGCGCAGCAGACCACCGTCGGCTTCCTGCTCAACATCATCCCTAACACCGTAGTCGGTGCCTTTGCCAACGGCGACATCCTGCAAGTGCTGATGTTCTCGGTGATCTTCGGCTTCGCCCTGCATCGCCTGGGTGCCTACGGCAAGCCGCTGCTGGACCTGATCGACCGCTTCGCCCATGTCATGTTCAACATCATCAACATGATCATGAAGCTGGCGCCGGTCGGTGCCTTCGGTGCCATGGCCTTCACCATCGGCCAGTACGGCGTCGGCTCGCTGGTGCAGTTGGGCCAGTTGATGATCTGCTTCTACGTTACCTGCGTGCTGTTCATCCTGGTGGTACTTGGCGGTATCGCCCGCGCCCACGGTTTCAGCGTCCTCAAGCTGATCCGCTATATCCGTGAAGAACTGATGATCGTGCTGGGTACTTCCTCCTCGGAGTCGGCACTGCCACGCATGCTGACCAAGATGGAGCGTCTGGGGGCGAAAAAATCCGTGGTAGGCCTGGTGATCCCGACCGGCTACTCGTTCAACCTCGACGGTACCTCGATCTACCTGACCATGGCCGCTGTGTTCATCGCCCAGGCGACCGACACCACCATGGACATCACCCACCAGATCACCCTGCTGCTGGTACTGCTGGTGGCGTCCAAGGGGGCTGCAGGCGTTACCGGCAGTGGTTTCATCGTCCTCGCCGCGACCCTGTCGGCTGTTGGCCACCTGCCGGTTGCCGGCCTTGCGCTGATCCTCGGTATTGACCGCTTCATGTCCGAAGCCCGTGCCCTGACCAACCTGATCGGCAATGCCGTAGCCACCGTGGTCGTGGCCAAGTGGGTCAAGGAGCTGGACGAAGACAAGCTGCATTCCGAACTGGCTTCCGGTGGTTCGCCACTGGTCGACACCCGTCCGATGGATGATCTGGGCGTGGCTGAAGGTCCGGCGCGCTAAGGCATTCGGTAATGTAAAAAGCCCATCTTCGGATGGGCTTTTTTGTGTCTGCGCAGGTCTCATCGCGGGGCAAGCCCGCTCCTGCAGGTCCGCGATGCTTTTATTCCACCCGGGTCTCGCCGCTATACACCAGGGTATTGCGACACCGCCGGCACAGGTAGCGCCGCCCCTGGCGCACCAGGCTGTGGCGTTGGGCCGAGAACGGGAAGTCGCTGCCGGCGCAGGGGCAGCGGTAGATATAGCGGGTTACCGTGCGGCGCTTGACCGCGTAGTTGTGGCAGCGGTGCGGCGGCAGTTCATAGACCCCGCGCATGATCAGCTGCCATTCCTCGCCATGGGGCTGGATGCGCTCGCCGAACAGCTGATGGGCAACCAGGTGGGCCACCTCGTGGGGCACGGTCTGCTTGAGGAAGTCTTCGCTGTTTTCGCGGTACAGCTGCAGGTTGAAGCGCAGCAGGTTCTCATGCAGGTGTGCAACGCCGGCCTTCTGTCCGCGCAGCTTGAAGCTGACTTCAGGGCGCGGGAAGGGGCGTTTGAAAAAGCTTTCGGCTTGCTGGTAACAGGTTTCGACGCGGGATTTGAGCAGTTCGGGCATATCGGGGAACACTCCTGGTCGACAATTATGCCGCAAGCGCGGCGCGGCTGCCGAGCCACCTGTCAGCGCACAGCATCAGGCCGCCTTGCGGCGGCCTGAAGGTGTTGCACCTATGTTGCAGACGATTCTAATAGGTTGCGCTAGCTGGTGTAGACGGGCCCCACGCCCAGTCCCCAAACAATTACGGTGAAGGCCATGATGGCGACCAGCACCACCAGCCCTACCGCCAGTACTGAACTTGAGAACAGGAACCCCTCATCGGACGGAATGTTCATAAAGGTCGGCAAGCCGACATACAGCAGGTACACCGTGTAGCACACTGCTGCCGTACCGATGATCATGCCCAGCCACAGGTGCGGGTACAGGGCCGCCAGGCCGCCCACGAACAGCGGTGTTGCGGTATAGGTGGCAAAGGCAATGCAGCGTGCCAGGCTCGGGTTGGCGTCGTAGGTGCGGGCCATCCAGTGGATGAATGCGCCCATGACCGCCACGCCGCCGAGCATGGCCAGGTAGGACATGATGGTCATCCATAGCGCGCTTTCCTGGGTCAGCATGACCGGAGCGCGATCGCCGATGACCCAGCCGACCTGGGTGGTGCCGATGAACGCCGAAACCGCCGGGATCGCGGCGAGAATCAGAGTGTGGGTCAGGTACATGTGGCTGATGCTTTCTTCTTCACCGCGTATTTCTTTCCATTCCTGATCGGGATGGGTAAACAGCCCAACAACGTGATGGATCATGCCGGTCACTCCTGTCGTTGTTGCCATCGCCCCCCAGCGGAGCGCTTGCGGCCCCAAGTCTGGGCCAGAGGTTGGAGGTCACCTTTGTGTGGCCTTATGTCGCAGTATAGGAAGGCGTTCGCCGCATAAAGCCGGCTTTTTAGAGCAAATCGCGCTGTCAGGGCCGTGCTTAATCACAATGCAGTCTTTATCGGATTGGCCTACGCCCGCTGGCGGTTTAAGGGTAAAATGCTCGGCTTTTGTCACACCTCGCGGATTTCAAGCGCTATGGGCACCCTTTCGGTCAACCAGAACAAACTGCAAAAACGCCTGCGTCGTCTCGCCGGCGAAGCCATCACCGACTTCAACATGATCGAAGACGGTGACAAGGTCATGGTCTGCCTGTCCGGCGGCAAAGACAGCTACACCATGCTCGATGTTCTGCTGCACCTGCAGAAAGTGGCGCCGATCAAGTTCGACATCGTCGCGGTGAACATGGACCAGAAGCAGCCAGGCTTCCCCGAGCACGTGCTGCCGGCCTACCTGAAAGCCCTCGGCGTCGAGTATCACATCGTCGAGAAGGACACCTATTCGGTGGTCAAGGAATTGATCCCGGAAGGCAAAACCACCTGCTCGCTATGTTCGCGCCTGCGTCGCGGCACCCTGTACACCTTCGCCGACGAGATCGGCGCGACCAAGATGGCCCTGGGGCACCACCGCGACGACATCGTCGAGACCTTCTTTCTCAACATGTTCTTCAACGGCACCCTCAAGGCCATGCCACCCAAACTGCGGGCTGACGACGGGCGCAATGTGGTGATCCGTCCGCTGGCCTATTGCAGCGAGAAGGACATCCAGGCCTACTCGGACATGCGCGAATTCCCGATCATCCCGTGCAACCTCTGCGGCTCCCAGGAAAACCTGCAGCGCCAGGTGGTCAAGGACATGTTGGTGGAGTGGGAGCGCAAGACTCCAGGGCGCACCGAGAACATCTTCCGTGGCCTGCAGAACGTGGTGCCGTCGCAACTGGCTGACCGCAACCTGTTCGATTTCACCAGCCTGAAGATCGACGAGACGGCCACCCCGCGTTTTGTCGACGTACTGAACATCTGACGGCCATGCGTGACTACCAATGGCTGTATGAGTTCTGCCTGAATCGCTTCGGCTCGGCGGCGGCCCTGGAGGCCTTCCTGCCCCAGGCCAGAAGCCCCGAGCAACTGCGCGCGACCAGCGCCGACCGATACTTGTCGACCCTGGCCCTGCGCGTATTTCGCGCTGGTTTGAAACACAGCCTGGTGGACGCCAAATGGCCGGCCTTCGAGCAGGTGTTCTTCGGCTTCGACCCGGACAAGGTCGTGCTGATGGGCGCCGAGCACCTGGAGCGACTGATGCAGGACACGCGGATCATCCGCCACCTGGGCAAGCTCAAGAGCGTGCCGCGCAACGCACAGATGATCCTCGATATCGAGAAGCAACACGGCAGTTTCGGTGCGTTCATCGCCGACTGGCCGGTGACCGATATCGTCGGCCTGTGGAAGTATCTGGCCAAGCACGGCAACCAGTTGGGCGGGCTGTCGGCGCCGCGCTTCTTGCGCATGTGCGGCAAGGACACCTTCATCCCTACCGATGACATGGCTGCGGCCCTGATTGCTCAGAACATCATCGACAAGCCGCCGACCAGCCAGCGTGACCTGGCGCTGGTGCAGGACGCCTTCAACCAGTGGCATGCCGAGAGTGGGCGGCCGCTGTGCCAGCTGTCGGTGATGCTGGCGCATACCGTCAATCATTGAGTATTTATCGCGGGGCAAGCCCGCTCCCACAAGATTTCATTGAACCTGTGGGAGCGGGCTTGCCCCGCGATAAAATTACATCAACCTTCCCCCGCCATCCGCCGCTCATACTGAAAGCGCCAGCGCACGTACAGCAGCGCACTGACGAACAGCGCCAGGCTAATCGCCACTTCCAGCCAGCCGAACAGCGCCCGCGCCGGGTCGAACGCGGCCAGCACGCCCTTGATGAAGTACAGGTTGACCACAAAACAGGCCCAGGCATGAGCGCGGGCATTACCCAGCAGCATGCCCGGTAGCAGCAGCGCCAGCGGCACCAACTCGATCGCCAGGATCACCCCGACCCGTGCACCGTGCAGGTCGGCGAACAGCAGGTTGTTGAGGGTCAGCAAGGCGACCAGGCCGAAAAAGCTCGCCAGGCTCAGTGCCCGGGCCAGGCGCAAGCGTGGCATCAACCAATCGATCGAGGGCAGTACCTTGGGCTTTTTAGCCACGGCCGTTCTCCAGCAGTTTGGCCGTGCTCGCCAGGCGCTGGCCGAGGGCGCGGCACAGGGCGATCTCATCGGCATCCAGGTCGCGTTTGCCATCGGCGCCGGCATGGTGGCTGGCGCCATACGGTGTGCCGCCGCCACGGGTTTCCAGTAGCGCCGACTCGCTGTAGGGCAGGCCCATGATCAGCATGCCGTGGTGCATCAGCGGCAGCAGCATCGACAGCAGGGTCGACTCCTGGCCACCGTGCAGGCTGGCGGTGGAGGTGAATGCCGCCGCTGGCTTGCCGACCAGGCCGCCGCTCAACCACAGGCTGCTGGTGCCGTCGATGAAGTACTTGAGCGGGGCGGCCATGTTGCCAAAGCGCGTCGGGCTGCCCAGGGCCAGGCCCGAGCAATGGCGCAGGTCGTCCAGGGTGGCATACAGCGCGCCGGTTTCCGGGATGTCGGGGGCCACCGCTTCGCACTCGGTGGAGATCGCAGGTACCGTGCGGATGCGCGCTTCCAGCCCGGCCATCTCGACGCCGCGGGCAATTTGCCGGGCCATCTCGCTGGTCGAGCCGTGGCGGCTGTAGAACAGGATCAGGATATACGGCGCGCTCACGGCAGGATCTCCAGGACCTTCTCCGGTGGCCGGCCAATCACGGCTTTGTCGCCCGCGATCAGGATCGGCCGTTCGATCAGCTTGGGGTGCTGGACCATGGCGTCGATCAACTGCGCTTCGCTGAGGTTGGTGTCGGCCAGGTTGAGCGTCTTGTACTCGTCTTCACCGCTGCGCAGCAACTGGCGCGCGCTGATGTTCAGCTTGCCGAGCAAGGCCTTGAGCTCAACGGCCGTCGGCGGGGTTTCCAGGTAGCGCACCACGCTCGGGGCCAGGCCGCGAGCCTCGAGCAGTTCGAGGGCGCCACGGGATTTGGAGCAGCGTGGATTGTGATACAGGGTCAGGTCGGTCATGTTCGGGTCGCATCCAGCAGGGTGTGGCGGCTATTCTAACCGCAGCGACTTCGCATTTTGCTTGAATCTTCGAGAAGGATTGACCCATGACAAGGCGTTTGGCAGCAGCACTGGCCATCACCGCGAGCCTGTTGCTCGGCGGTTGCGGTGCAGATTACGGCCTGGACCAGCACGGTCAGGCAGTGAAAGCCGAGCAGATTGAAGGGCACTGGCTGGTGCTCAACTACTGGGCGGAATGGTGCGGCCCGTGCCGTATAGAGATTCCCGAACTCAACGCGGCTGCCAAGCAGTGGCAGGGGCAGGGCGTGCAGGTGCTGGGGGTGAACTTCGACGGCTTGCAGGGCGAAGAACTGAAAAAGGCCAGCGAAGCGCTGGGCATCGGCTTCACGGTACTGGCCAGCGATCCGGCCGAGCGTTACGAACTGCCGCGCAGCGAAGCCTTGCCGGTGACCTACATCATCGATGACAAGGGCAAGGTACGTGAGCAACTGATGGGCGAGCAGACGCTTGAGGGTTTGAACGCGAAGATCAAGGCGCTCAAGGGCGCTTGATTTCTGGTGCTTTCATCGCGGGGCATTTCAGCCTTCTTCAGGCCAGAAACGTAGCGGTTTGCCCTCGGCCGGCCAGAAGCGCACCTGCTCGATCGGCGAGATGTCCCAGCGCTGCACGGTTTCCAGGGCCTGGAGGAAGCGTTTCTCCTGCTCCATCAGTGCCGGTGCGCACAGCTTGCGGGTGCTGCCGACCTTACCGAAGGTCAGCTTGTCGCCTTCTAGCTGATAAGGCGCGAACCAATGGTTGCAGCCAGCATTGCCATAAGCGCGGCCGTCGCTGGCCAGGGTCAGGGTCAGATGGCTGTAGTCCATCAGCGGCCGCTCGCCAATCCACTCCAGCAGATAGCTGCGTTCCTGTTCCAGCTTCATTGGCTCGGCGGCGCAACCGAGCAGCGTCGTGCCGATCAGGGCCCAGAGCAACAGCGTTTTCACTGGGCCGTCTCCTTGCATTTCGGGCACAGGTGCTTGTCGGCGCGGCTGATCCAGCCCAGGTCGGCGATGCGTGCGCTGGCGGCCGGCTGTTGAGCCTTTTTGCCCAGCTTGGCGTCGACCGCGAACTCGAAGTTCAGGCTCGCCTGGCAGCTGTCGCAGTTGACCTCCCAGGTGTGGATCGCCAGTTCGCCGAATACCGGGCCGCTGGCCACTGCGACCCATTGGCCGGTCGGGTTGATCAGGTGGCGCACGGACTCCACCGTCAGGCGCATGGACAAATCCTTGCTGCCCTTGAGGGTCACCAGCAGAACGTCGCTCTTCTGGATCGAGCCACCGTTGCCGGTCACTTGATAACGGCCCGGCACCAGGGCGCGGCACTCGATCAGGGTGTGTTGCGGATTAAACAAGGTGTAGCGGAAATCGTGTTCGACCATGGGTCCTCCAAATCTGCCGCGTATCCTAGCATCAACCTTCGACCAAGTTCTGCGCATTGCCTGCCGCCCAGCGGGTAATGTTGTCCAGGGTGGTGGCGGCAATGGCGGCCAGCGCTTCGCGGGTGAGGAAGGCCTGGTGGGCGGTGACGATGACGTTGGGGAAGGTCAGCAACCGCGCCAGCACGTCGTCCTGCAAGGGCTGGTCGGAGCGGTCCTCGAAGAACAGCTGGGCTTCCTCCTCGTAGACATCCAGCCCCAGGTAGCCGAGCTGGCCGCTTTTCAGGGCCTCGATCAGCGCCGGGGTGTCGACCAGGGCGCCACGTCCGGTATTGATCAGCATCGCCCCGGGGGTAAGGTCGGCCAGGGTCCGGGCATTGATCAGGTGACGGGTAGCGTCGTTCAACGGGCAATGCAGGCTGATGACCTGGGCCTGGCGCAGTAGCTGCGGCAGGCTCAGGTAACGCGCGCCCAAGGCCAGCAATTCGGGGTTGGGGTAGGGGTCATAGGCCAGCAGTTGGCAACCGAAACCGGCCATGATCCGGGCGAACGCCGCGCCGATCTGCCCGGTGCCGACCACGCCAACGGTCTTGCCGTACAGGTCGAAGCCGGTCAGCCCGTGCAGGGTGAAGTCGCCTTCGCGGGTGCGGTTGTAGGCCCGGTGCAGGCGTCGGTTGAGCGCCAGAATCAGCGCCACTGCATGTTCGGCCACAGCATGGGGCGAGTAGGCGGGTACCCGCACCACGGCCAGGCCCAGGCGTTTGGCTGCAGCCAGGTCGACATGGTTGTAGCCGGCCGAGCGCAGGGCAATCAGGCGTGTGCCGGCGGCCGCCAGGCATTGCAGCACGCTAGCGCCGAGATCGTCGTTGATGAAGGCGCAGACCACTTCATGGCCAGCGGCCAACGCTGCGGTGTCTTCAGTCAGGCGCGCGGGCTGGAAGTGCAGCTCAAGCCCTGGCGCGGCAGTGGCCTGGGTGAAACTGTCCTGGTCGTAGGTCTGGCTGCTGAAAAACAATACGCGCATAGGATCGTCCTGAAAGCTTTGCCTGAAAGTTTAACCAATGGGCAAGGATCTAGCCTTGCTTCAAGTCAGCCAGGGCTCAGGCGCTCATGCGCGCCTGGGCCGTCAGCCGGGTGATGGCCCGATCCAGTTCGTCCAGGGCTTGCGGCGCCTGTGGGTCATCCTGCTTGAGCAAGGTTTCACTGCGTTGGCAGGCGGCGCGCAACTGGGGCACCCCGCAGTAGCGCGAGGCGCCATTGAGCCGGTGCACGCGCTCGATCATGGCATTGCGGTCGGCGGCCTCGCGGGCTACCCGGATTGCCTCGCGGTCGGACTCCAGCGAAGCCAGCAGCATGGCCAGCATGTCGGCGGCCAGGTCCGGTTTGCCAGCGGCCAGGCGCAGGCCTTCTTCGGGGTCCAGCACCTTGAGTTCAATGCTCTCGGGCGCTCGCTCCAGTGGCCGCTCCGGGCGCGGTGCGCCGAGGGCCAGGCCGGTCCACTTGAGTACCACCTGGGCCAGTTGGCGTTCGCTGATCGGTTTGGTCAGGTAGTCGTCCATGCCACTGTGCAGCAAGGCCCGTTTTTCGTTGGCCATGGCGTGGGCGGTCAGGGCAACGATCGGCAAGGCTGCGCCGCTCTGGCTGGTTTCCCAGCGGCGAATCTGCTCGGTACATTCGCGCCCGTCCATGCCAGGCATCTGCACGTCCATCAGCACCAGGTCAAAGCGCTCGTCCTGCACGGCTTGAACGGCCGCATAACCGCTGTCGACCGCTAGCACTTCGGCCCCCAGGTCCTCCAGCAGCGTCTGCACCAGCAGTAGATTGGCCGGGTTGTCATCGACGCACAGCACTTTGGGCAAGGGCTGGTCGGACACCGGTTTGCTGTCGCTGCCCGGGCGCCGTGGCTGGACCATCTCGACCAGTGCCCGGCGCAGCTTGCGGGTGCAGGCGGGTTTGGCCTGCAACTGGCTGTGGCCATTGGGCAGGTAAGGGTGGTACAGCGCCTGTTCGGTGGTCGGGCAGAGGACCAGCGGCTGGCAGGCGAGGCGTTCCAGTTGCTGGATGTACTGGCCCAGGCGTTCGGGCGAGAGGTCGTCGAGGCTTATCCCCAGCACCGCCAGCTCGAAGGGTTGCCCGGCCAGGATGGCGGCTTCGACCGCCTGCAGCAGTTGGTCCAGGGTGCTGAACAGGCTGACGCTCAGACCGCAGTCCTCCAGTTGATGCTCCAGTGCCTGACGCGCCAGCTCATGGCTGTCGACAATGGCCACCCGGCGCCCGACCAAGGGCTGCAGTGGCAGGTCTTCGGCGTCGTCACGGGCCTTGGGCAGGCTCAGGCTGATCCAGAACTGCGAACCTTCGCCTGGCGTGCTGTCAACGCCGATCTCGCCGCCCATCTGTTCGATCAGACGCTTGGAGATCACCAGGCCCAGGCCTGTGCCGCCGGGTTGGCGCGACAGCGAGTTATCAGCCTGGCTGAAAGCCTGGAACAGCGCGCGCACGTCCTGGGTGGACAAGCCGATGCCGGTGTCCTGGACGCTGATGCGCAACTGCACGCTGTCTTCGCGTTCTTCTTCGAGCATGGCGCGGGCGACGATGGTGCCTTCGCGGGTGAACTTGATGGCATTGCTCACCAGATTGGTGAGTATCTGCTTGAGTCGCAGCGGATCGCCGACCAGCGACAGCGGCGTGTCGCGATACACCAGGCTGACCAGTTCCAGCTGTTTGGCGTGGGCGGCCGGGGCGAGGATGGTCAGGGTGTCCTGAATCAGGTCGCGCAGATTGAACGGGATGCTGTCGAGCACCAGTTTTCCGGCCTCGATCTTGGAGAAGTCGAGGATCTCGTTGATGATCCCCAGCAAGCTGCCGGCGGATTTCTCGATGGTGCCCAGGTAGTCGAGCTGGCGCGGGGTCAGTTCGCTCTTCTGCAACAAATGGGTGAAACCGAGGATGCCATTGAGCGGGGTACGGATCTCATGGCTCATGTTGGCGAGGAACTCGGACTTGATCCGGCTGGCTTCCAGAGCCTCCTTGCGCGCCATGTCCAGCTCGATGTTCTGGATCTCGATGGTTTCCAGGTTCTGGCGCACATCTTCGGTGGCCTGGTCGATGCTGTGCTGCAGTTCCTCATGGGCGTTGTGCAGGGTTTCGGCCATGCGGTTGATTCCCGCGGCCAGTTCATCGAGCTCGTAGCTGCCCATGGCCGGCAGGCGTTCCTCGAGATTGCCATCTTTCAACTGGTTGACCGCATATTTGATCTGGCCGATCGGGCCATTTATCGTGCGGCTCATGCGCATGGCCAGCAGGGCGGTGGCGGCCAGACCCACAAGGATCAACAGCAGGCTGGTGAACAGGCTGCGGTAGCCGCGCAGCAGGGTGCCGTCGTGGGACAGTTCGATTTCCACCCAGCCGAGCAGGCGGTCGGCTTCGCCGGGGATCAGTTCGCCGGCCAGGTCGCGGTGGCGGCCGAAAACCGGCAACAGATAGCGGGTGGCGTCATTACCGGTGCGCTGCAGCAATTGCGTGCCACCACCGGTGGGCGCCTGGTTGAGCATGCTCGGGCCGGCATGGGCCAGGGCATTGCGATCGGGGCCGAGGAAAGCTACTGCGCGTACGTCGGATTGTTCCAGGGCCTGGGCGGCGATGCGTTCCAGTTGCGCCGGGTCGTGCCGCGCCAAGGCTGGTGCCACCAGCGGTGCCAGTTGCTCGGCAATCATCTTGCCGCGTTGCAGCAGTTGGGTCTGCAGCTCGTTCTGCTGCAGCCAGGTGAAATAGCCGCCCAGCACCAGCGCCATCAGGCCGGCCGGCAACAAGGCGAGCAACAGCACGCGGCTTCTGATCCCCAATCTATTCAGCACGCCACTCTCCTGTGCCCGGTAAGCGCTGTAAGCCCCCGTCAGCTCCTGCTGACGGACCAAGTCGGAAAAGTACCGCGCCTACTCGCGTAATGCACTCATTTGTATCTGCTTTTGTCGATTACCCGGTTCACCCCGGGCTTTGGTCGTGCGCTGGTTGCCTGTATTCGGTGAATGCCCAATAATCGCGTGATTGAGAATTGCTAGCATCGGCCAATGACTCCTGTATCCATTAGCACCTCCAACATCCTCGCCATCGAGGACGATCCGGTCCTCGGTGCCTACCTGCGTGAAGAACTGCAGCGCGGCGGCTGCAAGGTCACCTGGTGCCAGAATGGCCGCGACGGCCTGCAGGTTGCGCAAAACAGCTGCTTCGATGTGGTGCTGATGGACATCCTGCTGCCTGGCCTGGGCGGCCTGGAGGTGCTCGCGCAGCTGCGCCAGAGCAGGTCGACGCCGGTGATCCTGATGTCGGCCCTGGGCGCCGAGGCTGACCGTATCAGCGGGTTCCAGCGCGGCGCCGACGACTATTTGCCCAAACCGTTCAGCATGGTCGAGCTGCAAGTACGCATTGAAGCGATCCTGCGGCGGGTGGCACTGGAACGGCGCCATCAGCAACCCAACCCAGTGTTGCCCAGCCAGTTGCGCTTCGATGAAGAGGCCAATGATGTGTGTTACGCCGAGCAGTGGGCGGGCCTGACCCTGAGCGAGTACCGCCTGCTCGACACCCTGCAGCGCAGTGATGAAGAAGTGTTGAGCAAGGCCTTCCTCTACCAACAGGTGTTGCAGCGCGGTTATTCCCGCCATGACCGCAGCCTGGACATGCACGTCAGCCAGATCCGCCGCAAGCTCAAGGCCATCGGCTATCTGGAGCGCGAAGTGCGGACAGTGTGGGGCAAGGGTTATGTGCTCAGCAGCGCTGAGGTCAGCTGAAAATGCCCAACCGTCATTCGTTGTTCTGGAAACTGGCCATCCTGCTGGTGGGCTTCTGCCTGTTGATGATCGGCCTGAGCTGGACCTGGGGCCGGCACATGGACACGCAGAATGCCTTCCTCTCCGAGCAGGCCAAAAGCACGTTGCAAGCCTATGCCGGTGAAGCCGAGCAGGCCTGGTTGCAAGGCGGCCAGGCCGGTATCGACGCCTGGTTGAATGGGGTGCGCCAGAAAGAATCCGGTTGGGTCGGGGTGGTCGGCCCGGACCTGCAGTCCTTGAGCGGCACGCCACTGAACGAGGCGCAAAGCCGGCGCCTGACTTTTTTGCGCGGCATCGACTGGCCGGTGAGCCCACGTACGATCGGCATGCCGTGGATGCGCCTGCCGTTCCCGCAGCAACCACAACTGGGCACCCTGGTCATGGAACTGCCGCAGCGCCTGGCGCCGGGGCAGTACCGGGTACTGTGGCGGGTAGTGACCAATGGCATCATTCCGGGGCTGTTTACCTTGCTGCTGTGTGTCGGCCTCTATCGCATGCTGATCGTGCCGTTGATCCAGCTGCGCGAGCAGGCCAATGCCTGGCGCGCTGACCAGCTCTCGGCACGGGTCTCCAGCAGCACCACCAGCCGCCAGGACGAACTGGGTGAGCTAGGCCGCGCCTTCGATGACATGGCCGAACGCCTGCAGGGCACCGTGGCCCTGCAGCAACAGTTGTTGCGCGACCTCTCCCATGAGCTGCGCACGCCGTTGAGCCGCTTGCGCGTGGCGTGCGACAGTGAGGCTGATACCGAGCAACTGCGCGAACGCCTGGGCCGGGAGATCGATTGCATGCAGCGTCTGGTCGAGGACGCGCTGCAATTGGCCTGGCTCGACACCGAGCGGGCGCCCCTGAGCAAGGAACCGATCCAGGTTCAGGCCCTGTGGGAGATGCTGGCCGAAGATGCCTGCTATGAAAGTGCCTGGCAGCCCGCGCAGTTGAATTGCGTGCTGGACGCCTCCTGTTGGGTGCAGGGCAACCTCAACAGCTTGGCCCAGGCCCTGGAGAACATCTTGCGCAATGCCATCCGTCATTCGCCAGCCGGTGGCGTGATCCGCCTGGATGGGCGGCGCCAGGGCGATGACTGGTTGATCTGGCTGGAAGACCAGGGCGGCGGGGTGGCTGAAGCTGAGCTTGAGCGAATCTTTGCTCCCTTCACCCGCCTTGACGGGTCGCGGCCGGGAGACGGTGGTTTCGGCCTGGGCCTGAGCATTGCCCGCAATGCCATCGTCCGCCAGGGCGGGCGGTTATGGGCGCAGAACACTGGTCATGGCCTGCGGCTGAATATGGTCCTGAGTGCATGCTCACCTAACGTAGGAGCGGGCTTGCCCCGCGATAGGGTCGGAACATCCACCCCCAATCCTTGCTTATAGCTTGTGGCTATAAGCCCAACACATTGCGTGATATGGGCAAATCCCGTTTGCCGGTATGATAGGCGCCCCCGCAGTCTGGATTGCGAATACGCCATGACCTTGCAGTACCCAACCATCGCCGATTGCGTCGGCAACACGCCTCTGGTCCGCCTGCAGCGCATTGCCGGTGACACCAGCAATACTCTCCTGCTCAAGCTCGAAGGCAACAACCCGGCAGGCTCGGTCAAGGACCGGCCGGCGCTGTCGATGATCACCCGCGCCGAACTGCGTGGGCAGATCAAGCCGGGCGATACCCTGATCGAGGCGACCTCGGGCAATACCGGCATTGCGTTGGCCATGGCGGCGGCGATCAAGGGTTACAAGATGATCCTGATCATGCCTGACAACTCCAGTGCCGAGCGCAAGGCGGCCATGACCGCCTATGGCGCCGAGCTGATTCTGGTCAGCAAGGAGGAGGGCATGGAAGGCGCCCGCGACCTGGCCGACCGCCTGCAGGCCGAAGGCCGCGGCCTGGTGCTCGACCAGTTTGGCAATGGTGACAACCCCGAAGCCCACTACGTGAGCACCGGCCCGGAAATCTGGCGCCAGACCCAGGGCACCATTACCCACTTCGTCAGCTCCATGGGCACCACCGGCACCATCATGGGTTGCTCGCGCTACCTCAAGGAGCAGAACCCGGCGATCCAGATCGTTGGCCTGCAACCCATGGAAGGCTCGGCCATCCCCGGTATTCGCCGCTGGCCGCAGGAGTACCTGCCGAAGATCTACCAATCCGAGCGCGTTGACCGTGTGGTCGACATGGCCCAGAGCGAAGCCGAAGAAACCACCCGCCGGCTGGCCCGCGAAGAGGGCATTTTCTGTGGCGTGTCCTCCGGTGGTGCAGTGGCGGCGATGCTGCGCCTGTCCCGCGAGCTGGAAAACGCCGTGATGGTGGCGATCATTTGCGACCGTGGCGACCGTTATCTGTCGACCGGCATTTTCGATTCAGTGAACTGATGTCCAAGAATAAACGTAACAGCGGCCTGCGCTTTCAGCCGGCCGGCGGCACTCGTGCGCCCCAGATCCCCACCGGCAAGAAACAGCGCCTGAGCATCGAGCGCCTGGCCGGAGACGGCCGTGGCATTGCCTTTCTCGACGGGCGTACCTGGTTCGTCAGTGGTGCACTGGCCGAGGAAGACGTCGAAGCGCGGGTACTCAATACCCACGGCAAGGTGGTCGAGGCCCGCCTGGAGCGGGTGTTCAAAGCCAACCCGGCGCGCCGCGAAGCCCCCTGCAAGCACTTCGACCGCTGTGGCGGCTGCAACCTGCAGCACCTGCCCCATGCCGAGCAACTGGCGCTCAAGCAGCGCTTGCTGGCCGAGCAGTTGCAGCGGGTTGCCGGCGTGCAGCCCGAGCACTGGGCAGCGCCGCTGACCGGGCCGGAGTTCGGCTATCGGCGCCGGGCGCGGGTGGCGGTGCGCTGGGACAACAAGGCAAAAAATCTTGAAGTCGGCTTTCGCGCCGAAGCCAGTCAGGACATCGTCGCCATCGACGATTGCCTGGTGCTGGTACAACCCTTGCAGTCGATCATGCGTCATCTGCCGACCCTGTTGCGCAGTCTGAGCAAACCGCAGGTGGTGGGGCACGTCGAATTGTTCAGCGGTACCGCGTTGGCACTGCTGTTGCGCCATACCGCACCCCTGAGCGATGGTGATCTGGCGCGCCTTGAGACGTTCTGCGGCGAGGCAGGTGTGCAACTGTGGTTGCAAGGCGAGGGTGAACCTTTGCCGGTGGTTGCCGGTCAGAGCCTCGGTTTTGCTCTGCAACCCTGGAGCCTCGAGCTGGCCTACCGGCCTGGCGACTTCGTCCAGGTCAACGCCCAGGTCAACACCGCGATGATCGAGCAGGCCCTGGCCTGGCTGGCACCCCAGGCCGATGAGCGCGTGCTCGATCTGTTCTGTGGCCTGGGCAACTTTGCCCTGCCGCTGGCCCAGCAGGCGCGGGAGGTGGTGGCGGTCGAAGGGGTACAGGCGATGGTCGAGCGGGCGGCCGCCAATGCCCGTAGCAACAATTTGCATAACACACAGTTTTTTCAGGCCGATTTATCGCAGCCTTTGGCGGCGTCGGGCTGGGCCGCAGGAGGCTTTTCTGCGGTACTCTTGGACCCACCGCGTGATGGTGCATTTGAGGTTGTGCGAAAAATCGCAGACCTCGGCGCGAAACGTCTTGTTTATGTATCGTGCAATCCGGCGACCCTGGCCCGCGACACCGTCGAACTGGTCAGGCAGGGTTACCGGTTAAAAAGTGCCGGGATTCTCGACATGTTTCCTCAGACGGCGCATGTCGAAGCCATGGCGTTATTCGAAGCGGGTTAGCCAGGCTGACGCGTTCGGCGCTGCACCTTGGGTCCGGCAGGGGCAGCACCAGTGATTTCAGGCGCATCGCGAATGCGCTGTAGGGAAAGGTAAACAAAGATGGTACAGGTGAGAGTGCACCAGCCGGTCAACACCGACGGCAGTATCAATCTCGAAGCATGGCTGGATCATGTGGTGAGCGTCGACCTGGCGCTGGACCGGGAGGCCCTCAAGGCCGCTTGCGAGTTCGCCCAGGACGTCGAGAAGAAGGGCAACCTGGCCAAGCATTCCTGGGCCGATGGTACGTCGAGTTTCCAGGCCGGCCTGGAAATCGCCGAAATCCTTGCCGACCTCAAGCTCGACCAGGACTCGTTGGTCGCGGCGGTCATTTACCGCGCCGTGCGTGAAGGCAAGGTGACCCTGGCCGAGGTCGGCCAGCGTTTTGGTCCGGTAGTCTCCAAGCTGATCGACGGCGTGCTGCGCATGGCTGCCATCAGCGCCAGCCTCAGCCCGCGGCAGTCGCTGGTGCTGGGCTCGCAGGCGCAAGTCGAGAACCTGCGCAAGATGCTCGTGGCCATGGTCGACGACGTCCGTGTGGCCTTGATCAAGCTGGCCGAACGAACCTGCGCGATCCGTGCGGTCAAGGGCGCCGACGACGAAAAACGCAACCGCGTTGCCCGCGAAGTCTTTGACATCTATGCGCCGCTGGCCCATCGCCTGGGTATCGGTCATATCAAGTGGGAGCTGGAGGACTTGTCCTTTCGCTACCTGGAGCCCGACCAGTACAAGCAGATCGCCAAGCTCCTGCACGAGCGCCGGCTGGACCGCGAACGCTTTATCGGCGATGTGATGAACCAGTTGCAGAACGAGCTGCTGGCCACCGGGGTCAACGCCGACATCAGCGGACGGGCCAAGCACATTTACTCGATCTGGCGCAAAATGCAGCGCAAGGGCCTGGAATTCAGCCAGATCTACGACGTACGCGCCGTGCGCGTGCTGGTCCCGGAGATGCGCGACTGCTATACCGCGCTGGGCATTGTCCATACGCTGTGGCGGCACATTCCCAAGGAATTTGACGACTACATCGCCAACCCCAAGGAGAACGGCTACCGCTCGTTGCACACGGCGGTGATCGGTCCCGAGGGCAAGGTCCTCGAAGTGCAGATCCGCACCCACGCCATGCACGAGGAGGCCGAACTCGGTGTCTGCGCGCACTGGCGTTACAAGGGCACCGACGTCAAACCCAGCTCCAACCATTACGAAGAGAAAATCTCCTGGTTGCGCCAGGTGCTGGAGTGGCACGAAGAGCTCGGCGACATCGGTGGCCTGGCCGAGCAACTGCGGGTCGACATCGAGCCGGATCGGGTCTATGTGTTCACCCCCGATGGCCATGCCATCGACCTGCCCAAGGGCGCCACGCCGCTGGACTTCGCCTATCGGGTGCACACCGAGATCGGCCATAACTGCCGCGGGGCGAAGATCAACGGTCGTATCGTGCCGCTCAACTACAGCCTGCAGACCGGCGAGCAGGTCGAGATCATCACCAGCAAGCACGGCAACCCCAGCCGCGACTGGCTGAACTCCAACCTTGGCTACGTCACCACCTCGCGGGCGCGGGCGAAGATCGTCCACTGGTTCAAACTACAGGCCCGCGACCAGAACGTTGCCGCCGGCAAGACCCTGCTCGAGCGTGAGCTCAATCGCCTGGGCCTGCCCCAGGTCGACTTTGAGCGCCTGGCGGAAAAAGCCAACCTGCGCACTGCCGAAGACATGTTTGCCTCACTGGGGGCCGGCGACCTGCGCCTGGCGCACCTGGTCAACGCAGCCCAGCAACTGGTGGAGCCGGAGCGCAGCGACCATGTCGAGCTGGTGCCGCGCAAGGCAACCGGCTACAAGCCGGGCAAGCGTGGCGACATCCAGATCCAGGGCGTCGGCAACCTGCTCACGCAGATGGCCGGTTGCTGCCAGCCGCTGCCGGGCGATGCGATCGTTGGCTACATCACCCAGGGCCGCGGCGTGACCATCCACCGCCAGGACTGCGCCTCGGTGCTGCAACTGGCCGGGCGCGAGCCGGAGCGGATCATCCAGGTCAGCTGGGGGCCGGTGCCGGTACAGACCTACCCGGTGGATATCATCATCCGAGCCTACGACCGTCCGGGTTTGCTGCGTGACGTTTCCCAGGTCCTGCTCAACGAGCGGATCAACGTGCTGGCGGTCAACACCCGCTCGAACAAGGAAGACAACACCGCGCTGATGTCGCTGACCATCGAGATCCCCGGCCTGGATGCCCTTGGGCGCTTGCTGGGGCGGATTTCGCAACTGCCGAACATCATCGAGACGCGGCGCAACCGTACGCCTTGAAACCGTCATCGCGGGGCAAGCTCCGCTCCCACAGGTATCCTCTGTGGGAGCGGGCTTGCCCCGCGATAAGGAACCCGACATGTATACCCTAGACGACCTGCTCCACCTCATGGCCCGCCTGCGCGACCCGCAGCACGGCTGCCCGTGGGACCTCAAGCAGACCTACGCGACCATCGTCCCCTACACCCTCGAAGAAGCCTACGAAGTGGCCGACGCCATCGAGCGCAGCGACTTCGAGCACTTGCAGGGTGAACTCGGTGACCTGCTGTTCCAGGTGGTCTACTACAGCCAGTTGGCGCGTGAAGAAGGCCGGTTCGAGTTCGATGGCGTGGTCGACAGCATCACCCGCAAGCTGATCCGCCGTCACCCCCATGTGTTTCCTGCCGGCGAGCTGTACGCTGCACTGGATACGCCCAAGCTCGACGAAACCCAGGTCAAGCAGCGCTGGGAAGAAATCAAGGCCCAGGAGCGCGCCGAGAAGGGTGAGCCTGAACAGTTGTCGCTGCTCGATGATGTGCCGGCCGCATTGCCGGCCCTGTCGCGTGCAGCCAAACTGCAAAAGCGCGCGGCCCGGGTCGGCTTCGACTGGCCCGACGCCTTGCCGGTGCTGGACAAGGTGCGTGAAGAGCTCGATGAAGTGCTCCAGGCCATGGCCGACGACGACAGCGTGGCCCTGGCCGACGAGCTTGGCGACCTGCTGTTCGCGGCAGTCAACCTGGCCCGGCACTTGAAGGTCGACCCGGAAAACGCCCTGCGCGGGGCCAACAAAAAGTTTGAGCGACGTTTCCGTTTTATCGAACAGGCATTGCGCGACATAGGCCGTCCGATTGAAGATTGCACCCTCGAAGACATGGATGCGCTCTGGGGCGAAGCCAAACGTCAGGAAAAGAACCTGCCCAGCTGCGGCTGAGCTGTTGCATAAGTGAGTGAACGATGAGCCTTTCCCTTCGCGACCAATTGCTCAAGGCCGGTCTGGTCAACCAGAAACAGGTCAAGCAGGTCAGTAAAGATCAGAAGAAACAAAAGCGCCTGGAGCACAAAGGCCAGGTCGAAGTCGACGATACCCAGCAGCGGCTGGCCAAGGAAGCCATGGCCGAGAAAGCCAAGCGCGACCAGGAACTCAACCGCCAGCAGCAGGAGAAGGCTGAGCAGAAGGCCCGCGCCGCCCAGGTCAAGCAATTGATCGAGGTCTCGCGCCTGCCCAAGCTGACCACCGAGGACTACTACAACTTCGTTGACGACAAGAAGGTCAAGCGCCTGTCGGTCAATGCCCTGATGCGCAGCAAGCTGAGCAGCGGTTCGCTGGCCATCGTCGCTCATGGCGGCGGTTACGAAGTGATTCCCCGTGAGGCTGCCGTGAAGATCCAGGAGCGCGACCCGCAGCGTATCGTGCTGCTCAACACCCAGGTTGAAGCGCCGGATGCCGACGATCCGTACGCGGCCTACGTGATCCCTGACGATCTGATGTGGTAATGACGACAAACCCCGCTTCTGCGGGGTTTGTTTTTGCTGGAGGATGCTATGGCTGTTGCTGTCTGTTTTCGAGGTATTCCAGCTCGATACGGTAGCTGTGGGCTTCATGCTCGTTGTGGAACATGCCGACCAACTGATCCTGCTGATGCACGTCCCAGATGCGCAGGCCTGCAGCCAGGCCTTCGTGAGACATTTTGCTTTCGTCGCGCTCAGTTACTTTGACAGTCATCTGCAAACTCCACTTTCAGTTAACTGCGGCACCGTGTCGCAGGTCTCTTTTATAGAATTTGTTAGCAGGCTAAGTAAATGACTGGCGCATGAAACATCTTTCATGTCTGTAGGAGCGGGCTTGCCCCGCGATGCGATGGGACAGACAGCTCGCTCCTACCTGGGTATAAAAAGAAACCCCGCACAAGGCGGGGTTCCAGGTACTGCCAGCAAGCAGGGCGATCAGTTGCCCTTGACCGCCTTGCCATCGACCGTGCCATCCTGCAGCACGATCACGTACTCCTTGCCGTCGGTCTCGACCTGGCGCAGTTGCACCAGCAGGTAGTCCCAGTCCTTGGCGAACCACAGCTCGGTGATGCGCTTGCTCTGACTCGGGTCGCGCACGCGCTCGACCTTGATGGCATCGACCTGGCCGGTCTTGGTGGTGACTTTTTCGCTTCCCAGGACGCGGAAGTCGTAGGTATCGATCTCGTCTCCATCGACCACCTGGTAGCTCACGCTCTTCTTGCCCGCTGCCACGTCGTGCTGCAGGGCCAGTTGATAGGTGGACTTGTCCAGCACGCCGCGGTTGAGCGGCAGGTTGACTGCGTCACCGCGGTCGCTGCCAGTGATCTTCTTGCTGTTCCAGTCGAAATCCAGGTCGACTTTCTTGGCCTTGCCCAGGCCGCCACGTTCGAAGTGGTAGGTCTGCGGCAGCAGGGTGTCCTTGTCCAGGCGCAGGGTACTTTGCTCAATCAGGCTGGCGATCATCATCGACGCCTTGAAATTGAGGTTCCAGGTACCGTTGGCGTTCTTTTCCAGGCTGCGCTCGGCAGTGCCGCTCATGGGCAGCTGCTTCCAGTCGGCGGTGTAGCTGGCCGAGAAAGGCTTCAGATCGGCTGCCTGCAGCGGCAACGCGAGCACGGCAAGAGCGAAGAGCAGGGCGCGACGCATAATTTCTCCTAGGGTCGAATCAAGTGGCCGCTGGCCGCCAGGGGCTGGCCATCCAGTAGAGCACCGTGCTCGCCCAGGCGCAAACGGCCCTCGGCAAACCAGCGCACCGCCAGCGGATAGATCAGGTGTTCCTGGCTGTGAACCCGCTGTGCCAGACGTTCTGGCGTGTCATCCAACTCTACCGGTATTACTGCCTGTACGACCAGCGGCCCGCCATCGAGTTCCTCGGTGACGAAGTGCACGCTGCAGCCATGCTCGGCATCGCCGGCTTCCAGTGCCCGTTGATGGGTGTGCAGGCCTTTGTACTTGGGCAGCAGGGAAGGGTGGATATTCAGCAGGCGGCCCTGGTAGTGGCGCACGAAGCCGGCACTGAGGATGCGCATGAAGCCGGCCAGTACCACCAGTTGCGGCTGGTAGCTGTCGATCAGCTCGACCAGCGCCGTGTCGAATGCCTCGCGGCCGTCGAAGGCCTTGTGGTCGAGCACGGCGGTGGCGATACCGGCATCTTTGGCGCGCTGCAGGCCATAGGCATCGGCGCGGTTGGAGATGACTGCGCGGATCCGCACCGGGCTGTCGCCGGTGCGGAAGCTGTCGATCAATGCTTGCAGGTTGCTGCCGGTGCCAGACAACAGCACCACGACATCACAGGTCTTGCTCGGCATCAGTGTGCCTTGACGTTCTTCAGCTCGACCTGGGCAGCGCCTTCGGCAGCAACGCCGATCTGGCCGATGACCCAAGGCTGCTCGCCGGCTTCACGCAGGACGCTCAGGGCATTTTCGACCTGATCCTGGGCAACGCAGATGACCATGCCGACGCCGCAGTTCAGCACGCGGTGCATTTCGTGTTCGTCGACATTGCCTTGCTGTTGCAGCCAGTCGAATACCGCTGGACGCTGCCAGCTGGCGACATCGACCACGGCCTGGGCGCCTTTTGGCAGGACGCGCGGGATGTTGTCGAGCAGACCGCCGCCGGTGATGTGGGCCATGGCCTTGACCGCGCCGGTGTCCTTGATCAGCTTGAGCAACGACTTGACGTAGATGCGGGTCGGGGCCATCAGCAGCTCGGTCAGCGGCTTGCCGTCGAGCTGGATGTTTTCGATGTCGGCGCCGGCGACTTCGATGATCTTGCGGATCAGCGAGTAGCCGTTGGAGTGCGGGCCGGAGGATGGCAGGGCGATCAGCGCGTCGCCGGTCGCAACCTTGGAGCCGTCGATGATGTCGGCTTTTTCCACCACACCGACACAGAAACCGGCCAGGTCGTAGTCTTCGCCTTCGTACATGCCTGGCATTTCAGCGGTTTCGCCGCCGACCAGGGAGCAACCGGCCAGTTCGCAGCCGGCACCGATACCGGTGACCACGGTGGCGGCGATGTCGACATTGAGTTTGCCGGTGGCATAGTAGTCGAGGAAGAACAGCGGCTCGGCACCGCAGACCACCAGATCGTTTACGCACATGGCGACCAGGTCCTGGCCGATGCTGTCGTGCTTGTTCAGGTTCAGCGCCAGGCGCAGCTTGGTGCCGACGCCATCGGTGCCGGAGACCAGAACCGGCTGTTTGTAGCCGGCCGGGATCTCGCAGAGGGCGCCGAAACCGCCCAGGCCGCCCATGACTTCCGGGCGCGCCGTGCGCTTGGCAACGCCTTTGATGCGTTCGACCAATGCTTCACCGGCGTCGATGTCTACACCGGCGTCCTTGTAGCTCAGGGAGGGTTGCTTGCTCATGATCCAGGCCTTTAGGGGGGAGGGATTCAGGGGAATCGACCGTGACCTGCCAGGCAAGGCGGAGATAATCCGGCTGCCCGACCGTCGCCGGTCTGCGAAGGCGCGCGATTTTATCAGGGTTGCCCGGTAGCGGCCATCCTCAGGCCGACGGGCAGAGCCTTAATCTTGCGAAAAATACGCTTTAACAGTGTGCGACTGGTTGCCACGGCGCAGGCTGTATAAGGTATAGCAAAGGCGATGGGCAGAATTTACTGCCGCAGGTGAATGTTTTACCGGGTGCTGCGGTCTGAGCTGCGTCCGTTAGCTGCCTTCGCTTCTTCATTACCAGGACAGGAATCCTTCATGCGTTTGCGTAACTACCTGGCCGCCGGCTGTCTGGCCCTGTTCGGTCTCTCGGCCCAGGCTGAAACCCTCTCCGGCCTGTATCAGGTGCGCGAGCCGGTTAACGGCCAGGGCGCTGAAGCCCGTACCCAGGCCACCGAAAAAGCCCTTGAAACCCTGGTTTTGCGCCTGACCGGCGATGCCAAGGCCGCACAAAGCCCGGGCCTGGCTGCACTGCGTAAAGACCCGCAACAGATCATCAGCCAGTTCGGCTTCGAAGCCGGCCCGCCAGAAACCGTACTGGTCGACTTCGATCCGGGTAGCACCGAGCGTGCTTTGCGTCAGGCGGGCCTGGCGCTGTGGGGCAACAACCGGCCATCGATCCTTGGCTGGTGGTTGAACGACAGCCTCGAAGGCTCGAACCTGGTCGGCGATGGCCAGGGCAGCGCCGAGCCGTTGCGTCGCGCCGCCCAACACCGTGGCCTGCCGCTGCGCTTGCCACTGGCCGATTTGCAGGAGCAACTGGTGGCTACTGGCAAGAACCTCGAAGGCAGCGATCCGGCGCCACTGCGGGAGGCCTCCGAGCGCTATGGCGCTGACGCCTTGCTGGCGGTGCACGCCAGTGAAGCCGACGGCAAATGGCAGGGCAAGTGGCGCCTGTGGCTGGGCGACCAGCGCGAGCAGGGCAGTGCCGAAGGTGCCGATCAGGCTGCCCTGGCCGATGCGGTGATGCTGGCGGTCAGCAATCGCCTGGCGCCGCGTTTCGTCGCCCGTCCCGGTGCCAGCAGCGAGATGCAGGTGCAGGTCCAGGGCATGACCCTGGAGCGTTATGCCGAGCTGGGTCGGGTCCTCGAACCCTATGGTGCGCGGCTCAAGGAGGTGCAGGGCGATATCCTGACCTATCAGGTCACTGGCAACAGCGATCAACTGCGTGCGCAACTAGGCTTGGCCAAGCTTCAGGAGCTGCCCGCCGAAGCGCCTGCAGCACCTGTTGCAGCCGATCCGGCCAACCCCGGGGCAACCCAGGCCGCAGCCCCGCAACCATTCAACGGGCTGCGTTTTCGTTGGTAAACCCTGACCTGGCCGGGAGCCGTTCATGACCGATACACGTCGCTGGGTATGGCTGGGCGGAGGGTTGCTGTGCGCCGCCTTGCTCTATTGGCTGCACCCGATTCTTTCACCGTTTCTGGTCGGCATCCTGCTGGCCTACCTGGCCGACCCGCTGGTTGACCGCCTGGAGCGTGCCGGCTTGTCGCGCACCTGGGGCGTGGTGGTGGTGTTTGCCTTGTTCACCCTGTTACTGACCTTGCTGCTCTTGGTGCTGGTGCCGATGCTGGCCAGGCAACTGGTGCGTCTCTACGAGCTGGCGCCGCAGATGCTCGACTGGCTGCAGCATCAGGCCCTGCCCTGGGTGCAAGCGCGCCTTGGGCTGGCCGATGGTTTCTGGAAGTTCGACAAGATCAAGTCCGCCATCAGCGAGCACATGGGCCAGACCAGCGATATCGTCGGGGTGATCCTGTCCCAGGCCACCGCCTCGGGCCTGGCCCTGATCGGCTGGTTGGCCAACCTGGTGCTGATCCCGGTGGTGAGCTTCTACCTGTTGCGCGACTGGGACCTGATGATGGCCAAGATCCGCAGCCTGCTGCCGCGTCAGCGCGAGGAGCGGGTGGTGGCGTTGGCCGGCGAGTGTCACGAAGTGCTCGGTGCTTTCGTTCGCGGCCAACTGCTGGTGATGCTGGCATTGGGCATCATCTATGCCTCGGGGCTGATGCTGGTGGGGCTGGAGCTGGGCTTGTTGATCGGCCTGCTGGCGGGCCTGGCGGCGATCGTGCCGTACATGGGCTTCATTATTGGCATCGGCGCGGCGATGATCGCCGGGTTGTTCCAGTTTGGTGGTGATCCGTACCCGCTGCTTGGCATTGCCGCAGTGTTCATGATCGGTCAGGCCCTTGAGGGTATGGTGCTGACGCCGTTGCTGGTGGGTGACCGCATTGGCCTGCACCCGGTGGCGGTTATTTTCGCCATCCTCGCCGGCGGCGAAATGTTCGGCTTTACCGGGGTGTTGCTGGCCTTGCCGGTGGCGGCGGTGATCATGGTGCTGCTGCGGCACATTCATGACCTGTATAAAGAGTCGGACATGTATGCTGGCGAAATAGACCCGGATTTGTAAAAGGACACCCTGCGTGATGGAGCATGAAACGGACCACGCCTGCGCATTGGCAGGCGTGATGGACGCATTGCCGCTGCTGGCCGATGATCTCGACGAGGACGACGTGGCGGCGGCCCTGCAACAGCAGGGCTACTCGCGGCTGGATGCCGAGAAGCTCACGATGTTCGTGCCGTCGGCGTTCTCCTGGGTGGTGCTCAAACGCCTGGGGATCGTTTCGTTGCCCAACCACTTCGTCGCCTATGATGAGGACGACAAAGCGGTGAAAGTGCCCGTGGCCGGCCAGCATTATTTCACTGCGGCGCTGACCCTGGCTTACGAAACCTTCGAGCATGGCTGGAGCGCTGCCGTGCCGCGCAGCACCTTTGAGCGGGTTGCCGGGCGCAGTGCCGAAATGGACGCTGTCAACAAGGCGCTGGAGGAGCTGGGCTCGGTCGAGGGCGCTACGATACAACCCTTGGAGCTGTTTCGCCTGAGTGCAGAGGAACTGCTGGAGGATTGACCCATGTCCATCCCGCGTGCTGCGCAAGCCGTGCAAGCCTTTGATTTTGCTAACGCATTGTGCGGTCGGCGTCACGGGTATAAACTTTGCAGACTTTTCAAAAAAGGCCCCTTGCGGTTCTTCGGGACTGCCCAGCCAGCATGAAACCGATCCAGTTGCCCCTGGGTGTGCGTCTGCGTGATGACGCCACCTTCATCAACTACTACCCGGGTGCCAACGCCGCCGCTTTGGGCTACGTCGAGCGACTCTGCGAAGCCGACGCCGGCTGGACCGAAAGCCTGATCTACCTGTGGGGCAAGCAAGGCGTGGGCCGTACCCACCTGCTGCAAGCTGCTTGCCTGCGCTTTGAGCAACTGGGTGAGCCGGCGGTGTACCTGCCCCTGGCGCAACTGCTCGACCGCGGTGTCGAACTGCTCGATAACCTTGAACAGTACGAACTGGTCTGCCTCGACGACCTGCATGTGATTGCCGGCAAGCCGGAGTGGGAGGAGGCCATGTTCCACCTCTTCAACCGTTTGCGTGACAGCGGTCGACGCCTGTTGCTCGCGGCCTCCAGCTCGCCCCGGGAGTTGCCGATCAAGCTCGCTGACCTCAAGTCGCGGCTGACCCTGGCGCTGATCTTCCAGATGCGCGCGCTGTCTGACGAAGACAAGCTGCGCGCCCTGCAATTGCGTGCTTCGCGCCGTGGCCTGCACCTGACCGACGAGGTCGGGCACTTCATTCTCACCCGCGGTACCCGCAGCATGAGTGCACTGTTCGACCTGCTCGAACGCCTCGACCAGGCTTCCTTGCAGGCTCAGCGCAAGCTCACCATCCCGTTTTTGAAAGAGACTTTGGGCTGGTAAGGCAGGGGCTAGAGCCTCGACACATAAAAGTCACATTATTTTCGATTGAATTTGCAAATCGATGCGATAGAAGGCATAGTCTCGGCTTCTTTAAATTCCAGACACGGTCGTGCCCATGCTAAATCGCTTCGCACCCCTCGTGCCCCTCGCACTCGTGACCCTGCTATTTGGCTGCGCGACCACCGGTCCCGTATCGCAGCAGCAGGTTCAACCGCAACAGGTTTCCGCGCAAGCCTTGACCAAATCCTCCGTCCAGGCGACGTTCGAGGAAGAACTGGCTGCCGAAGCAGAGTTGCAAGATTTCGCCAGCAGCAAGCCTTACCAGCTGCCAGCCCTGGCCGACAACATTCTCGAGCGCGGCATGTCGCTGATCGGTACCCGTTACCGTTTCGGTGGTACCTCCGAGAACACCGGCTTTGATTGCAGCGGCTTCATCGGCTACCTGTTCCGCGAAGAAGCCGGCCTCAATCTGCCGCGCTCGACCCGCGAAATGATCAACGTCAAGGCACCGCTGGTTGCTCGCAACAACCTCAAGCCTGGTGACCTGCTGTTTTTTAGCACCAATGGTCGTGGCCGCGTCAGTCATGCCGGGATCTACCTGGGTGACGACCAGTTCATCCACTCCAGCAGCCGCCGCAGCGGTGGTGTGCGCATCGACAAGCTCGGTGATCGCTACTGGAGCAAGACCTTCATCGAAGCCAAGCGTGCACTGGCCATGGCTCCGGCTGCGACTACCCTCTCGCGCAACTGATCCTGCGACAGGTTCGATCACGGCGACGTAGCTGAAAAGCTCGTCGCCGTGCGTGTTTACAGAAAGCGTCTAATCTAAATTCTCAACTATTTTCGGCTCTAAGCCGGAGCGGCTTCAGACAGGATGTTCTGACCATGGCGATGATGGCGCGCCTCGCTGTACTTTCCCTCGCGGCACTGCTCGGTGCCTGCTCAAGTCATGCCCCGGCCCCGCGTAAAGTGGTTGAGCCGGCGATCATGGCCCCGCAAGTGTATTTCTCCCCGGTTGCCGAAGACGTGCTGTTTCGCGCCCTGGGCCTGGTTGGCACGCCGTACCGCTGGGGCGGCAACACCCCGGACTCGGGTTTCGATTGCAGTGGCCTGATTGGCTATGTGTACCGCGATGCCGCTGGCATCTCGCTGCCGCGCTCGACCCGTGAAATGATCGGCATCCGCGCCCCGAGCATCGAGCGCAACGACCTGCAGTCCGGTGACCTGGTGTTCTTTGCCACCAACGGCGGCTCCCAGGTCAGCCATGCCGGCATCTATGTCGGAGAAGGGCGCTTCGTCCATGCTCCAGCCACCGGCGGAACGGTGCGCCTGGACTACCTGTCCAACAGCTACTGGCAAAAAACCTACCTGAACGCCAAGCGCGTGCTGCAGCCTGCGCACCTGGCGCGCAACCCCTGAACCTTTCGAGGTAGACGATGACCGCTCAGACGCTCTACCTCGACGATTCGCTCTACCACTACCTGCAAAGCGTGTCGCTGCGCGAGACACCCTTGCTCGCCCGTTTGCGCGCTGAAACCCAGACGCTGCCCGAAGCGCGCTGGCAGGTGGCGCCGGAGCAGGGGCAACTGCTGGCGCTGCTGGTGCGCCTGATCGGTGCGCAACGGGTGATCGAGGTGGGTACCTTCACCGGCTACAGCGCTCTGTGCATGGCTCAGGCCATGGAGCACGGGCAGTTGCTCTGTTGTGATCTTGAAGGTAGCTACAACGCCGTGGCCTGGCGCTACTGGCAAGAGGCCGGGGTTGCCGAGCGTGTCGAGCTGCGCCTGGCGCCGGCGTTACAGACTTTGGCGACCCTGCCGGCAGAGCGCTACGACCTGATCTTCATCGATGCCGACAAGGCCAACTACCCGCACTACCTGGAAGAAGCGCTGCGCTTGCTGCGTCATGGTGGGCTGGTGCTGTTCGACAACACCTTATGGAGCGGGCGGGTGCTGGAGAAACAGCCGGACAGCGAAGACACCCGCGCGATTCAGGCATTGAACCATAAGCTCAAGGATGACCTGCGGGTGGACTTGTCGATGTTGCCGATTGGAGATGGTTTGACCCTGTGCCGTAAGCGCTGATCTCGCCCGTTTCAGGCCTGCTTGAGCAGCAGGGCGATGCCGGGGTGATACTGGCCGGCTTCGTTGTGCAGCTTGCGGTAGGCGTAGGGGAAGTACCAGGCAATGGCGCAGGCGTTGTGTTTTTGCAGGTCGTCGACCAAGTCCTGGAGCTCTTCGGGGCTGGCGTGCTGGCCGGCTTTCCAGGGGCTGGCGAACAGCGCGGCAACCTTGAGCTGGCTCGGCGCGGCGATCTGCCGGGCGGCATATACAGTCTCGGCCAGGGCGTTGTTGAGGTCGAGCTTGGCTATTTTCGGCCAGCGCTGGCTGGCTTGCAGGTAGGCGGCTTCTTCACGGCTGGCAATGTACAGGTCGCAGCGGCCTTCACGGTCACCGTCCTCGCGCTGCTTGCGGCTTTGATGCTGTTGCAGGGTCACCAGCTCAGCTTGCCAGGCTGCGGCGCAAAGTAGGCCGAGGTTAGCCTGGGCGCCGTGCCAGTAGGGCGCCTCGCCATCGCCGAGGGTCTGGTTGAAGCGGTCGATGCAATCGACCCAGCGTTCCAGGGCAGGGCGCAGGAATTCCAGGCGCGGGTTATTGATGATCAGGCCTTGCATGCTGCTCTCCCTTGTAGTTGTGATCGAGTACAGCCGAGATTGTGGCTATTTGATATCACTGAAGTCAGTGTTGCACAAGATGACAAAGGCGCCATTGATCCAGGCCAGTTCAGCGCCTTTCATTGACGCTCCGGGTGCAACCCTCTAACCTTCGCGACTTGTTTCAGGTGCTCTGCAGGCTGTGGCCTGGCAGGGTGAAACAGGGAAGCCGGTGGGCGCGCAGGGCGCGCGAATCCGGCGCTGCCCCCGCAACGGTAAGTGAGTCAAGGCTGCGCAGGGCCACTGGGGTCGTAACCCCGGGAAGGCGCGCGGCCCCGGGTGTTCATGACCCCGCTCACAAGCCCGGAGACCGGCCTGTAACAGTCAACGGCATCACGGAGGGTGATGCGCGGTTCCTCCGGCCTGTGCCGCAGCCCTGCGCGTTTTCCGTCTGCCATATCCATTCATCTGTCACGCCGATTCCTTCGCGCCCTTTGTGCAGCCATGGGCTGCCACGTTCGTTGCGGGTCGGCCGACAGTGGTTTGCGGAGAACCTCATGACTGAATCCACCGAACGCGACGAACGCCACCTGGCGCGCATGCAGCGTAAAAAGGCTGTGATCGACGAGCGCATTGCCAATTCCCCCAACGAGTGCGGTTTGCTGCTGGTGCTTACCGGCAACGGCAAGGGCAAGAGCAGTTCGGCCTTCGGCATGCTTGCCCGGGCCATGGGCCACGGTATGCAGTGCGGTGTGGTGCAGTTCATCAAGGGCCGTAACAGCACCGGTGAAGAGCTGTTCTTCCGGCGCTTCCCCGAGCAGGTGCGTTACCACGTGATGGGCGAGGGCTTTACCTGGGAAACCCAGGACCGCCAGCGTGACATCGCCGCTGCCGAAGCCGCCTGGGCAGTGTCGCGGCAGATGCTTCAGGACCCGTCGATCGCCTTTGTGCTGCTCGATGAGCTGAACATCGCCCTCAAGCATGGCTACCTCGACCTGGACCAGGTGCTCAGCGACCTGCAGGCCCGCCCACCAATGCAGCACGTAATCGTCACCGGTCGTGCGGCCAAGGATGAAATGATCGAACTGGCCGACACCGTCACTGAAATGGGCATGCTCAAGCACGCCTTCCAGGCCGGCATCCGCGCCCAGAAGGGCGTCGAACTATGAGTGATGCGCGCCATTGCCCGGCGGTGTTGATCGCCGCACCGGCTTCCGGCCAGGGCAAGACCACGGTGACTGCCGCGCTGGCGCGCCTGCATCGCAACCAGGGCCGCAAGGTCCGGGTATTCAAGTGCGGTCCGGACTTTCTCGACCCGATGATCCTTGAGCGCGCCAGCGGTGCGCCGGTGTATCAGCTTGACCTGTGGATGGTCGGCGAGCAGGAGAGCCGCAGGCTTTTGTGGGAAGCGGCGGCCGAGGCTGACCTGATCCTGATCGAAGGGGTCATGGGCTTGTTCGATGGCACGCCATCGAGCGCCGACCTGGCCCGACATTTTGGCGTACCGGTGCTGGCGGTGATCGATGGCACGGCCATGGCCCAGACCTTCGGCGCCCTGGCCCTGGGCCTGGCGCGTTATCAACCGGACCTGCCGTTTGCCGGGGTACTGGCCAACCGTGTCGGTACCCTGCGCCATGCCCAGTTGCTTGAAGGCAGCCTGACCCAAGGGCTGCGCTGGTATGGCGGGCTGTCGCGAGAAACCGGCATCGAGCTGCCGAGCCGCCACCTGGGTCTGGTCCAGGCCAGTGAGCTGAACGACCTCGATGCGCGCCTGGATGCCGCTGCAACTGCTCTGGGTGCCAGTTGCGATGCGGCTTTGCCGCCGGCGGTGAGCTTCGCCGCGCCGAGCGAAGTTGCCATCGAGCCTTTGCTGCAAGGCGTGCGCATTGCGGTCGCCCGCGACGAGGCCTTTGCCTTCACCTATGGCGCCAACCTCGACCTGTTGCGCGCCATGGGGGCGCAGCTGGCGTTCTTCTCACCGCTGCATGACGCAAGCTTGCCGCCGGCCGACAGCCTGTATCTGCCCGGTGGTTACCCGGAGCTGCATCACCAGGCGCTGGCCGCCAACACACCGATGCTCGAGGCCATTCGCGGCCACCATCACGCTGGTAAACCATTGCTCGCCGAATGCGGCGGCATGCTCTACCTGCTCGATGCTCTGACCGATGTGGCCGGTGAGCGCGCCGAGCTGCTTGGCCTGCTGGCTGGCGAGGCCGTGATGCAAAAGCGTCTGGCGGCCCTGGCCCTGCAAGCGGTAGAGCTGCCGGAAGGTACCCTGCGCGGGCACACCTACCATCATTCGCTAACCAGTACCGAGCTTGAACCGATTGCCCGTGGGCAGAGCCCCAACGGTGGCCGGGGCGCCGAGGCGGTGTACCGCTGCGGCCGGCTGACGGCTTCCTACGTGCATTTCTACTTTGCTTCCAACCCCCAGGCATCGGCGGCGCTGTTGTGTCCATGAACGAGCATGCTTTTACCGCAGCCGAGCGCGCTGCGGTTTATCGCGCCATCGGCGAGCGCCGTGATATGCGCCACTTCAGTGGTGGCGAAGTGGCCCCTGAAGTGCTCGCCCGCCTGCTTGAAGCCGCGCATCAGGCCCCCAGCGTTGGCCTGATGCAGCCCTGGCGGTTTATTCGCATTACCCGACCTGAACTGCGCCAAGGTATCCAGGCCCTGGTCGAAGAGGAGCGACTGCGCACCGCGCAGGCGCTGGGTGAGCGTTCCGACGACTTCATGAAACTCAAGGTCGAGGGCATCAACGACTGCGCCGAGCTGCTGGTCGCTGCGCTGATGGATGAGCGTGACGCACATATCTTCGGCCGTCGCACCTTGCCGGAAATGGACTTGGCGTCGCTGTCCTGTGCAATCCAGAACCTCTGGCTGGCGGCCCGCGCCGAAGGCCTGGGGATGGGCTGGGTATCGTTGTTCGAGCCCCAGGCCCTGGCCACGCTGCTGGGCATGCCGGCCGGCGCCAAACCGCTGGCGATCCTGTGCCTGGGCCCGGTGCAGGTGTTCTACCCGGCACCCATGCTGGTGCTCGAAGGCTGGGCCACGGCGCGGCCGCTGCATGAATTGTTGTTTGAAAACCAGTGGGGAGAGTCTTGATGAGTGTGGCTTTGCTGACGGTGGCCGGGGTGGCGTTGGATGCGCTGCTGGGTGAGCCCAAACGCCGGCATCCACTGGTGGCCTTCGGGCGCCTCGCTGCGCGCCTGGAGCAACGCTTCAATGCCGGCGGGCGTGGCTGGCGCAGTCATGGGGTTACGGCCTGGTTCCTGGCCGTGGTGCCGCTGACCTTCCTCGCCATGCTGCTGTCCTGGCTACCGTACATCGGCTGGCTGATTGAAGTGCTGGCGCTGTATTGCGCCCTGGGCCTGCGCAGCCTTGGTGAACATGTGACGCCAGTGGCCGAAGCCTTGCGCCAGGGTGATCTGGAAAAGGCGCGGCAGCGGGTGGGCTATCTGGTCAGCCGTGAAACCCGCGAACTCGATGAAACTGCCGTGGCTCGCGCCGCCACCGAGTCGGTGCTGGAGAACGGCAGTGATGCGGTGTTCGCCGCACTGTTCTGGTTTGTCGTCGCCGGTGTCCCCGGGGTGGTGCTATACCGCCTGAGCAACACCCTGGACGCGATGTGGGGCTATCGTAATGAACGCTTCGAACGCTTTGGCTGGGCCGCTGCGAAGATCGATGACCTGCTCAACTATGTTCCGGCACGCTTGGTGGCGTTGACCTACGCACTGCTGGGCAAAACCCGCCTGGCCCTGAGCTGTTGGCGACGCCAGGCGCCGTTGTGGGACAGCCCCAATGCTGGCCCGGTGATGGCGGCCGGGGCCGGGGCTTTGGGCGTCGAGCTGGGCGGCCCGGCGGTGTATCACGGCGAGTTGCATGAGCGCCCGCAACTGGGCGAGGGCCCACAGGCCGATGCCGAGGCTATCGGGCGCGGCTGGCGCCTGGTTTGCCAGGGTGTATGGTTGTGGTTGCTGTTGTTGTGCCTGGGGGCTGAATTCTATGCTTGAACACGGTGGTCGCCTGCAACGCGCAGTCCAGCAATATGGCATCGCCCGCGAAAACTGGCTGGACCTGTCCAGCGGCATTGCCCCCTGGCCCTATGCAATCCCCGAGATTCCGTTGCACGCCTGGGCACGCTTGCCGGAAACCGACGACGGTCTGGAACAGGCGGCCTGTGCGTACTACCAGGTCGAGCACCTGTTGCCGGTGGCCGGTTCCCAGGCCGCGATCCAGGCCTTGCCACGGCTGCGCCGCCCCGGCACGGTCGGTGTGCTGTCGCCCTGTTATGCCGAGCACGCCGAAGGCTGGCGCCGTGCCGGGCACCGGGTGCGTGAATTGTCGCAAGATCAGGTCGATTACTACCTCGACAGCCTCGATGTGCTGGTGGTGGTCAACCCCAACAACCCCACCGGGCTGTTGATCGGTGCCGAGCAACTGCTGGAATGGCATGGGCGCCTGGCTCGCCGTGGCGGCTGGCTGCTGGTCGATGAAGCGTTCATGGACAACGCCCCGCAGCACAGCATCGCCGCGCATGCCGAGCGCCCCGGGCTGATCGTGCTGCGCTCGTTCGGCAAGTTCTTTGGCCTGGCCGGCGTGCGCCTGGGCTTTGTCCTGGCGCAGCGCCAGCTGTTACAGCTGCTCGCCGAACAACTCGGGCCCTGGACCGTCAGCGGTCCGACCCGCATCCTTGGCCAGGCTTGCCTGCTCGATAGCGCCGCGCATCAGCAGCAGATTGTCCGCTGTGCCGCGGCCAGCCAGCGTCTGGCCGAGATCCTTGGCGGGGCCGGTTTTGCCCCCCATGGCAGTTGCGACCTGTTCCAGTACCTGGTCACCGAACAGGCGTTGCAATTGCATGAATTCATGGCCCGGCGCGGCATTCTCCTGCGGCTGTTCAGCCAGCCGCCCAGCCTGCGTTTCGGCTTGCCAGCCTGTGAAGAGGATTTCCAGCGCCTGGCCCAAGCCTTGAGCGAATACACCAAGGAACAACCATGACCACCCTGATGGTGCAAGGCACCACTTCCGATGCCGGCAAAAGCACCCTGGTGACCGCGCTGTGCCGCTGGCTGTTGCGTCAAGGCGTTGCCGTGGTGCCGTTCAAGCCGCAAAACATGGCGCTCAACAGCGCAGTCACCGCTGACGGGGGCGAAATCGGTCGAGCCCAGGCCGTCCAGGCCCAGGCCGCTGGCCTGGCGCCGCACACCGACATGAACCCGGTGCTGCTCAAGCCCAACAGCGACACCGGCGCCCAGGTGATCGTCCATGGCCGCGCAGTCACCAGCATGAACGCCGTGGCTTATCACGACTACAAGGTCATTGCCATGCAGGCCGTGCTGGCCTCGCACCAGCGCCTGAGCGCAGCTTATCCGGTGGTGATGGTCGAGGGTGCGGGCTCGCCGGCCGAGATCAACCTGCGTGCCGGTGACATCGCCAATATGGGTTTTGCCGAAGCAGTGGACTGCCCGGTGATCCTGATTGCCGATATCAACCGTGGCGGGGTCTTCGCTCACCTGGTCGGCACCCTCGAGTTGCTCTCGCCAAGCGAACAGGCGCGGGTCAAAGGCTTTGTCATCAACCGTTTTCGTGGCGATATCGCCTTGCTCCAGCCTGGCCTGGACTGGCTCGAAGAGCGTACCGGCAAGCCGGTGCTGGGCGTGCTGCCCTATGTGATGGACCTGCACCTGGAAGCCGAGGATGGCATTGATCAGCGCCAGGGCGTCAAGGCCGGGCGCCAGCTCAAGGTCATCGTGCCAGTATTGCCGCGTATCAGTAACCACACCGATTTCGATCCACTGCGCCTGCACCCGCAGGTCGATTTGCAGTTCATTGGCCCCGGCCAGCCGATTCCGCCGGCCGACCTGATCATACTGCCCGGCTCCAAGAGTGTGCGTGGCGATCTTGCGCAGTTGCGCGAGCGCGGTTGGGACGAGGCGATCAGCCGCCATCTGCGTTATGGCGGCAAGGTTCTGGGGATTTGCGGCGGGCTGCAGATGCTCGGTCAACGGGTGGAAGACCCCTTGGGCCTGGAAGGGCCGACGGGGGCCAGCGATGGCCTGGGCTTGCTGGAGTTTGTCACGGTGCTTGAGGCCCAGAAGCAGCTGCGTAATGTCGCCGGTACCCTGCAGCTGGAGCAGGCGGCCATCAGTGGCTACGAGATTCATGCCGGGGTGACCCGGGGGCCGGCACTGCAGCAAGCTGCGGTGCAACTGGACGACGGCCGTGCCGATGGCGCCATCAGCGCCGACGGTCAGGTCCTTGCCACCTACCTGCATGGCCTGTTCGAAGCGCCGCACTCCTGCGCGGCACTGTTGCGCTGGGCCGGGCTGCAAGAGGTCGAGCAGATCGACTATCACGCCCTGCGCGAGCGCGACATCGAACGCCTGGCCGATCTGGTCGAGCAGCACCTTGACACCGCGCGCCTGCGCCAACTCTGCGGACTGAACTGACATGCTCACCTTGATTCTTGGTGGCGCCCGTTCGGGCAAGAGCCGCTTGGCCGAACAACTGGCCGAGCGCAGCGGCCTGGCCGTCACCTATATCGCCACCAGTGAACCGCTCGATGGCGAGATGAACGCGCGGGTGCAGTTACACCGCGATAGGCGTCCGGCGCAGTGGGCATTGATCGAAGAGCCGCTGCAACTGGCTCATGTGCTGAGTGCCAACGCCAGCGCCGAGCGCTGCCTGCTGGTGGACTGCCTGACCTTGTGGCTGACCAACCTGCTGATGCTCGACGACCCCGAGCGCCTGGTGGCTGAACGTACGGCACTGCTCGACTGCCTGGCGCAGCTGCCGGGCGAGATCATCCTGGTCAGCAATGAGACCGGCCTGGGCGTGGTGCCCATGGGCGAGCTGACCCGCCGTTATGTCGATGAAGCCGGCTGGCTGCACCAAGCCATCGCCGAGCGCTGTCAGCGCGTGGTGCTGAGCGTCGCCGGCCTGCCGCTTACCCTGAAAGGACCTGCATTATGAGTCAAATTTGGTGGCTTGAAGCCTGTCGTCCTGTTGACCTGACTGTTCGCGAACAGGCCCAGGCACGTCAGCAGCAACTGACCAAACCAGCTGGCTCGCTGGGCCGCCTGGAGCACCTGGCGGTGCAACTGGCCGGTTTGCAAGGCCAGCTCAAACCCAGCGTCGAGCAGGTCTGGATCGCAATCTTTGCCGGCGATCATGGCGTGGTCGCCGAAGGCATCTCGGCCTATCCGCAAGCGGTGACCGGGCAGATGCTGCACAACTTCGTCAGCGGAGGCGCCGCCATCAGCGTGCTGGCGCGGCAGTTGAATGCCCAGCTCGAAGTAGTCGACCTGGGTACTGTAGACCTGGCTCTGGAACTGCCGGGGGTGCGCCACCTGCGCCTTGGCGCCGGCACGGCCAACTTCGCCCGTGTGCCGGCGATGAGTTACGAGCAGGGTGTACTGGCCCTGCAGGGCGGGCGCGAGAGTGCCTTGCGCGCGGCTGCCAGCGGTGCGCGGCTGTTCATCGGCGGCGAGATGGGCATTGGCAACACCACTGCCGCCAGTGCCCTGGCCTGCGCGGTGCTCGGCTGCCCGGCCACGGAACTCAGCGGCCCGGGCACGGGGCTGGACGCCGCCGGTGTGCGGCACAAGGCCGAGGTCATCGAGCGTGCATTGCAGCAGCATGCAGCGCTGGGGGACGACCCGCTGCAGCGCCTGTTCTGTTTTGGCGGCTTCGAGATCGCCGCACTGGTCGGTGCCTATCTGGGCTGCGCCCAGGCCGGTGTCGCGGTGCTGGTGGATGGCTTTATCTGCACGGTCGCCGCGCTAGTGGCGACGCGCATCAACCCGCAGTGCCGCGACTGGCTGCTGTTCGGCCATCGCGGCGCCGAGCCGGGGCATCGCCGGGTGCTCGCCGAGCTTGACGCCGAGCCGCTGCTGGAGCTGGGCCTGCGCCTGGGCGAGGGCAGTGGTGCGGCGCTGGCGGTACCGGTATTGCGCCTGGCCTGTGACCTGCACGGGCAGATGGCGACCTTTGCAGAAGCTGCGGTAGCGGACCGTCCGGCATGATCATCGACCTGCTGCGCCATGGTGAAACCGAACTGGGCGGCGGCCTGCGCGGCAGCCTCGACGATGCCCTGACCGTCAAGGGCTGGGCGCAGATGCGCGCAGCGGTGAAGGCTGGCGGCCCTTGGGATGCGCTGGTCAGCTCACCCTTGCAGCGCTGTGCGCGCTTTGCCGAAGAACTGGGTGCGCAGTTGCGCCTGCCATTGCACTTGGCGCCGGGGCTGCAAGAGCTGCATTTCGGTGAGTGGGAAGGACGCAGTGCGGCAGACCTGATGCTTACCCACGAAGCCGAGCTCGGCCAATTCTGGGCGGACCCCTACGCCTGCACACCGCCAGGCGGCGAGCCGGTGGCGGACTTCTCGAAACGGGTCTTGCAGGCCATCGATGCCTTGCACCAGGGGCATGCCGGCAAGCACCTGCTGCTGGTCACCCATGGTGGCGTGATGCGCCTTCTGCTGGCCCGGGCCCGTGGTTTGCCCCGTGAACAGCTGCTTCAGGTCGAAGTGTCCCACGGTGCCTTGCATCGCCTGGCGTATTCGGCGGATGGCAGCCTGCGCGAGGTAGTCTGAAGTGCTGCCCTTCTGGATCGCCCTGCAGTTTCTCAGCAGCTTGCCGGTGCGCCTGCCGGGCATGCCGGCGCCGGAGCAGATGGGCCGCTCGCTACTGTTCTACCCGTTGGTAGGGCTGTTGTTCGGGGCGGTGCTCTGGGGGCTGAACGCGCTGCTGGCGGGCAGCCCATTGCTGCTCCATGCCGCGCTGCTGCTCAGTGCCTGGGTGCTGCTCAGCGGCGCTTTGCACCTGGACGGCCTGGCCGACAGCGCCGATGCCTGGTTGGGTGGTTTCGGTGATCGCGAGCGCACCCTGCTGATCATGAAGGATCCGCGCAGCGGGCCGATTGCCGTGGTTACCCTGGGGTTGGTACTGCTGCTCAAGTTCTGTGCCTTGCTGGCGCTGATCGAACGCGGTGAGGGGCTGTTGCTGTTGCTTGCGCCGCTGATTGGCCGCGCGGCGTTGCTGGGCTTGTTCCTCTGTACGCCGTATGTGCGTAGCGGGGGGCTGGGCCAGGCACTTGCTGACCACTTGCCGCGTAGGGCAGGCGCGCTCGTGCTGCTGGCCAGCGCATTGCTTTGTGGGTTGCTGGCAGGGCTCGAAGGGCTGTGGGTGCTGGCAGTGGCCACACTGGTCTTCGCCTGGCTGCGACGCTTGATGGTGCGTCGTCTGGGCGGTACCACCGGAGACACCGCCGGGGCCCTGCTTGAGCTGCTGGAGCTGGCGGTATTGATCGCCCTGGTACTGTGAGCGGCGAATAAAAGCTTGCAGTTGCCCAGGTGCGGGTATATACACGCATTATGTTGACCAGCGAATGCATCTGCACCCATCTGCGTCGTGCTGCCCGTGGGGTGAGCCGGCATTACGACGAAGCCCTCGAAGGCTTCGCAATCAACGTCGCGCAGTTTTCTCTGTTGCGCCACCTGCGCCGTCTGGATCAACCGAGTATTTCCACCCTGGCTGAAGCCATGGGACTGGATCGCAGCACCCTGGGGCGCAACCTGCGGGTGCTGGAAGCCGATGGCCTGGTGGCCCTGGCCGAAGGGCAAGACCTGCGCAATCGCATCGTCTTGCTTACCGAGCAGGGTAGGGCCCGGCTGCAGGCGGCAGAACCTGCCTGGGAGCAGGCGCAAAGCGACTTGATCCAGACCCTCGGCGAAGGCCGGCGCGACGAGCTGGTGCGCTTGCTGGAGATGCTGGCCTGAGTTTTTAACGATTATAAGCGGGTATATACCCGTATAACCTTGCGGCACTCGGGAGACAACAACAATGACATCGGTATGGCGAACCAGTGGGTGGATTCTCCTCGGGGCGGCGCTGATCCTGGCGTTGTCGCTGGGCGTGCGGCATGGCTTTGGCCTGTTCCTGGCGCCGATGAGTGCCGACTTTGGCTGGGGTCGCGGGGTGTTTGCCTTTGCCATTGCCCTGCAGAACCTGATCTGGGGCCTGGCCCAGCCGTTTGCCGGGGCTCTGGCCGATCGCTTGGGCGCGGCCAAGGTGGTGCTGGTCGGCGGTATTCTCTATGCCGTCGGCCTGGTGCTGATGGGTATGTCCGACTCGGCCCTTAGTCTGTCGCTCAGTGCCGGCCTGTTGATCGGTATCGGCCTGTCAGGCACGTCATTCTCGGTGATTCTGGGGGTGGTCGGCCGGGCTGTGCCGGCAGAAAAACGCAGTATGGCCATGGGCATCGCCAGCGCCGCGGGCTCCTTCGGCCAGTTCGCCATGCTGCCTGGCACCCTGGGCCTGATCGGCTGGCTGGGGTGGTCGGCGGCATTGCTGGTGCTGGGCCTGCTGGTGGCTTTTATCGTGCCGCTGGTGGGCTTGCTGCGGGATCGGCCTTTGCCCAGTGATGGCAATGAGCAGACCCTGGGGCAGGCCCTGCGTGAAGCCTGCTCGCATTCGGGCTTCTGGTTGCTGGCCCTGGGCTTTTTCGTCTGTGGCTTCCAGGTGGTGTTCATCGGCGTGCATCTGCCAGCCTACCTGGTCGACCAGCACCTGCCCGCCACCATCGGTACCACGGTGCTGGCGCTGGTCGGGCTGTTCAATATCGTCGGCACCTACACCGCTGGCTGGCTCGGCGGGCGCATGTCCAAGCCGCGCCTGCTGACGGCCCTTTACCTGCTGCGCGCAGTGGTCATCGTACTGTTCCTGTGGGCGCCGATCACCGCGTTCAGCGCCTACCTGTTCGGTATCGCCATGGGCCTGCTGTGGCTGTCGACGGTGCCCTTGACCAATGGCACCGTCGCCACCTTGTTCGGTGTACGCAATCTGTCGATGCTGGGCGGCATCGTCTTCCTGTTCCATCAGTTGGGCGCCTTTCTCGGTGGCTGGCTGGGTGGGGTGGTGTATGACCAGACGGGCAACTACGACCTGGTCTGGCAGATTTCCATCCTGCTCAGTCTGCTCGCTGCCGCGCTCAACTGGCCGGTACGCGAGCGCCCGGTGGCACGCTTGCAGGCGCAAGCAGCATGAGCACCTTAGCTATTCGCGCCTTGCTTGGCCTTGCCGCATTGTCACTGCTGGTGCTGGCCTGGTGGGGCTGGCATGAGGGTGGCCTGGCGTTGATGCAGTTGGGCATGGGCGTGTGCTAGGAGTACTCTGATTTCTTCAGGCACGTTCGAGGGAGAGAGAAGATGCGCACACGCTGGATAGTGATTCCGCTGTTGACCCTGGCCGCCGCTGCCAATGCCCTGGCCGCCGATTGCCCGGCGCTGCTCAAGGGCACGCTGCCGGAACTGCGCGGCAAGGAACAGATCGATCTCTGCGAACGCTTTGCCGGCAAGCCGCTGGTGGTGGTCAACACTGCCAGTTATTGCGGCTTTGCTCCGCAGTTCGAAGGGCTCGAGAGTGTCTACAAGGAGTACCACGAGCAGGGCCTGGAAATGCTTGGGGTACCCTCCAATGACTTCAAGCAGGAAGACGCCGATGTCGAGAAAACTGCCAAGGTCTGTTACGCCAACTACGGCGTTACCTTCACCATGACCAAGGCCCAGCCAGTGCGCGGCGCGGACGCTACGCCGCTGTTCAAGGCGCTGGCCGAGCAGAGCAGCGCGCCGAAGTGGAATTTCTACAAGTACGTGGTCGATCGCAAGGGTAGGGTGGTGGCCAATTTCACCAGCCTGACCAAGCCGGATGATCCGGCGTTCACGGCGGCGATCGAGAAGGCCATCGCGTCCCAACCCTGAACGCAGTGCCGTTCAGCACGCATGAAAAAACCGCCAGAATCGGCGGTTTTTTTGTGCAGCATGCAATCACTCAGAAGCGGTAGGTGAGCGATGCACCCAGGCCGTGAGCGCTGTTTTCGTACTTGGCGTTGTAGGAGCCTTTGAAGTGCGCTGGATCGGTCGGGGAAGTGTTCTGGCGAACCTTGACGTCTTCTTCCATCAGGTAGGAATAGGCCAGGTCGACAGTCATGTCGTCGTTCGGGCTCCAGCCGGCACCGAGGCTGAACACCTTGCGGTCGCCGGTCGGGATACGTGGCGAGCGGTTGGCGTTGTTGGTAGGGGCCTGGTCGACGCTGAAGCCGGCGCGCAGGGTCCATTCCTTGTTCAGCTTGTAGGCTGCACCAATGGCGTGGGCCCAGGTATCGTGCCAGTTCTGCTCTTCGCTGATCTGGCCCAGGGCAGGTGCCAGAGCGGCAGGAACACCTTCGTTGTTGACGGTGATGGCTTCCAGGCGGCTCCAGCGCGTCCAGGTGCTACCGACATACAGTGTCCAGTTGGCATCCAGTTCGTGGGTGACGGAGAAGTCGACCGATTCCGGCGTTTTGATCTTCAGCGTGGCGTCAAACTTGCTGCCGTTGAATGGGCCGAAGCCGGAACCGCTGATCTTGGTGTCACCTTCAAGCTTGTAGTCGACCATCGAGTGATAGGTCAGGCCTACACGGGTGCTGTCCGTTGCCTGGACCAGCACACCGATGTTGTAGCCGATGGCGGTGTCATCACCGGAAATCTTGACCTTGCCGTCATCTATGCCCGGGGAGGTGCGTTTCAGCGCAGCCGACTCCAGGGTGCCATCGATACGGTTGATGGTCGGGCCGAAACCGATCGAGACCTTGTCGTTGAAGGCATAGCTGATGGTCGGTTGCAAGGTGACGACCTGGACTTCGCTCTTGTTGCCGAAGTAGCGGCCGGCAAAGCCGTTTTCATAGTCGGTTACCAGGCCGAACGGCACATACATGCCGAAGCCGAACGCCCAGTGGTCGTCGATAGGTTTGACGTAGAAACCCATCGGTACGCCGACGACTGGAACCATGTCGCCGTCGTTGCTGCCGCCGAAGGTGCCGCTGCCGCTGATATCGGACTTGGCGATGATGGCGGCGCCGCCGACAGTGACTTGTTCGCGTTTGAGGCGGGACATGCCGGCAGGGTTGCCGAACACGGTGCTGGCATCATCGGCAGAAGAAGAACGACCTGCGAAACCTGTGCCCATGCCACTGACGCTTTGTTCGTTGAGGGCGAAGCCGCTGGCGAACAGTTGAGTCGAGGCAAGAGTGACGGCGAGGCCGAGAGAGGTTTTGAGCATTACTTTTTTCATTATTAGAACTCCTTGAGATCTCCGGGGCGAAAATTACCAACATTTCACCCGCAGCGCTATAGGCTGTATCGCAGGAGATAGAGCGGTTTTGTAGGACAATCCGACCAAAATGGCTGGGATTTTCCGATTATGGAATGCAGTGACTGTCAGCAGGCCTGAAGAGTCACAGGAGCGATGCAGGTTTGCCAGGCGCAGGTGAAATCGCGCAGGCGTCCCTGGGGCTGAAAGGTTTGTCGCCAGATGCGTGCCAGGCCCAACAAATCGTCGGCGGCGGGGAGTTCGGGGGCTTGTTCTTCGATGAGCATCCAGGCGATGGCGGTGGCATAGCGCAGGTTGACCGTCAGCTCCAGGTGCGGGCCGCTGAGGAACGCATGTTGGCTGGCCAGGCCACGCACCAGGCTGGCAAGGTCCGGATCGCGGGCCAGGAACTGGTCCCAGAGGCTTTGGTGGCGGAGTTCGCCGATACGGTACAGGCCGTGGCCGCGACGGTCGTGCAGGGCCGAGCCCAGTGCTGACTGGCTGGCGGCGACCCCGAGCAGCAGGGCTTCGGCGCTTGGGCAATGACGACCCAGGTAGATCAGGGTCGGACGAATGACAAACTGGCTCAACTCGCTCGCGGCGATACCCATGATGCCCTCGAACTGTAATTGGCCGGCGGACGCTGGAGCTTGGCAGCTGGTGAGTCGGTCAGGCCCGCCGGAAGCGGCCTGTGCCGCTTGAGTTGAAGTGTAGTGTCATATTCACTCTGTAAAGGCCTGTTTTTAAAACATTTACGGCTTTTAGTTATAACTCATATGCCGTGCAGCGATTACACAAGCCCGCTCCTGCAGGCATAAAAAAGCCCCGCCAGAGGGCGGGGCTTGAGCGTTTGCAGCGTCGTGCGGGTCAGGCCACCAGGGCCTGACGGGTGCGCTCGATGACGGCCTGCAGCGGCTCGGCTTCGGAGTATTGCTCCGGGTACAGGCGCTCGCTGTGACGGGCAATGCCGTGCTCGTTGACCAGGGTGAAACTGAAGCCGCCTTTGCGCGACGCCAGGATCAAGCAGTTCAGAGGGGCAAATGCCTGGGAAAGGGTGCGAATGGCAGCCTGAGTATGGATAGAGTGATTCATAGTTATTAGATGTTCCTGCAATAGACACGGTTTCGATCCGTGCACATATAAAACGTTCCAGTAACGCGGGCATTTAAGCCGGTGCGCAGAACCTGACTGGAACAGGGCAGCCAGTTTTGGGCGCATTTATCATGTGGCGCTGGGGCTGACTGGTAGGTACGTCAGAGGACAGGCAACACGCCAGGGTCGGGTTCAATGCCGCTGGGTGAAGATCCTGATCAATCTGCAGGTTGGTTCGGTCAGAGTAAGAAGTGATTTACCTGGGGAACCATCGAGTGGGCCGGTCCTGGTTTCAACAGGCCTGTCCGAGGTGTGGAGCAGGGCACTGTAAGGACTGCTTTGGCCAGAATTGACTTTCAGCTTGGTACTAACGGCGGCAAGACTACAGCGTTTTTCTGGTCTTGGCAAGCCTGAGAGGTTTTTGTCTGGCGAGCCGATCAGTATGTCGCGTTCCAGGGCTCCTGTGAAGGGGTTATTCATCGGCCAGGTTGCCTCAGGAGGCAGGGAACGTGCCAATTTCGTGCAGGGAAGTGCCTCGTTCAAGGGCAGTTGTGCACACTTGGAGCAGCCGATGTTACAGCGCTGCAACAGCCCCTGAGCGGCTTGCCAATGACTTGGCTGTTGTCTTAAGTCAATGAAAAAAAACACTTATTTTAGCTGGTGAAAAAATCGACAGTTTGACTGGAGGCCCCATTCCATAGGGGTTTGCGGGGTGGTTTAGGGGGTTGTCCACCGAGTTATCCACAGCTTCTGTGGATTGTCCCAGGCGCTTGCTCTAGGACGGGCGTGCCAGCTTTTGCCGCCCTGTCCGACAATCCACCGACAGTCTTCTGGCAGGGAGAAAAAACCTGCGTTGACGTCAAGAATAAAACGCTGAAATATTTTGAAAAAAGTGCCGAAAAGCACCGGGCCATTGTCGGAAAAATGGAGTAGAGTGGCGCGCCTCTCGAGTTGCCTTCGCTGTTTTTTATGAAGTTTCGCTCCAAAACCCTCATTGCTCCTGCTGCCCAGCCCCCCCTGCCCGAGCCCAAGCGCTTCTCCTTGAAGGTTGCCTTGTGGTTGCTCGACAGCCCGCGCCTGGGTGACAACCCCAACGTCAAGCACTTTGCCGGGCGCCTGCTCAAGCAGCCGGCACGCCAGGGCGTCGTGGTGGCCCAGAGCCGATTGGGGCAGATGCTCTGCCGTGACTGCGGCAACGCCCGCGACCGCCGTATCGGCCATGAATTGCTGCGCCAGGCGGCGCGTGCTGGTGATCGTCGGGCTCAGCTCGAATACGGTCGGTTGTGCGCTCTGGGGCAACTGAACGAACCCGCCCAGGGCCGTTACTGGCTGGAGCAGGCTGCGGCCCAGGGCTCTCAGGAAGCCGTGCGCCTGCTCAAGCTACTGCCTCACGCCTGAATACGGATACAGGCCCAAGGCTGATAAGCTGAGCCGTTGATTGTTGGCCAAGGGGGATCGCAGTGGCGATGGCAGTGGATCTGACCAGCATTGTGCTGGGTGTCGTGGTGGCCGTAGTGCCGTGCCTGGGGCTGGTGCTGCAGGTGCAGCGGCGCCTGAGTGCACGCCAGGCTGAAGCCGCCTTGCTTGAAGAACGTCTGAGCAATGTACAGCTGGCTCAGGAAGGCTTGCTCGCGCAACTGGATGCCAGTCGGGATGAAATCAGCGACCTGAGCCAGGCCAACAGCACCAAGCAGGCCACCTTGGCAGCCCAGGCCCGCGAGTTGGAGCTGTTGCAGATCGATCGCGACGAAACCCGCGACGCCGCTCACGCCTGGCAGCTCGAACGCGTCGCCCGTGAAGCCGAGTTACGCCGCCTGGATGCCCAGTGTGCGGGCCTGAGCGCCGAACTGCGCGAACAGCAGGAAAGCCATCAGCAACGCCTCGACGATCTGCAGGGTTCGCGTGATGAACTGCGCGCGCAGTTCGCCGAGATGGCGACGAAAATCTTCGATGAGCGTGAACAGCGATTTGCTCAGACTAGCCAGCAGCACCTGGGGCAATTGCTCGATCCGCTCAAGGAGCGCATCCAGGCCTTCGAAAAGCGCGTAGAAGACAGCTATCAGCAAGAAGCCCGCGAACGCTTCTCGCTGGCCAAGGAACTGGAGCGCCTGCAACAACTCAACCTGCGCCTGAGCGATGAGGCCACCAACCTGACCCAGGCGCTCAAGGGCCAGAAGACCCAGGGCAACTGGGGCGAGCTGATTCTGGAGCGGGTGCTGGAGCACGCCGGGCTGGAGAAGGGCCGCGAGTACCAGACCCAGGTCAGCCTCAAGAGCGCCGATGGCGAGCGTTTCCAGCCTGACGTGCTGATCATGTTGCCGGGCGACAAGCAGGTAGTGGTCGACTCCAAGGTCAGCCTCACCGCCTACCAGCAGTACATTGCCGCCGATGACAGCGAGATCGCCCAGGCCGCGCTCAAGCAGCATGTGCTGTCGCTGCGCAATCACGTCAAAGGCCTGTCCGGCAAGGACTACAACCGCCTCGAAGGCTTGCACAGCCTGGATTTCGTCCTGCTCTTCGTGCCCATCGAAGCGGCGTTTTCAGCGGCCCTGCAGGCCGAACCGAACCTGTTCCAGGAAGCCTTTGACCGGCAGATCGTTATCGTCAGCCCGACCACGCTGTTGGCCACCCTGCGGGTGATCGACAGTTTGTGGAAGCAGGAGCGCCAGAGTCAGAATGCCCGGGAAATAGCCGAACGCGCAGGCTGGTTGTACGACAAGTTCGTGTTGTTCATCCAGGACCTGGACGAGCTGGGCAATCGCCTGCAGCAGGTCGACAAAGCCTACAGTGCGGCGCGCAACAAGCTCTGTGAAGGCCGTGGCAACCTGATCAGCCGCAGCGAGCAGCTCAAGCTACTGGGCGCCCGGGCCAGCAAGAGCCTGCCTGCCGACCTGCTCGAACGGGCCATGAGCGAAGGCGACCCGCTGGCCGCCAGCGTCCTTACTGGACCAGGCTCAGATGCCGATTGAGCAGTGCGCGCAAGGCTGCCGGCTTGACCGGCTTGGCCAGGTAGTCGAGGCCGGCGGCATGCACCTGGGCAACCGTCTCAGTGCGGCCGTCGGCGCTGATCACCACGCCAGGTACTGGTTCACCGAGGCGGGTGCGTAGCCAGGCCATCAGCTCAGTACCGACCTCACCATCGTCCAGGTGGTAGTCGACCAGTGCCAGGTGCGGGCGCAGGCCGTTTGCCAGCAAGGCCTCGCATTCTGCGCGGTTGCGCGCGGTGGACACCTGGCAGCCCCAACGGCTGAGCAGGCTGTTCATGCCGATGAGGATGCTGTCTTCGTTGTCGACACACAGCACCTGCAAGCCCGCCAGCGGCTGCCCGGCCTGTTCGGCGGGGCTGACTACCGCAGCGGCCGGTGCCGTGGCCAGCGGTACGCTGACGCGGAACACGCTGCCCTTGCCCGGCCAGGACTGCACCTCAAGCGGATGGCCAAGTACCTTGCACAGACCGTCAGCGATCGCCAGGCCCAGGCCCAGGCCTTTTTCCGCACGGGTTTGATGGCTGTCCAGGCGTTTGAATTCCTCGAAAATCACCTGCAGCTTGTCATCGGCGATGCCGCTGCCGCGGTCCCAGACCTCCAGCCACAGGCGGTCTTGCTGGCGGCGTACGCCAAGCAGGATCGGGCTCTTGCCATAGCGGAAGGCGTTGGTGAGGAAGTTCTGCAAAATCCGCCGCAGCAGTTTCATGTCGCTCTGCACCCGCAGGCGGCTGCCGCGCAGGCGGAAATCCAGGCCTTGCTGCTGGGCCAGGACCTTGAATTCGGCGCCCAGGGTGTCGAACAGCTCGTTGAGGGCGAAGGGCTTGGCGTCCGGGGTGATCTTGCCGTTTTCCAGGCGCGAGATGTCCAGCAGGTCGCTGATCAGCTCTTCGGCCGAGCGCAGTGAACTGTCCATGTGCTGGACCAGTTGCTGGGCATCGGCCGACAGGCCTTCGCCCTGATGCGAGAGCGCCGCCGAGAACAAGCGCGCGGCATTGAGCGGCTGCATCAGGTCGTGGCTGACCGCAGCAAGGAAGCGGGTCTTGGATTGGTTGGCTGCCTCGGCGTGGCTCTTGGCTTCGGTGAGCGCCTGGTTCAGTTGCGACAGCTCATGGGTGCGTTCGGCCACACGTTGTTCCAGGCTCTCATTGGCGCCCTTGAGCGCCTGTTCTGCTTCGCGGAACGGGGTGATGTCGGTAAAGCTCATGACAAAGCCGCCACCGGGCATCGGGTTGCCGATCAGCTCGATCACCCGGCCGTTGGGGAACAAGCGTTCGGACGTATGCGCCCGGCCCTGGCGCATCCAGTGCAGGCGCCTGGCCACATGCACCTGGGCCTCGCCCGGGCCGCACAGGCCGCGCTCGGCGTTGTAGCGGATGATGTCGGCAATCGGCCGGCCGACGCTGATCAGCCCGTCGGGGTAGTTGAACAGCTCCAAGTAGCGGCGGTTCCAGGCCACCAGGCGCAGCGACTGGTCGACCACGCTGATGCCCTGGCTGATGTTCTCGATCGCCCCTTGCAGCAGGGCGCGGTTGAACTGCAGGACCTCCGAGGCTTCGTCGGCGATGCGCACCACGTCCTCGAGTTGCATATCGCGGCCTTCAATGGCTGCCTTGACCACCGCACGGGTCGAGGAGGCACCGAGTACGCCGGCGAGCAGGCGCTCGGTGTGCTCGATCCAGTCGCCATCGGCGTTCTGGTTGGGGTTGAAGCCTTTGCCCTGGCGGTAGGCAAAACGGATGAAGCTCTGCCGCGCGCGTTCCTCGCCAACAAAGCGTGCGGCCAGGTGCAGCAGGTCGTCGATCTGCACCGCCAACAGCGAACGGCTGTTGGGCCGTGCGCTGGTTTGCTGGCCGATGAAGCGCCCGGCCTGCCAGTGTTCGGACACCCGGGTGCGCGAGAGGATCGACACCCAGGCAAACAGGGTGAAGTTACCCGCCAGCGACAGCACCACACCTTGGGTCAACGGGGTGATCGGCAGGTTCAGCGGGTTGCCGTGCAGCCAGGCCAGGCCCGGAAACAGCTCCAGCGGCCAGCCCAGGCTGTGGGCGGCAATCGGCAGCACCAGGGTGTAGAACCACAGGAACACCCCGGCAGCCAGGCCTGCGAACACCCCGCGACGGTTGGCCTGCTTCCAGTACAGGGCACCGAGCATGGCCGGGGTCAGCTGGGTCACGGCAGCAAAGGCGACCTGGCCGATGGTCGCAAGGCTGGCGGTGGAACCGAGCAAGCGGTAGCTCACATAAGCCAGCAAAAGGATGACCACGATGGTGACCCGGCGCACCGAGAGCATCCAGTGACGGAAGACCTCGAACGGCCGCTCGGCATTGTTACGCCGCAGCAACCAGGGCAGCAGCATGTCGTTGGAAACCATGGTCGACAGCGCAACGGCTTCGACGATGACCATGCCGGTGGCCGCCGAGGCACCACCGATAAACGCAAGCAGAGCCAGCGCCGGATGGGCTTCGGCCAGGGGCAGGCTGATGACGAAGGAGTCGGGCAGCACCGAGTCGGGCAGCAGCATCTGCCCGGCCAGGGCGATGGGCACCACGAACAGTGCGGCGAGGATCAGGTACATCGGGAACACCCAGCGCGCCAGGCGCAGGTCCTGGGGTTCGATGTTCTCCACCACGGTGACGTGGAATTGCCGTGGCAGGCAGATGATCGCCATCATCGCCACGCCGGTCTGCACGATCATCGACGGCCAGTTGATGGTCTCGCTCCAGAAGCCTTCCAGGCGCGGCGCCAGTTGCGCCTTGCTGAACAGGTCTTCGAAACCGTTGAACAGGCCGAAGGTGACGAAGGCGCCGACGGCGAGAAACGCCAGCAGCTTGACCAGCGACTCGAAGGCAATGGCCAGGACCATGCCACGGTGGTGTTCGGTGACGTCCAGGCTGCGGGTACCGAAGACGATCGAGAACAGCGCCAGCACCAGCGATACCACCAGCGCGGTGTCTTGTACGCGGCTGCCGGTGGCGTCGGCGCCCGCGCCGATCAGCAGGTTGACGCCGAGCACGATGCCCTTGAGCTGCAGGGCAATATAGGGCAGCACGCCGATCAGGCAGATCAGCGCCACCACCACCGCCAGGCTCTGGGACTTGCCGTAGCGGGCGGCGATGAAGTCGGCGATCGAGGTGATGTTTTCCTGTTTGCTGATCAGCACCATCTTCTGCAGCACCCAGGGCGCGAACAGCAGCAACAGCACCGGGCCCAGGTAGATCGGCAGGAACGCCCAGAGTTGTTCGGCGGCCTGGCCGACGGCGCCGAAGAAGGTCCAGCTGGTGCAGTACACCGCCAGCGACAGGCTGTACACCCAGGCACGCAGACGCGGCGGCAACGGTGTGCTGCGGCGATCGCCGTAGAAGGCGATGGCGAACATGATGGCCATATAGGCCAGGGCGACCACGGCGATCAGCCCACTGGACAGCGACATGACAACTCCGAAACAAAAGGTGATTCAGCCTGGCAGCGAACCTCGATCAATCAGTCTGGCACGCCGCCGAGGCTTCGTCAGCGCCGACGAAGGTCGCAGTGGCAGAGCGTCGCAGGCTTTACTCCATCCCAAGGTGTGTAGATACCTATGCACATCGCGGGGCAAGCCCGCTCCCACTGGTTCGCCGCCTTTGTGGGAGCGGGCTTGCCCCGCGATGCTTTTAGGCTGAGAAAATCCGTTGTACACCACTCCCATCAATCACAGCATCGATCAGTGCGCGGGCAGTCTCGATATTCTGGCCGGCACCAGCGACGATTGAGCGATCGTTGAGAGTGAGATGATCCAGCGCATCGCTCACCGTAGCTTCGGCACAGCGCAGTAGTTGGCCGGCGTGCAGCAGGGCCTCTTCGGCGGGTATACCTTCGCGAACACTGAACATGCGGTTGGTGCCGAACGATATGCTCGCGGTAATTGTCTTGGTCAAGTCGAGACTAGGGGGATCGGGGACGATTTTCTTCATGGGTAACCTCTGTCAGTGGCGCAACCATCTTTCGCTGCTAAACGAAAGGTGGCAGCTGTACGCGGGTTAGCAGACCGGTGACAGAGAACCGGCGCACCCGAAGGTGCCCCACGTACAACCGCCATAACAGGGGTGTTCGTAGATCTCTGTCATTCTCGGACTGCTAAATCCGTTCATTGGATTTTCCAACGACGACAGCAGCCTAGGTCCATGAAAGGCATGGCACAACAGAGCAACGGCGCCGGAAGTATGATTCAGAACGGTCTGACAGAAAACACTTACAACATTGCGATTTGTCGCTGCTGGTTGTGGGTTCTTTGTGCTCGGTCGGTAACGGACTCATCGCGGGGCAAGCCCGCTCCCACAACCTGTGGGAGCGGGCTTGCCCCGCGATGCTTTACTGTGGCGTTCGCCGAGCCCCCAGGTAGTAAAACAGCGCCGCCAGCAGCACCGACAGAATCAACAGGTAAAAGGTCGCCACCGGCACCAGATGCGCCAGGGCAAAGCCGCAGATAACCGGGCCCAGCGCCGCGCCGAGGTTGGACAGGTTCTGCGCGCCGTAATACACCCCACGCAGATGCTCCGGGGCAATGCTGTCGATGAACATGTACTCGGCCGGGATGACGATGATCTCGCCAAGGGTGAACACCAGCATCGCCAGGCACCAGACCAGCAGCGACTGGGCCAGCGAGAAGCCCAGCAGGCCGATCAGGAACAGTGCCATGCCGGCCATCAGCCAGGGCATCAACTGGCGGCTGCTGATGCGCCGACCAATCACGTACTGCAGGGCAATCACCGTCACGGCGTTGGTGGCCACCAGGTAGCTGATGTAGCGCGCCGCCTCGCTGGCGCTGCTGGTGACCACCAGGTACTGCGACAGGTAGGCGGTGAACTGGCCGAATACCACGGCGCTGAGAGCGCCACCGAGGGTGAAGCAGATCAGTCGGCGGTCTTTGACCAGCTGCACGCCGACACTGAGAAACCCGGCCTGCTCGCTGCCTTCGACCCGTGCTGGCGCCGAGCGCTCGCCCCAGCGCTGGTAACACAGGCACATGGCCAGGCCCAGCAGCGCCGAAAGCAAGAACGGCAAGTGATCGTCCAGCAACACCAGCGCCACGCCGACGAAGGGCCCGACCGCGTAGGCAACGTTGCTCAGGCTGTACTTGATCGAGAACACTTCGCTGCGCTCATCCAACGGTAGCAGCGTACAGAAACCGGCCTTGGCGGCGATATCCACTACCGCCAGCGCCAGGTTGATCAGCACCAGGCAGATAAAGAACAGGCTCAGTTCACGGCTCACCACCGCGCCAACAAACGCCAGGGTAAAGACCAGGGTCGCGGCAATGATCACCGTGTAGCTGCGCAGGGTATCGATCAGGTAGCCGCCGTACAGGCTCAGCAGCGAGGCGACAATCAAGGCGCCACCGATCATCAGGCCGATGCCACTGATGTCCAGGGCGAAGTTTTGCGCAAGGTAGACCACCAGGTAGGGCAGGGTGATTGCACGGGCCAAGGTAAGGATGAAGGTCGTGAGCAGCAGCAGGCGCACCTGTGCCGAGTAGCCTTTGATTGCAGTGAGCATTGTTAACTACGTCCTTGTTGTTATCGGCGACGATCATACCCGCGGGACAGTAAAATATGAATATCTGCAAAACCGATAACAGATAGAGAAATTACCCGTTATATAGATATATTTTCCAGGCATAAGATGAAGCCAACCTCATCAGAGGACAGGAGAATCCATCATGCCTTGCAGCCAAACCCGCACCTCGCCGTTACGCCCGCTGAGCCAGCTGGCGCACCCGCGTGAAGTGATCCGTCAGTTCACCCCCAACTGGTTCGCCGCCACCATGGGCACCGGCGTACTCGCCCTGGCCCTGGCGCAGGTCAATGTGCCGGGCCTGCATGGCCTGGCCGAATCCCTGTGGTTGCTGACCATCGGCCTGTTCGTGCTGTTTACCGTGCTCTACACCGCGCGCTGGGTGCTGTTCTTTGACGAGGCGCGGCGGATCTTCGCCCATTCCACGGTGTCGATGTTCTTCGGCACCATCCCCATGGGCCTTGCGACCATCCTCAACGGCTGCCTGGTGTTCGGCATCAATCGCTGGGGCGAGGGCATCCTGCCCTGGGTCGAGGCGCTGTGGTGGTTCGACGTCGGCCTGGCGCTGTTGTGCGGCGTGGCCATTCCCTACCTGATGTTCACCCGCCAGGAACACAGCATCGACCAGATGACCGCCGTGTGGCTGTTGCCGGTAGTGGCTGCGGAAGTTGCCGCTGCCAGCGGCGGCCTGCTGGCGCCGCATCTGGTGGATGCGCACCGGCAGTTTCAGGTGCTGATCACCAGCTATGTGCTGTGGGCGGTTTCGCTGCCGGTGGCATTCAGCATCCTCACCATTCTCATGCTGCGCATGGCCCTGCACAAACTGCCCCAGGCCAACATGGCCGCGTCGAGCTGGCTGGCCCTGGGGCCGATCGGTACCGGTGCCCTGGGCATGCTCCTGCTCGGCGCCGATGCCCCGGCGATCTTTGCCGCCAACGGCCTCGGCAGCCTGGGTGAAATCGCCCGTGGCCTGGGCCTGATTGCTGGCATCGTGCTGTGGGGGGCGGGCTTGTGGTGGTTGCTCACTGCCGTGCTGATCACCCTGCGCTACATCCGCCACGGCATGCCGTTCAACCTCGGCTGGTGGGGCTTTACCTTCCCCTTGGGTGTGTACACCCTGGCCACCCTGAAGCTGGCAGCCTGGTTGGGTTTGGGTTTCTTCCATGACATGGGTATGGTGCTGGTGGTGGCGCTGGCGGCGCTTTGGCTGCTGGTGACTGCCCTGACCCTGCGCGGCGCCTGGCATGGTGAGCTGTTCGTGTCGCCGTGCATTGCCGGTATGCACAAGTAGTTTGCAATTACCTGGGTGTTTGTGGCTTTGTGCGGCCTGCGCGTATCCAATAACAAAGCCCCACTCAGGTACACGGACGATGAGTCACTCTTCACAATTCAGCCTGCTTGGCAAACGGCGCTTCTTGCCGTTCTTCGTCACCCAGTCGCTGGGTGCATTCAACGATAACCTGTTCAAGCAGTCGGTCATCCTGCTGTTTCTCTACAAGCTTGCCAGTGCCAACGGCCAGGATGGCACCTTGTGGGTCAATGCCTGTGCCTTGATGTTCATCCTGCCGTTCTTCCTGTTCTCGGCACTGGCCGGGCAGTTTGGTGAGAAGTACGCCAAGGACGCGCTGATCCGCGTGATCAAACTGGCCGAGATCGCGATCATGGCGGTCGGCGCCATTGGCATCATGACCCAGAGCCCTGTGCTGATGCTCCTGGCGCTGTTCGGCATGGGCACGCATTCGGCGCTGTTCGGCCCGGTGAAGTACTCGATCATGCCCCAGGCGCTGCGCGAAGAGGAGCTGGTGGGCGGCAACGGCCTGGTGGAAATGGGCACCTTCCTGGCCATCCTGGCCGGTACCATTTGTGCCGGTGTGCTGATGTCCAGCGCCAACTATGGTGTCTGGGCCTCGTCGGCGGTGGTACTGGTGGCGGTGCTGGGCTATCTGGCCAGCCGCAGTATTCCGCGCGCCGCAGCGGCCACCCCAGCGCTGAAAATCAACTGGAACATCGCCAGCCAGACCCTCGCCACCCTGCGCCTGGGCCTCAAGCAGACACCAGCGGTGTCGCGCTCGATCGTCGGTAACTCGTGGTTCTGGTTCGTCGGCGCGGTGTACCTGACGCAGATTCCCGGTTACGCCCAGCAATGGCTGCATGGCGACGAGACCGTGGTCACCCTGATCCTCACCCTGTTCTCGGTGGGTATCGCCGTCGGTTCGCTGCTGTGCGAGCGCATGAGCGGGCACAAGGTGGAAATCGGCCTGGTGCCGTTTGGCTCCTTCGGCCTGAGCCTGTTCGGCTTGCTCTGGTGGTGGCACTCCGGTGAAATCCTGCCCGCTGCGGCGCCCTATGACTGGCTGGCCGTGCTGGGTATCGCCCAGGCCTGGTGGGTGCTGGGGGCGATTCTTGGCCTGGGCGTGTTTGGCGGCTTCTATATCGTGCCGCTGTATGCGTTGATCCAGTCGCGTACGCCTGAAGACCAGCGTTCGCGGGTGATCGCCGCCAACAACATCCTCAACGCGCTGTTCATGGTGATCTCGGCAATCTTCAGCGTGGTGCTGTTGAGTTTCCTTGAACTGAGCATCCCGCAGCTGTTCCTGGTGGTGTCGCTGCTCAACATTGCGGTGAACTTCTATATCTTCCGCATCGTCCCCGAGTTCACCATGCGCTTCATGATCTGGCTGCTCAGCCATTCCATGTACCGCGTCGAACACCGCGACCTGCAGCAGATTCCCGACCAGGGCGCCGCGCTGTTGGTGTGCAACCATGTGTCGTTCGTCGATGCGCTGTTGATTGGTGGCGCGGTGCGTCGGCCGATTCGCTTCGTCATGTACTACAAGATCTACCGCCTGCCGGTGCTCAACTTCATCTTCCGCACCGCCGGGGCGATCCCGATTGCCGGGCGCAGTGAAGACGCCGACACCTATGAGCGGGCGTTCAAGCAGATCGCTGCGTACCTGGCCGATGGTGAGCTGGTGTGCATCTTCCCGGAAGGCAAATTGACCAGCGACGGTGAAATCGACGAGTTCAAGGGCGGTTTGAGCCGGATCATTGAACAGACTCCGGTGCCGGTAATCCCGATGGCGTTGCAGGGCTTGTGGGGGAGTTTTTTCAGCCGGGATCCGGCCAAGGGCTTTTTCCGCCGCTTGTGGTCGCGGGTGACCCTGGTGGCCGGTGCTGCCGTCCCGGTAGAGGCGGCAGCGCCGGCGTTGCTGCGTGAGCGGGTCAGCGCATTGCGCGGCGACTCACGCTGAAGGGGCGGGGCAGGGTCAGCTGGCGCTGACCTTGAGCCCGACCAGGCCGCAGATGATCAGCGCGACACTGACCAGACGCACCAGGGCCATGGATTCGCCGAACAGGATGATCCCGGCGATCACCGTGCCGACGGCACCGACCCCGGTCCAGATCGCGTAGGCGGTGCCCAGCGGCAATTCCTTCATGGCCAGGCCCAGCAGGCCGAGGCTGATGACCATGGCGCCGATGGTCAGGACGGTGGGCAGCGGGCGGGAAAAGCCGTCGGTGTATTTCAGGCCGACGGCCCAGCCGACTTCGAACAGACCGGCGAAAAACAGGATGATCCAGGACATGCAGAGTCTCCATCAAGTGATGGGGCCGTCCCCGAAATGGTCACGCGGTGCGTCGTAAGGCCGTCCTCACAGTGGGCAGTATGGTGCCCAAGTTGGTTTTCGACTGCAAGCTGGGGGCCATCAGTACCATCACATCGCGGGTCAAGCCCGCTCCCACCCAGGATGATCAGGTCGCCGGATTTACGGCAGGTTCTGCCTCAGGCTCTTCCATGCGTCGGAACCAGGTCGACAACAACGCCCCGGAAATATTGTGCCAGACGCTGAACAGCGCGCTGGGCACCGCCGCCAGTGGCGAAAAATGCGCACTGGCCAGGGCTGCACCCAGCCCGGAGTTCTGCATGCCGACTTCCAGTGCCAGCGACTTGCGCTGGGCCAGCGGCAGCTTGAACAGCTTGCCGGTGACATAGCCAAGGATGAAACCAAAACCGTTGTGCAGCATCACCACTGCCATGATCAGCACGCCGGACTCGGCGATCTTCGCTTGGCTGGCGGCCACCACCGCGCAGACGATCATGACGATGCTGACCACCGACACCAGTGGCAACACCTGCACCGCCATTTGCACCCGTGCGCCCAGCAGCCGTTGCGCCAGCACGCCGAGCACGATCGGCAGCATGACCAACTGCAGGATCGACCAGAACATGTCGAGGAAAGACACCGGCAGCCAGGCCGAAGCCAGCAGCCAGATCAGCGCCGGCGTCAGCAGCGGGGCGAGCAGGGTGGTGACGGCGGCAATCGCCACGGCCAGGGCCAGGTCACCCTTGGCCAGCCAGGCCATGACGTTGGATGAGGTGCCGCTGGGGCAGCAGCCCACCAGGATTACGCCCACGGCGATTTCCGCCGGCAGCTGGAATAACTGGCACAACAGCCAGGCTACACCGGGCATGATCACGAAATGTGCGACCACGCCCAGGGCCACGCGCCAGGGCTGGCGGGCGACGGCGGCGAAGTCATCGAGTTTGAGGGTCAGGCCCATGCCGAACATGACCAGGCCGAGCAGCGGCACGATGGCGCTTTTGAGGCCGATGAACCATTGCGGTTGCAAGAAAGCCAGGATGGCGAACAACAGCACCCACCAGGCAAAGGTATTGCCGACGAAGCGGCTGAGGGCGGTAAGGGCACGCATCGGGAAGTTCCTTCTTATTATGTGCAACAACCGTGGGAGCAGGCCGTGCCGGCGATGAGGCCGGCACGGCTGTTACGGCGATCAGATCCCCTGGGGAATCTCCTCCCCACCCAACGCCTCGAACAGCGCCGGCAGGAACTCGCCAAAGGTCAGCATCATCAGGGTAAAGCTGGCATCGAGCTGGCCCAGGGCCTCGTCGCCGCCGTCTTCTTCGGCCTGGTCCTGCAGCAGTTCTTCAAAGCGCAGGCGCTTGATGACCATCTTGTCGTCGAGCACGAACGACAGTTTGTCCTGCCAGGCCAGCGACAGTTGCGTCACCACCTTGCCGGTGCCCAGATGCAGCTGGATCTCGTCGCTGGTCAGGTCCTGGCGTTTGCAGCGAACGATACCGCCGTCTTCGTGGGTGTCGCGCAGCTCGCACTCATCCAGCACATAGAAGTCAGGCGCTGCTTGCTGGGTCTTGACCCAGTCGGTCATGGTCGCGCTCGGGGCGATCTTCACGGTCACCGGACGTACTGGCAGCGAGCCGATAACTTCACGCAGGGTCGACAGCAGGTCTTCGGCGCGCTTGGCGCTGGCCGAGTTGACCAGGATCAGGCCTTGCTTGGGGGCGATGGCGGCGAAGATCATCGAGCGGCGAATAAAGGCACGCGGCAGGAAGGCCTGGATGATCTCGTCCTTGATCTGGTCGCGCTCCTTCTTATAGACCTTGCGCATCTGCTCGGCTTCGATCTCGTCGATCTTCTCTTTAACCGCATCGCGCACCACGCTGCCCGGCAGGATGCGTTCTTCTTTACGTGCGGCGATCAGCAGGAAGTCACCGCTGACATGCACCAGCGGTGCATCTTCACCTTTGCCGAACGGGGCGACGAAGCCATAGGTGGTCAACTCCTGGCTGGCGCAGGGGCGAGCCGGCTTGCTGGCCAGGGCGGTTTCCAGTGCCTCGGGGTCGAACGGGATGTCCTGGGTCAGGCGGTAGGTCAGCAGGTTTTTGAACCACATGGGGTGAATCTCTCCTCAACACATAAGGAGGGCATTAAACTCCGAGCGGGCGCTTCAGGCCAAGCACCGCTAAGTCTTTGGAACGCCTGAAAATTTTTTTTAAAAAAGTGCTTGCCAGAGTGTTCGGTGCTCCGTAGAATGCGCGCCACACCGAGACGAAGGGTGATTAGCTCAGCTGGGAGAGCATCTGCCTTACAAGCAGAGGGTCGGCGGTTCGATCCCGTCATCACCCACCACTTCTCAGTGTATAGCGCAGCGGTAGTTCAGTCGGTTAGAATACCGGCCTGTCACGCCGGGGGTCGCGGGTTCGAGTCCCGTCCGCTGCGCCATATTCAGCTTCAGGGCCCACTGAACACCCTGAAGCAACAATGAAAGCGACCTTAGGGTCGCTTTTTTTGTTTCTGGAATTCGTCCAGAATCCACCAGTACGCTGGGACGCTACTGTTTTTCTCCGTGCCAGCCCCACTTCTGAGCAAGAGATCGAACATGCAGGATGCAAGCACTTCCCCGGCGCCAATGCTGGGTATCGACCTGGGTACCACCAACAGCCTGGTGGCGGTCTGGCAGGATGGCCGGGCCCAGCTGATTCCCAATGCCCTGGGCGACATGCTCACCCCTTCGGTGGTGAGCATCGATGAAGACGGCAGCATCCTGGTCGGCAAGGCCGCCCGTTCACGCCTGACCACTCATCCGCAGCGCACCGCCGCCGCCTTCAAGCGCTTCATGGGCAGCGAGAAAAAAATCAGCCTCGGTGAGCAAGCCTTCAGCCCTGAAGAGCTTTCGGCGCTGGTGCTCGGCGCCCTCAAGGCGGATGCCGAAGCCTTCCTCGGCTGCCCGATCAGCGAGGCGGTGATTTCCGTGCCGGCCTATTTCAGCGACGAGCAGCGCAAACGCACAAGCTTTGCTGCCGAGCTTGCCGGGCTGAAAGTCCAGCGCCTGATCAACGAACCGACTGCTGCGGCCATGGCCTATGGCCTGCACGAGCAGAAGTTCGAACGCACGCTGATCTTCGACCTCGGTGGCGGCACGTTTGACGTCACGGTGCTGGAATACGCGCTGCCGTTGATCGAGGTGCATGCCTCGACCGGCGACAACTTCCTCGGTGGCGAAGACTTTACCGCCGCCTTGCTCCAGGCCTGCCTGCAAGATTGGCAACTCAAGCCTGCAATGCTTGCACCCCAGGCCCTGGCCAGCCTTGCCGATGCCATCGAGCAGCTCAAGTGCAAACTGGGCGCGGGCGAACAGCACCTGAGCTGGAACGGTGACGGTGTCAGCCGCCAGTGGTCGCTCGATGAAGCCCGCGCGCAGCAGATCTGGGCGCCGTTGCTGGCGCGCATTCGTGCACCGATCGAGCAGGCCCTGCGCGATGCCCGCCTGCGTGCCAGCGACCTCGACAGCCTGGTGCTGGTCGGTGGCGCCACGCGCATGCCGGTGATCCAGCAGATGGTCTCGACCCTGTTTGGTCGCCTGCCTTACCGTCACCTCGACCCGGACACCATCGTTGCCCTCGGTGCCGCCACCCAGGCGGCGTGCAAGGCGCGCGATTCGGCGATCGAAGAGTTGATCCTCACCGATGTCTGCCCTTACACCCTGGGTATCGCCGCGATGGATGGCGAATACCAGACCGAGATCTTTGCGCCGATCATCGACCGCAACACCGTGATTCCTACCTCACGGATCAAGCCGTTCTACAGCACCCACGTTGACCAGAAAGTGATCGGTATCCGCGTCTATCAAGGTGAACGGCCGTGGGTCGAAGACAATATCTTCGTCGACTCCTTCAAGATCCCGCTGACCCCGAACGGCAAGATCCAGCGCCTGGACGTGCGCTTTAGCTATGACATCAATGGCCTGCTGGAGGTCGACGTCACCTTGCCGGGGACCGGCGAGCAGTTCAGCCATGTGATCGATCGCAGCCCCACCGGGCTTGATGAAGCGGCGCGCCAAGCCAGCCACGAGCGCCTGGCCGGGCTGAAAATCCACCCGCGCGACGCCTTGCCCAACCGCACCTTGCTGGCGCGCCTGGAAAGGGCCTGGGCACAGAGCCTGGGGGCTGAACGCGATGCGATTGGCGACTGGCTCAACGAATTCAGCGCGATCCTGGCTGGCCAGGAGTCGAGCGAGATCGCCGGCGCTCGCCAGCGCCTCATCGAGGCGCTGGACGACATGCGTTACTGACCGTTGAGCCGCCGCAGGGCGGCTTGCAGGCCACCCTGCAGGTTGTCCTGGGGCTGATTGACGGGCGGCACGCCATAACGGTTGGGCAGCGGCTCGCCCGGCAGGAGCAACAGCACCAGCGGCAAGAAGTGCAGGAACGGGATCAGCATCACGAAGATGATCATCATCGGGATGCCCCGGCCGATGTCGTGCAGGCGACGCAAGGTGGCGCTGCCGAGCAGGCCGACGAACAGCAGGCCGAAGAAGATCTGCTCGACCATGCTGCCGGCCATCAGGGTCAGGATCGGCCCGAGAATGACACTCCCGACTACTTGCACGGCATAGCCCTTGCGGCCCAGGCGGCTGCCCAGTTTCCATACATGGGTGGCCGGTACTGGCTGGCTGCCGGCATTGGCCAGTAACAGACGCTCGGACCACGACAGCAGGGCGGTCAGGGCTGCGCGAATCCCGGTGTCCATGCCCGGGTAATCCTTGCCCCGTTGCAATTCCTTGAGCACCTTGGCCCGCGGTACCCCGGCGCTACCGTAACGCGCCAGGTCCTTGAGGGTATCGAGCATGCTGTAGAACAGCGTGCTGTTGATCAGTTCGTCCTCTTCGAGCACCTTGCGCGGCGGGCGCACCGGCTCGCCCTTGATCAGGCCGTTGCGAAACGGTTCGAACCAGGCATCCGGACAGGTCATGGTGGAGATACGCCGCAGCAGGCTGCCGTGCTGTTCGGCGCTCAGGCTCGGGTCATGATAGAGGACGCCGCACAGCACCATCAGGCCCAGCACGTCATCATCAAAGGCCCGCGGATCGTTTTCCAGGCAGGCGTACAGCTTCAGGTTGCTGGGCAGCTTGCTGCTGTCCAGGGCTTGCTGCACGGTGAACAGACGTTCTGCGATAAACGCTTGCAATGGGTCATTGTCGTCCAGCCAGCCGAGCAGGCCGTCGGCATTGCCTTGCTGTTGGCGCAGTTGCAGGAGCAACTGTTGCAGCCCGCTGAACGGATGCTCGGCCGGGTACGGCAGGCTGGCCAGCAGTTGTACCGGCGCCATCGCCAGCCAGCGCTCTGGTTGCTCGACCAGGGCAAGCATGTACAGGTTCTGCCGGTGCCAGGTCCACAGGCCGTCGTCGGCAGGCGGGCGCGGCAGTTCGATGCCGGCTTCGGCGAGGTCCGAAAGCAACTGCACGGCGAAGGGCGTCGGCATCAGGTTGGCCGGTTTGATCCGTGCGGTGAGTTTCGGCAGGGTGGCGGCCGGGTAGCTGCGTACCCGCCGCAGCCAGTCACGGGCGACCGCCAGGCCGCTGCCATCGCACAGTTCCTCGGGCAGTTGCGGCTGCGCCGAAGGGCTGTTGATGAAGGCGGTCAGGGCCAGGGCCAGCGGTGACTGCTCGAGCCAGCGCAACTGTTGCGCGGCCTGGTACTTGAAGCCTTCGATGATCAGCAGGTCCAGCGGGTCATCACCCAGCGGCTCGTCCAGAATCTGCCGCAGCAGGCCGCTGTCACCACGGTGCAGTGCCCAGGCATGGCGGTACAGGCGGTGCAGTTGGCGGTCCGGCTGGTCGTCGAGCAACCAGGCCAGCAGCGGCAGTTCGTCTTTGCCGTCCAGGCGCCATTTGATGAACTCGCCAGCAATACCCGGGTGTTCGTCACGTGCGGCTTCGAACCAGCGCGTCAGGGTTTCCGGGCGTTGCGACGGGCTGCCCCAGATCTGCGCCGGATCGCTCAGGTCTTGCGGCCATGCGTGCACCGGCTCCAGGCGGTCCAGGGCCTGGATCAACAGTGGCAGGCGCTGCGGTTGATGCTGGGCGCACAGGTTCAGCAACCAGCGTCCGGCTTCCGGGTGCTGGTGCTCGCGCCACAGGCGGGTCCAGCACTGGCGGGCGAGTTCTTCCTGATCGGTGTCGCTGGCCTGGCAGGCCAGCATGTACAGCAGGTCGATATCGTCCGGTGCCTGGCGTTGTTGCTCGGCGACCATGGCAAAGAACGTCGGGCTGCCGATGCCGGCCTGGCACAGCTTGACCAGCAGGCTGTGGATATAGGCCTGGTCATCCGGCAAAGGCACGCAGGTGTGCAGGGTGACGAAGCTTTCGAACTCGAACAGCGGCCGGGTGTGGTAGAGGTAATCCAGGTTCCTGGCATACCACAGGGCTTCCACTTGCGCCTCTACCGACCAGTGCTTCATCACACGGGTGTCGAACGGGTCCGGCTCGCTGATGCGTTCGAGGAATTCGTCGGCCTGGCGCGGATCTTCCAGGCGCAGCACTTCGTTTTCCCAGCCCAGGTGACGGGCCATCAGTTGCACGCAGGCGTGCGACAACGGGCCGGTTTCCATCAGCTTGTACAGCAGGTGCCAGCTGACCTGCTCCTGGTCGCCCAGGGTCAGGATGCTCAAGCCATCGATGAAGGCCTGCCAGGCCGGTGGGTCGAAGCGCCGGCTCGGGTCGGCGAACAGCTTGGCGAAGTCGCTCATGGTCTGTTCGATCAGGGCATTGCGTGCAGGTCTGGGCTCGTCGTGCTCAGGGCGCTCTGGGGCCTCATCCTGCTCATCGCGGGCCAGGCTCAGGGCGAGCTCGTAGGCTTCGCGCAGGGCCTGGAAACCTTGCGGATCGGTTTCCGGGTGGTGCTGCGGCAACAGCGCGCGGTACGCGCCGCGGATGACATCGGGGTCGTTGGTCGGCTCGATGCCCAGGCGAATCCAGCAGCTCATGACCAGCCTCCTTGCAGGGTGTCAGGGCGTTCCGGCAGGTTCAGCGGCAGGTCCCAGGGGATACTGGCGAAAAAGTCCAGGGCGTCGTGGCTCAGGTTCATCATGATGCAGCGGTTCCAGTGCTCGCTGCCCTGGCGCTCCAGGCTCTGGGCCAGTTCTTCGTCACTGGCGCTGGAGCAGTTCCACAGCGCCTTGCCAAACAGGTAGCCGGCCAGGTAGCGGTCCCAGCTGTTGTAGTAGTGCCGGGCACGCAGGGCCAGGCGGCCTTGCAGCCAGTGGCTTTCATCGATGGACAGGTAGCCCTTGCGCAAGCCGGCACGCAGCAGGTAACCCATGCGCCCCAGGTCCCAGGCGCGCACGCCGCCCTGGCCACAGTCAGCGAGGGTGCGCCGGGCGAACTCGTACTGGATGCGCTTGCGCGGGGTCAGCGCTTCAAGCACCTGCGGCCATTCGCTGGGCAGGCAGCGCGCGGCTTGCCAGTAGGCGTCCTTGAGCTCCAGGGCGTGGCCGGTGTCGGCCATGCTGAGCATGTTCAGCAGCTCCTGGCGATTGTTGATGCCCCACCATTTTTTCAGGTCGGTTTCATCTTCGTCGTAGGTCTCGAAGTAGGTCGCGGCGGTGTAGCTGGCGCCGTTGAGGGCGGCCATGGGGGCGGAAAGGGCGTACAGCCAGTGCTGCTCGATTTCTTCCATGAAAAAACTCCGGGGCCGGTAGAGGAGTGTGCGGGTGCCGGCCGTAATGGCGCGGATTGTAGAGAGCCGCGCGGCGCGCGGCAAATGCCATGCAATGGTGCAAGCGGGCCCAATGCGGTGCAGCCTGCCAGCTGCGTTTGAACACCTGAGCCCCGCACAGCAAGGCCTGGTCGATTCTGGCGCGGCCCTTGCTACAGCTTGGGTATCCGGCAATCAACGCAGATTGCCCCGTTCACGACAAAGGCGCCGTGTTGCCCCGCTTGTTTGCACAAGCCGGGGCAGCAGGGCGCTTTTTGTTTGCGCAATCAGGAGGTAGGCCGATGAGCAGCACCAGCGTGCGCAGTGTGTGCCCGTATTGTGGCGTCGGTTGTGGCATCGTCATGAGCGTCGAAGACGGGCGGGTGACCAAGGTTACCGGCGACAAGCAGCATCCGAGCAATTTTGGCCGCTTGTGCACCAAGGGCCTGACCGCTCATCAACCGCTGCGCGAGTCCGGGCGTATGGAGCATGCTTATGTGCGTGACTTGCGTCAGCGCGACCCGGTGCAAGGCAGCATCGATACCGCCATCGAGCAGGCCGCCCTGCGTTTGCGGGCGATTATCGATGAGCATGGGCCCGACGCCCTGGGTTTTTATGTCTCCGGGCAACTGTCCCTGGAGGCCCAGTACCTGATCAACAAGCTGGCCAAGGGCTTTGTCCGCAGCCGGCATGTCGAGTCCAATTCGCGCTTGTGCATGGCCAGCGCCAGCAGCGGTTACAAGTTGTCCCTGGGCGCCGACGGGCCGCCGGGCAGCTACCAGGACTTTGACCGCGCCGAGGTGTTCCTGGTGATTGGCGCGAACATGGCCGATTGTCACCCGATCCTGTTCTTGCGCCTGCTCGACCGGCTCAAGGCCGGAGCCCGGTTGATCGTCGTCGACCCCAGGCAAAGCGCTACCGCCGACAAGGCCGACCTGTTCCTGCAGATCAAGCCAGGCACCGACCTGGCGCTGCTCAATGGACTGCTCTATCTGTTGCTGGAAAACGGTCAGTGCGACGCCGATTTCATCCAGCGCTACACCGAAGGCTGGGAAGCCATGCCGGCTTTTCTGGCTGACTACACGCCGCAGCGGGTCGCCGCCATCACCGGCCTGCGCGAAGCCGATATCCGCCAGGCTGCGCAGTGGCTCGGCCGCGCGCCGCAGTGGATGAGCTGCTGGACCATGGGCCTGAACCAGAGCATCCATGGCACCTGGCAAACCAACGCCTTGTGCAACCTGCACCTGGCCACCGGCGCCATCTGCCGGCCGGGCAGCGGACCGTTCTCGCTGACCGGGCAGCCCAACGCCATGGGCGGGCGCGAAATGGGCTATATGGGCCCGGGTTTGCCCGGACAGCGCTCGGCACTGGTGGCGGCAGACCGGGCGTTTGCCGAGCAGCTCTGGCAGATCCCTGCCGGCAGCCTGCGCAGCGAAGCCGGTGACGGTACCGTGGCGCTGTTCGAAAACCTTGCCAGTGGGCAGGTCAAAGCCTGCTGGATCATCTGCAGCAACCCGGTGGCCAGCGTCGCCAACCGCCAGCAGGTGATTGACGGCTTACAGGCGGCGCAACTGGTGATTGTCCAGGATGCCTTCCTCGACACCGAGACCAACCGCTACGCCGATATTCTGCTGCCGGCGGCACTGTGGGCCGAAGGCGAGGGCGTGATGGTCAACTCCGAACGCAACCTGACCCTGATGAACCAGGCCGTCCAGGCGCCGGGCGAGAGCCTGCCCGACTGGCAGATCATCGCCCGCGTGGCCTGCGCCATGGGCTACGCCGAGGCTTTCAGCTACGCCAGTGCCGAGGCGGTGTTCGACGAGCTGCGTCAGGCCTGGAACCCGGCCACCGGTTACGACGTGCGCGGGGTCAGCTACACCCGCTTGCGCAAGGCGCCGCAGCAGTGGCCGTGTGAGCCAGGACGCGCCGACCACCGCAGCCCGCTGCGCTATTGCAACGATGGCCGCAGCCAGGCCCTGCTGCACGATGCGCACGGTGAGGTCCCGGCGATTGCCTTCCCCACCGACAGCGGCAAGGCGCGTTTTTTTGCCCGGCCGTGCCTGCCGGCCGCTGAGCTACCAGACGCTGACTTCCCACTGGTGCTCAACACCGGACGGGTCCAGCACCAGTGGCACACCCTGACCAAGACCGGCAAGGTGGCGGCGCTGAACAAGCTCGACCCGGGACCCTTCGTGGAAATTCACCCTGAAGATGCGCAACGCCTGGGCATCGCCGAGAAGGACCAGGTACAGGTGCGCTCACGGCGCGGGCAGGCGCTGCTGCCGGCACGAATTACCACGCGGGTTTTGCCGGGCAACTGCTTTGCGCCGTTTCACTGGAATGATGTCTATGGCAACCATTTGGCGATCAACGCGGTCACCAGCGACGCGGTCGATCCGCTGTCGCTGCAACCGGCCTTCAAGTACTGCGCGGTAGCCTTGAGCCGGGTTGCAGGCGAGCGTATCGATGCCACCCAGCTCGATCATCCGCCCGTGTCGGTTCAGGACAAGCACCTGCTGCTGTGGGCCTCGCAAACCGGCAATGGCCAGGCCCTGGCCGAGCAGTGTGCCGAGCGCCTGCGCCAGGTCGGTTTGTCGGTGCATTTGAGCTGTATGGAGGACGTGGCCCTGGAACAGCTGGACAGCCCTGCCAGCCTGCTGCTGATTGCCAGTACCTTTGGTGACGGTGATGCCCCGGACAGTGGCGCGGCGTTCTGGCGTGGCCTGCATGGCGAGCACTCCCAACGCTGCGCCGGCTTGCCCTATGCAGTGCTGGCCCTGGGGGATTCAAGCTACGAGCAGTTTTGCGGTTTTGGTCGCAAGCTCGATCAGCGCCTGGCAGAGCTGGGGGCCGAGCGCTTGCTGGAACGGGTCGATTGCGAAGGCGACGTCAACGAGCCGGCCGGGCAATGGCTGCAGGCGTTGCTGGGCAAACTGGGCCATGGTCAGTTGTTGCTTGAAGCACCAGTGCCAGCGCCAGCCGCCAGCGGTTTCAGTAAAACCAGGCCGTTGGCAACCACCCTGGTCGGCAACTATCTGCTCAACGGTCCCGGCGCGGTCAAGGAAACCCGCCAGTTGGTATTCGACCTGGGCGCAAGCGGCTTCACGTACCAGGCCGGTGACGCCCTGGGCGTGTGGCCGCGCAACTGTCCGGCACTGGTCGATGAACTGCTGACTGCGACCCGCTTCGATGGCAGCCGCAGCGTCAGCCTCAAGGGCCAGGCCGACATGCCGCTGGCCGAGGCACTGTTGGAGCACCTGGAGATTGCCCGCATCACCGCGCCATTGCTCGAGGCCTTCGCGCTTGGCGATACACCGCTGCGCGAGTTGCTTGAGCCGCACAACAAGGCGGCGCTCAAAGACTGGCTGTGGGGCAAGCAACTGATTGACCTGGTGCACCTGTGCAAGCCCCAGCTGAGCCTGGATACCTGGCTGAGCCTGCTCAAGCCCCTGCAGCCAAGGCTGTACTCGATCAGTTCGAGCCAGATGCTGCATCCGGATCAAGTGCACCTGACGGTTTCCACCGTGCGTTATGGCCAGCGCAAGGGCGTGTGCTCGACCTACCTGGCTGATCGCAGCGAGCCCGGCCGCGTAGACATTTTTACCCAACCGACGTCCCACTTTCGCTTGCCTGGTGACAGCGCTGCGCCAGTGATCATGGTTGGTCCGGGTACGGGTGTGGCGCCGTTCAGGGCGTTCCTGCAGGAGCGTCAGGCACAGGGGGCTACAGGGCGCAACTGGCTGCTGTTCGGTGAGCAGCAAGCCGCCACCGACTTCTACTATCGCGACGAGCTGCTGGCCTGGCAGCGCGATGGCCACCTGACCCGCCTGGATACCGCGTTCTCCCGCGACCAGGCGCAGAAGATCTACGTGCAGCAACGCATGCTCGAACAGGGCGCCGAGCTGTGGCGCTGGCTGGAGGAAGGTGGGCATTTTTACATCTGTGGTGATGCTGAACGCATGGCCAGGGATGTCGATGTCGCGCTCAAGCAGGTGGTGCATCAATACGGCGGCATGAGTGTGGAACGGGCAGAGGCCTATGTCGGCGAACTGAGTCGCACCAAGCGCTACCTGCGCGACGTGTACTGAGTGCCCCATAAGGGGGAGCCCTGCACCAGCCTGGGTCGATATCGGCCGCGGTGAAACCTGTACAAACCCCGGTTTCAAAGGCCTTGGCAGTTGGCACGCTCCCTGCTTTTACAGAGTGACAACGTCCTCGCGGGTCAATGGCGATTCGCAACCGGGACTACAAAAACGACCAGGCAAAGGCGCCTGGAGCTTCGGCTCCAGGCGCCTTTTTTGTTTATCGGGGTTGGCCCCCAGCAGCAAAGCCACCGTGAATGGCCTTGAGTGAGGATCGGGTATGAATGGGTTTACCAGCATCGCAACGCGGCAACAGCTGATCATCGTCGGCAACGGCATGGTCGGTCATCACTGCGTCGAGCAACTGATCGAACGTGCAGCCCTGGGCCGCTTCGAGGTGCGTGTGTTCGGTGAAGAGCGCCAGCGCGCCTACGACCGCGTGCACCTGTCGGAGTACTTCACCGGCAGCGATGCCGAAGCTCTGGCGCTGGGGGAGGCCGACTTGTATGCCGGGCACGGTATTCACCTGCACCTGGGCGAGCCGGTGCTGGAGATTGATCGCGAGCGCTGTGAGGTTGTCACTGCCGCCGGGCGCTACCCCTACGATCAGTTGGTCCTGGCCACTGGCTCCTATCCATTCGTGCCGCCGATCGAAGGCTCGCACGGTGCGGCGCGCCTGGTCTATCGCACCCTCGATGATCTCGATGCTATCCGCGCCGCCGCCAGCGGAGCCCGCCGTGGCGTGGTGGTCGGCGGTGGCCTGCTGGGCCTTGAGGCGGCCAATGCCTTGAAGTCGCTGGGCCTGCAAGCCCACGTGGTGGAGTTCGCTCCACGCCTGATGCCGGTGCAACTGGATGCTGAAGGCGGCGCGGCCTTGCGCGCGCAGATCGAAGCCCTGGGGGTTGGCGTGCATCTGGCGCGGGCGACCCAATCGATCGTTGCCGGTGAAACGTATCGCTACCGGATGAACTTCGACGGTGGTGAGTTTCTCGAGACCGACCTGATCGTGTTCTCCGCCGGTATCCGCCCGCAGGACGCCCTGGGCCGCAGCAGTGGCCTGGAAGTCGCGCCGCGCGGCGGGGTGGTGATCGACAGTGGCTGTCGCAGCAGCGACCCACGCATCTTTGCCATCGGCGAATGCGCGTCCTGGAATGGCAGTGTCTTCGGCTTGGTCGCACCGGGCTACAGCATGGCGCGCAACGTGGCAGCGGCGCTGGCCGGTGAAGATGCAGGCAGTTTCACCGGTGCCGACATGTCGACCAAACTCAAGCTGCTGGGCGTTGATGTCGGCTCCATTGGTGATGCCCATGGCGCGACCCCGGGTGCGCGCAGTTATCGCTTTATCGACGAAGCAGCGTCGGCCTACCGCCGCCTGGTGGTCGATGCCAGCGGCAAGCGGGTGATCGGCGCGGTGCTGGTCGGCGACAACAGCTATTACGACACCCTGCTGCAATACGTGCAGAACGGCATTGCCTTGCCCGCCGATCCGGCCGCGCTGATCCTGCCGCAATCGGCCGGGGCGCCAGCGTTGGGCGCCGATGCCTTGCCCGCCAGCGCAACCATTTGCTCGTGCCACAACGTCAGCAAGGGCGCGATCTGCGCGGCCATCGACAGCGGTTGTGGCGAGCTTGCCCAGCTCAAGCAGCAGACCAAGGCCTGCACAGGTTGCGGCGGGTGTGCAGCGTTGCTCAAGCAAGTCTTCGAACACGAACTGATCGCCCGTGGTGTCAGCGTCGACAAGAGCCTGTGCGAACATTTCGCCTACACCCGCCAGGAGCTGTACGCCCTGGTGCGGGTCGAAGGCATTGTCAGCTTCGACGAAATGCTGGCCAGGCATGGTCGCGGTCATGTCGGCTGCGACATCTGCAAGCCCACGGTCGGCTCGATCCTCGCCTCGTGCTGGAACCAGCCGATCATGGAGCCGTCGTTGGTACCGCTGCAGGACACCAACGACACCTTCATGGCCAATATGCAGAAGAACGGCACCTACTCGGTGGTGCCGCGGATTCCCGGCGGCGAAATCACCCCCGAGAAACTGATCGTCATTGGCGAGGTGGCGAAAAAATATGACCTCTACACCAAGATCACCGGCGGCCAGCGCATCGACCTGTTCGGCGCCCAATTGCATGAACTGCCCCAGATCTGGGCCGAGCTGATTGCCGCAGGTTTCGAGACCGGCCACGCCTACGGCAAATCGACGCGCACGGTGAAATCCTGCGTCGGCAGCACCTGGTGCCGCTACGGCGTGCAGGACAGCGTGGGCATGGCCCTGACCCTGGAAGACCGCTACAAGGGCCTGCGTTCGCCGCACAAGCTCAAGTTCGCGGTGTCCGGCTGTACCCGCGAATGCGCCGAAGCGCAGAGCAAGGACATCGGCGTGATCGCCACCGAGAAGGGCTGGAACCTGTACATCTGTGGCAACGGCGGCATGCGCCCGCGGCATGCCGAACTGTTCGCCACCGATCTGGACGACGCCGGCCTGATCCGCATCATCGACCGCGTGCTGATGTTCTACATCCGCACCGCCGACAAACTGCAGCGCACCTCGGTGTGGCGTGAAAGCCTGGAGGGCGGGCTGGACTACCTCAAACAGGTAATCCTCGACGACAGCCTGGGCCTGGGCGCAGAGCTCGAAGCGCAGATGCAACTGGTGGTCGATCGCTATGAATGCGAGTGGGCCAACGCCCTGAAAGACCCGGACAAGCTCAAGCGTTTTCGCACCTTCGTCAACGACCAGCGCCCGGACCCGGGCGTGCACTTTGTCCGCGAGCGTGGCCAGCGCCGGCCCATTGCTGCCGGTGAACTTCACTTGATCCCGACCACCGAGGAGGTGCTCTGATGAGCCAGTCCAACGCTGCAGTAGCTGTTCAGGCGCAACAATGGCAGACGGTCTGCACCCGCGCCGATCTGGTCGCCCAGTCCGGGGTGGTGGTGTGGTTCGATGACCGTCAGGTGGCGCTGTTCTACCTGCCCGGGCAGGCCACGCCGGTGTTTGCCGTGGACAACCATGACCCAAGGTCCGGAGCCAATGTGATTGGTCGCGGGCTGATCGGCGAGCTCAAGGGCGAGCTGGTGGTGGCGGCGCCGTTGTACAAGCAGCATTTCTGCTTGAAAGATGGGCGCTGCCTGGAGGACCCGCAGCAGGCGCTGCAGGTGTGGCCGGTGCGGATCAATGGTGAGCAGGTGGAGTTGGCATGGGGTGGGGTGGGAGCGGGCTTGCCCCGCGATGGGCATCGGTATCTACACAGCTCTAATCCTGATCTATGAAGATGGCTCAGGGGTGGTCTGCGCATGTGTGCTTATCCAGTTGATGTGGCGAGGCTGCCGGCTCCTTCCGGGTACGACTCACCCTCATAGGTAACAAATCAGTTCACGCACATAGGTAACAGTTTTTAACTGGCAGGGTCGGCTTCTGATTTTTCGCGATGTCAGGAGGCCGAGTGGAGCACCGATGGAGGGGGTGCAGGCCCATGGATGGGCCGTAAAGCGCCGAGGGACATGGATGTCCCTTCGGCGCGGCCCCCGGAGTCGGTGCGTAAGGAGGGAACCCGGAGCGCAGCGCAGGGCCGGATGATTGAGCGAGCGGTTTTGCTCACTTTTTCCAAGAAAAAAGTGAGCCGCCGTAAGGGCGGAAGGGGCCGGCAGTGTCGCTACATCAACTGGATAAGCACGCATATCAAGAGCCAATAGGCTGACTCGTTAGAGATGTGTAGATACCGATGCCGCGATGGGAGGTGACTGACTGAGTGCCATCGCGGGGCAAGTCGGGGCGCCGCATCGCCGCTCCCACCCACTCGAACTGCGATAAACTCGCGCAATGAACCTCGACACCCGGATCAAATTCCGCCACCTGCTGTGCTTTCTCGAAATTGCCCGCCAGGGCAGTTTCGCCAAGGCCGCCGATGCCATGGCGATCAGTCAGCCGGCCATCTCCAAAACCCTCAAGGAGCTTGAAGACCTGCTGCAGACGCGGCTGTTCGAGCGCAGCAAGCAGGGCGTCGAGCTGACCCCGGCCGGGGTGCGTTTCATGCGTTACGCCGGCCCCAGCGTGCAGGCCCTGCGTGAGGGGGTGAGTACGCTGCGCGGTGAAGAGCACGCGCCGCCCCAGGTGCGCGTTGGCGTGCTGTCGACCGTCGAAAGCCTGCTGATGCCCGAAGTGCTCTGCCGCCTGCACCAGCGCCACGCGGCCCTGGTGGTCAGCGTCGCCACCGGCCCCAGTGCACACCTGCTGGGGCAGTTGCACGTGGGCGAGCTGGATCTGGTGATCGGGCGCATGACCGACAGCCCGCAGATCCAGGGGCTGCTGTTCGAGCACCTGTACAGCGAGTCGATGTCGCTGGTGGTGCGCCCGGGTCACCCCTTGCTCGGCCGCCAGCCGATCGAGCGCAGCCAGGTCGGGCGCTACCCGCTGGTGTTGCCATTGGCCGGCACGACCATCCGCAAGCACGCCGACAGCCTGTTCGTGCAGTGCGCCATCGAGCAACCGGCGCAACGCCTGGAAACCCTGTCGCCGGCCCTCAGCCGGCGTTATGTGCAGGGCAGCGATGCAGTCTGGGTCGCACCGCGCGATGCTGTGCGGGTCGATCTCAGCCGCGGTGAGCTGTGCGAGCTGGACCTGGGCGTCAGCGAGCCGGGCGGTTCGGTCGGCATCTGCAGCAACGCCGCCTTACCCCTGGCGCTGCCGGCACAGTGGCTGTGTGCGGTGGTGCGCGAAGTGGCGGGGCAGTATCGCGATGGCGGTAATCCTTGAGCATCGATACAAACTGCTACAAAACCTCATCGACGAATTTGCCCAAGCGCCTGCTCCCGTCAATACTGGCCACTGGCTGCAGTGGAGGATGAAGAAGGTTTAATCTGGCTGAACTTATCCGGGTTTTCTTGCTCTCATGCCGGTAGCCATTGGTCGTGGCCGCCTGATAAGCTCGCGGCTTTACTCGATTGCCCTATTGGCGCATGAACAAGGAAATAGCATGAAACAGCATCGGTTGGCGGCTGCGGTTGCCCTGGTTAGCCTGGTACTGGCGGGTTGCGATTCGCAGACCAGCGTCGAGCTGAAGACCCCGGCACAAAAAGCCTCCTACGGTATTGGCCTGAACATGGGCAAGAGCCTGGCTCAGGAAGGCATGGACGATCTTGATTCGAAAGCTGTCGCTCAAGGTATCGAAGATGCTGTCGGCAAGAAAGAACAGAAGATCAAGGACGAAGAGCTGGTTGAAGCCTTCGCCGCCTTGCAGAAGCGCGCTGAAGAGCGCCTGGTCAAGATGAGCGAAGAGTCGGCCGCTTCGGGCAAGAAGTTCCTTGAAGAAAACGGCAAGAAGGCTGGCGTGGTCACCACCGCTTCGGGCCTGCAGTACGAAGTGATCAAGAAGGCCGACGGCGCCCAGCCTAAGCCGACTGACGTGGTCACCGTCCACTACGAAGGCAAGCTGGTCGATGGCAAGGTCTTCGACAGCTCCGTCGAGCGTGGCAGCCCGATCGACCTGCCGGTCAGCGGCGTGATCCCGGGTTGGGTCGAAGGCCTGCAACTGATGCACGTGGGTGAGAAGTACAAGCTGTACATCCCATCCGACCTGGCTTACGGCGCCCAGAGCCCGAGCCCGATGATCCCGGCCAACTCGGTGCTGGTGTTCGAGCTGGAACTGCTGGGTATCAAGGACCAGGCCAAGGCTGATGCCGAGCCTGTCGATCCTGCTGCCGAGTAAGGCTGGCTGATCCCTGCAACGCCCCGTCTCGACGGGGCGTTGTCGTTTATGGCGGTGAGCGAACCCTGATCGCCAGGCAAGGTCTGAAAACTGCGTGGCGATGAATCAGGGCGCGACAGGCAAAACGTTTGCGCAATTGAAACAGGTGTGTAAAAAACGCCCGATTTAACCCGGACCCTTGCCGGGCGGGCGCCTTGAGCCTGAAACTGAGCTCTGTTCACAAGGTTATCCACAATTATTGTGGATAACCTTCCTTGGCACTGGCCCTGGAGGCCGTATGAAAGCACCGTGGAATTTCGCTCGATTTCTGCCGTTGGCCGAGCGCTTGCTCAGTCGTGGGCGCCTACCGGCGCTGATTTTTGCCGTGGCGCGTAAAGGCCCGCGGTTGGGCAAGCTGCGCGAGGATGTGCGCCTGATGCAGGCGCTGTGCCTGGCCTGGTGGCGCGGCGAGTACCGGGCCATCAGCCCCAAGGCGCTGATCACCGTGGTGGCGGGGCTGCTGTACTTTGTCAGCCCGCTGGACGCGATCCCCGACTGGTTGCTGGGCGTGGGCATGCTCGATGACATTGCCGTGCTGGCCTGGGTGATGAAAGCCGTGTCCGATGAGCTGGCCGCTTTCAGCGCCTGGCGCAGCCGTCAGGCACCGGAAAAACTGCGGGTGGTCGAGCGCCTGCCCGACACCCCTGAAGCCCTGCGTCTGGAGCAGGAAAAAAGCTGATCACATCGCCCCCCTGCACACCCTTGTTGGCTGGTAATATAATTGGCATAAGGATTATGCCTACCGATTACATATCGTAATCCTACAAGGGGGTTGTAATGGGTATTCAGGTCATCAACCGAGACGGTCAACCCGAGTACGCGGTTGTTCCCTGGGAGCAGTACCAGGCCTTGCTTAAGGCTGCCGGGCAAGGCGAGCCGGTTGCCGCCGCAAACACAGTTTCCAGTGCCCCGGACAACGCCAGCCTGCCGCCTTTCAGCGAGCTTGCGCGTTTGCGCGAGGGCAAGGGCCTGGCGCCGGAGCAGTTGGCACGCAGTGTCGGCATCAGCCCGGTGTACCTGGCGCTGATCGAAAGCGGTGAACGCCTGCCGGACGCCGCGATCCGCCGCAGCCTGGCCTGGGAGCTGGGAGTGGTTGGCTGGAGCGAGCCGTCGTGAGCGTGCGGATCAGTCGCCAACACTGGGATGGCCTGCTCGGCGAGCTGGATGTTGCCCGCCGCCAACGCCACTTGCTGACCTATCGTGCGCTGCTTGAGCGCCTGCAATTGCCCAGCCCGGCCATGCAGACCCTGACCGCCGCCCTGGAGCACCTGGCGGCGCTGGACGCCCGTGCCGAGCAGCCTCTGCGCAGTTCTCTGGTGATCAGCCAGGGCGCCAGCCGTTTGCCGCGTACCGGCTTCTTCGAATGCGTCGAGCGCCTGGGGCGTTTTTCCGGTCCGTCCGACGGCATGGCCGCGGCGTCCTGGCATGCCTCTGAAGTGGTGCGGGTGTTCGAGTACAGCTACCCCGAACACGAAGAAGCTTGAGCGGTGGGCACGGTATCGATCAGGTACAGGCTGTGCCCAGGCACCTCCTTGGCCTGATGCTTGGCCTGTGACGCCAGTTCGGCCAACTGCCCGGCATCGAGCCCGGTGCAGGCCTGCGGGTGCAAGCGCACCACGCCGATCGACAGCGACAACAGGGCAAACTCCTGGCGCCGACCCTGGCGGTCGGTGGCAATGAAACACCCTGCCTGCAGGTGTTCGGCACGGTAGAAGCGCCGGCACTGTTTCTGAAAGTCCTCCAGCAACCGCTGCAACCGCTGCTGCCAATCCTCTGACCCCAGCACCAGCATGAAATCGTCACCGCCGATGTGGCCGACGAAATCCCGGCTCGGGTCGACCCGTTCGTTCAGGCACTGGGCCAGGCACAGCAGTACTTCATCGCCACGGGCATAACCGTAGATATCGTTGAATGGCTTGAAGCTGTCGATATCCACGTAGCAGATCGTCGCCGCCCGCTGCTGTTGCAGCAGGCGGGTCAGGCACTGCTGGATCGGCACGTTGCCCGGCAGCAGGGTTAGCGGGTTGGCGTAGCGGGCCTGCTGGATCTTTTGCTCGGTGATCAGCTTGAGCACGTCGATCACCCGCCCCAGGCCCAGGTAACAGCCGTTGTGGGTGATGATGAAATCCTCTTCGATGCGCTGCCGGGCGCGGCTGGTGAGCAGCCGGCTGACCTGTTGCAGTGACTGACCCAGGTCCACCGCCAGAAAATCATCGCTCATCAAGCGGCTGATCGGCTTGCGTGCAAACAGCTCGGTGGCGAACGGCTTGAGCAGGGCATCGGAGAGCGAATGGCGATGGACGATGCCACAGGGTTGCAGGGCTTGATCAAGCACCGCCAGGGAGTTGAGATTGGCCTGGCTGCGGAACAGTTCGAGCACCTGCGGTGTAGGGGCGTCACGGTTCACGGCGGGCTGCTCGATCAGCAGGGCGCCGAGGGTGGTGCTGTCTTCCGCGAGGCTGTGCAGCGCCTGTGGCGGCTGCCCGAGCAGGCCCTGTACGTCCCGCGCCGCCAGTTCCTGCGGGCGGCCGAGCAAGTAGCCCTGGACCAGGTCGACGCCCATCTCGGTCAGCACCTTGAGCTCTTCGGCCAGTTCGATACCTTCGGCAATCACCTGGGCTCGCGACGCCCGGGCGATCTGCAGGATCGAGCCGACGAACTCGCGCTTGAGCGCATCCAGGTGAATACCATCGATGAAGTGACGGTCGATCTTGACGTAGTCCGGGCGCAGCTCCGACCACAGGCGCAGGCTCGAATAGCCAGCGCCGAGGTCGTCGAGGGCGATGGAAAAGCCCATGTCGCGGTAATGGTGCAGGGCGTTGAACAGTAGCTGGAAGTCGTCGGTCGGGGTTTGCTCGGTGAGTTCGATCACTACTCGGCTGGGCGGCACGCCAAGCTCGTGGAGCATCTTCAGGGTACGCCCGGACTGGTAGTGCGGCTCAAGCAGGGATTCGGGCGAGACGTTGAGGAACAGCTTGCCTGCCAGGTTCTGCTGGCTGAAGCGCCGGCAAGCGCTCTCACGGCAGGCGGCCTCCAGCTCGGTCAGGCGTCCGGCCTGGCGGGCCACGGCAAACAGGTTGAGCGGCGAGTGCAGGGGGCTGTTGGAAGGCCCGCGGCTCAATGCCTCGTAGCCGAAGATGCGCCGTTCGGAAAGGCAGACGATGGGTTGGAACAGGCTGTGCAAGCCGCTTTGAGCCAGGATGGTGCTCAACGCGCTGAGCTGTTCGTTGACGGTCATGGCAGGGCTACCTTGAAAAAAAGGGGCTGAGCACTTGCGGCGCCCAGCCCCTTATTTCACGACAGTCTAATGACTATTTGATGACGCAATCATGCGCGATCACATTATTTTGCCATCACTGCTTTACGGGTTGTTCCTCGCCACCTGGGAATTGAGGCCCAGGTAATCCAGCAGGATCAGCCCGGACTCCTTCAGGTAGGCGTCGTCTTCGGGCTTGGTGTCATCCGGCTCAACCGGCAGCGCGTCTTCGTCTTCCTTCTTCAGTTCCTTGAGCGGCTCTTCGCCCTTGGCCTTGCGTCGGGTGTTCTCCAGCGCCAGTTGCTTGCTTTCGATGTCGGCATGCTGGGCACGACGGGCGGCTTCATTGAGGCTGACGGTTTTCTCGTTCATCAGCTTCTGGGTCAGCGCCAGGCGGTCGCGGATATAGACGAACTCCGGATCCTTGGCCGTACGGGTGTCGTGACGGGCCTTGAGCTGGGCCAGGAACGGCTTGAACGGGTCGACCGCAGGCCTGATCGCCGGGCGGATGGTGTCCCATGGCATGGCTTCGGGCAGGGCGCTTTCGCCGATTTCCTTGGTGTCGATGATCGACGGGTAATCGATGTCCGGCAGCACGCCCTGGTGCTGGGTGCTCTGCCCGGAAACCCGGTAGAACTTGGCCAGGGTCAGTTTCAGCTCGCCATGGTTGAGCGGCTGGATGGTCTGTACCGTGCCCTTGCCGAAGGTCTGCCCGCCGAGGATCAACGCGCGATGGTAGTCTTGCATGGCGCCGGCGAAAATCTCCGAAGCCGAGGCCGACAGGCGGTTGACCACCAGGGCCAGTGGGCCTTTGTAGAAGGCGCCGCTGTTCTCGTCTTCGAGCACGTCGACGCGGCCGTCGCTGTTGCGCACCAGCACCGTCGGGCCCTTGTCGATGAACAGGCTGGTCAGCTCGGTGGCTTCCTGCAGCGAGCCGCCGCCGTTGTTGCGCAGGTCGATGACCACGCCGTCGACTTTTTCCTTCTGCAGTTCGGTGAGCAGTTTTTTCACATCGCGGGTGGTGCTCTTGTACTCCGGATCGCCGGCACGGAAGGCCTTGAAGTCCAGGTAGAAGGCCGGGATCTCGATGATCCCGAGCTTGTAGTCACGCCCGTCCTGCTTGAGCTTGAGCACCGACTTTTTCGCCGCCTGCTCTTCGAGCTTCACTGCCTCACGGGTGATCGGCACGATCTTGGTGGTCTGGTCGTTCGGCGCGTTGCTGGCCGGGATGATTTCCAGGCGTACCACCGAGCCTTTCGGTCCGCGGATCAGCTTGACCACTTCATCCAGGCGCCAGCCGATCACATCGACCATTTCCTTGTTGCCCTGGGCCACGCCGATGATCTTGTCGGCCGGTGCCACCAGCTTGGTCTTGGCGGCAGGGCCGGCTGGCACCAGGCGCACGATCTTGACCTGGTCATTGTCGCTTTGCAGCACGGCGCCGATACCTTCGAGCGACAGGCTCATGTTGATATCGAAGTTTTCCGCGTTATCGGGCGACAGGTAATTGGTGTGCGGGTCGTAAGACTGGGCGAAGGTGTTGATGTAGGCCTGGAAGATGTCTTCGGCGCGGGTCTGGTCCAGGCGTGTAAGCTGGTTCTTGTAGCGCTTGGTCAGCAGTTCCTGGATCGCCTTGGGTTCTTTGCCGGCGATCTTCAGACGCAGCACTTCATCCTTGACGCGTTTGCGCCAGAGGTCGTCGAGCTCGGCCTGGTTCTTCATCCACGGCGCGTCCTTGCGGTCGATCAGCAAGGTCTCCTGGGTGGTGAAGTCGAAGTTGTCGACGCCCTTGCCCAGTTCGGCCAGGGCGAAATCCAGACGCGATTTGACCCGGTCCAGGTAACGCTTGTAGATGGTGAAGCCAGGGTCGAGATTGCCGCTCTTGAGGAAATCGTCGAACTGGGTCTTCCACTTGTCGAACTCGGCGATATCGCTGGCCAGGAAATAACTGCGCGCAGGGTCGAGGAGTTTCAGGTAGCTGTCGTAGATGATCACCGAGCGCGCATCGTTGAGCGGCGGCTTGCTGTAGTGGTGGCGCTTGAGCAGCTCGACCACGTTGAGGCTGGCGACCACTTCGTCGCGGTCGGGCTGGAGTTTGTCCCAGCTATTGGCGGCCATTACATTGCCCGCCAGCGGCAGACTGCCCAGACCGATCAACAGGGCGAGGGTGGTGCTTGGCAGTAAATGCTTCATGCTGATTCGACGTAGGGACAATTGATCACGCATATTAGGCCGTCTTTGGATTCGCCGGTTCCATGAAAACCGGACGCATAATGCAAAAAGCCCGGGGCTACAAGCACCCGGGCTCAGTCATGACTCAACTATGGAGGCACTGTGAAGGCATTGCAAGGCGTTGACGGACATGTGGAGTGGGTTGCGACGACAAGTCCAACTTGCGATATCGGTCAAGTACGAATTCGCGTGGCCGCCGCCGGCCTCAATCGTGCCGACCTGCTGCAACGTGCCGGGCTCTACCCGCCACCGGCGGGGGCCAGCGAGTTTCTCGGCCTGGAGTGCTCGGGCGTCATCACTGAAGTCGGTGCCGGTTCGTCCTGGCAAATCGGTGACCGGGTCTGTGCCTTGCTCGCCGGTGGCGGCATGGCCGAAGAGGTGGTGGTCGACGGTCGCCACGTGCTGCCGGTGCCCGAAGGTTTGAGCCTGCAGGAAGCGGCAGCGATCCCCGAGGTGTATGCCACCGCCTGGCTCAATGTGTTTCAGCTGGCCGGGCTCAAGCCAGGTGAGAAGGTGTTGCTGCATGCCGGTGCCAGCGGCGTCGGCTCGGCGGCGATCCAGTTGTGCAAGGCCTTCGGCAGCCCGTGCTGGGTCAGTGTCGGTTCGCCTGAGCGGCTGGCCTACTGTGAAGCGCTGGGGGCCAGCGGCGGGGTGGTGCGCGGCGAAGACCTCAACGCCCTGAACGAGCTTGCCCCGTTCAACGTGATCCTCGACCCGGTGGGCGCCACCTATGCCGAGCTCAACCTCAAGCTGCTGGCCCGCGACGGCCGCTGGGTGATCATCGGCCTGATGGGCGGGCGCAAGGCAGAGCTGGACCTGGCGCAACTGCTGAGCAAGCGCGTGCAGGTGCTGGGCTCGACCTTGCGTACCCGTGACGATCAGTTCAAGGCTGATCTGCTCAGTGACCTGGGCCAGCAGGTGTGGCCGCTTTTCACTGAGGGCCGGCTCAAGCCGCAACTGGCCAAGGCCTTCCCGATCAAGGATGCTGAAGCGGCGTTTGCCGAGCTGGCCAGCAACCAGGTGGCGGGCAAGCTGGTATTGGTGATCGACGAGAGTCTGGTGTAAACCGCTGATCGCGGGGCAAGCCCGCTCCTACAGGGTTCAATTCGACCTTGTAGGAGCGGGCTTGCCCCGCGATGAGGCCCTCAGACCCAGGTGTGAATCGGCCAGCCAGCCTTTTCGGCATGCTCACGCAACACCGGATCCGGATTGACCACATGCGGGAAATCCACCTTCAGCAACAACGGCAAATCGTTACGTGAATCCGAGTAGAAACTCGCGCCTTCCAGATTCTCTTCCTCCTGATCCAGCCACTCCAGCAAGCGGGTGATCTTGCCTTCACGGTAGGTCAGCACACCCTTGGTCATGCCGCTATAAACACCGTGTTTCACTTCCAGTTCGATGCCGAGAATTTCATCGATACCCAGGCGTTCGGCAATCGGCCCCACCAGGTGGGTACCCGAGGCGGAAATCACCAGGATCCGGTCGCCGGCCTTGCGGTGGGCGGCAAGGGTGCGGGTCGCCTCAGAGAAGATGATCGGTTCGATGACGTCTTCCACCCAGGGGCCGATCAAGTGCTCGACTTCTTCCGGTGTGCGGCCGATCAGCGGTTCCAGGCTGAAGGTCATGTAGTCCTCCATGCGCAGCTTGCCATGGCTGTAGGCGTCCATCAGCTCGTTGTTCCTACGCATGAACGACGCTGGGTCGACCCAGCCCAAACGGCCCATCTGTTCGCTCCAGAGCGTGGCGCAGTCACCGTGGATCAGGGTTTCATCCAGATCGAAAATCGCGAGTGCCATGTTCAGAAAAACTCCTGTGCAACCCTCAGGCGACTTCGCAGAGGGCGGTGGGATCGATCGACAAGGATACCCGCTGGCCGTCCGGGTGCAGGTCGGCGGACGAGCGGTTGAGCACATCGACCAGCAATTCTACCCCGCGCGCTTGAACCCGGTAGCGGATCACGTTGCCCAGCAGGCTGTGGCTGCGTACCAGCCCCTCCAGCTCGCCGGAAAGACTCAGGGCGATGGCTTCCGGGCGGATCGCCAGGCGGCTGTTTACCGGGCGCTGCAGCAAGCGGCTGGCGCTGTCGGCATCGAGCAGGTTGTAGTTGCCGATAAAGCCTGCGGCAAACGCGTCCACCGGCGCGGTGTAGAGGGTTTCGGCATCGCCACTCTGGACGATGCGGCCCTGGTTCATGAGGAAGATGCGGTCCGACATGGTCAGGGCTTCTTCCTGGTCATGGGTGACGAAAATGGTGGTCAGGCCCAGCTCGCGCTGGATGGCGCGGATCTGTTCGCGCAGGTGCTTGCGAATGCGCGCATCCAGTGCCGACAGCGGCTCGTCGAGCAACAGCAGGCGAGGGCGGGTCACCAGCGAACGGGCCAGGGCCACGCGCTGGCACTGGCCGCCGGAGAGCTGGTGCGGGTAGCGGCGGGCAAAGTCCTGCAGCTCGACCAGTTGCAGCACCTCGCGCACCCGCGCCTGGCTGTCGTCGGGGTTGACCTTTTGCATGCGCAGGCCGAAGGCGACATTCTGTTCGACGGTCATGTTGGGGAACAGCGCGTAGCTCTGGAACACCATGCCGATCCCGCGTTTTTGCGGGCTCAGCGGCACCAGGTCGTTGCCATCGAGCAGGATGCGCCCGCTGTCCACTGCGGTCAGCCCGGCAATGCAGCGCAGCAGGGTGGACTTGCCGCAACCGGACGGGCCGAGCAGGGTGACGAATTCGCCGCGTTCGATCTGGCAGTTGATGTCGTTGAACACCGGGCTTGCGGCATAGCTTTTTTGCAGATTCTGTACGCTGACAAAGCTCATATCAGGACTTGTCCTTGTTCAGGCGGTTGGCGGCCCAGGTCAGCACCAGCACGAAGAGGAAATAGGAAACCACCAGGGCACTGTTGAAGTGGCCACTGCTGTTGCGCATGTTGTTGAGGTACACCTGCAGGGTTTCGTAGCGGGTGCCGACCAGCAGGTTGGCGAACACGAACTCGCCGAACAGGAACGAGAACGACAGCAGCAGGGCAACCATCAAGCCCTTGCGCAGGTTCGGCAGCACCACCAGAAAGGCGGCCTGGAAGGTGCTGGCGCCGAGCAGTTGGGCCGCGTCCATCAGGTCGCGCAGGTTGATTGCCTGCAGGTTGTTGGTGATCGCCCGGTACATGAACGGCAGGGCCACGGTGAAGTAGCAGCCGATCAGGATCCACGGTGTGCCGACCATGGCCATGGGTCCGGAGCCATACAGCTGCAGCAGGCCCACCGACGACACTACCGGCGGTACCGCGAAGGGCAGCAGGATCAGAATGTTCATCAACGCGTCGAGCCGTGGAAAGTGGTAATGCACCACGAACAGCAGCGGCAAGATCAGCAGCACCGACAGCAGCAGGGCACCGACGCAGACCAGCAGGGACTGGCCGAACGCGGCAAGAAAACGCGGGTCGCTCCACAGTGCCAGGTACCATTTGAAGGTCAGGCCACTGGGCAGCAGGCTGGCCGACCAACTGGTGGCCAGCGAGTAGAGCAGGGTGCCGGCCAGCGGCAGCAGCAGGATGATGAACAGCAGGTAGACCACCAGGCGGTGGTACAGCGGCGAGGTGCCCGGTTCAGCGCGCGACATGGTAGCTCCGCTTCAACAGCCATTGATGGACAACGGTCACCAGGGTCATCAGCCCGACCAGGATGACCGCCAGGGCGCTGGCCAGGTTCGGGTCCAGCGAGATGTCGCCGGCCACCAGCGCGGCGATGCGGATCGGCAGCACGTTGAAGTTGCCGGTGGTCAGCGCATACACCGTGGCGTAGGCGCCCAGCGCGTTGGCCAGAAGGATCACGAAGGTGCCCAGCAACGCCGGTGTCAGCACGGGCAGGCCGATCAGTCGCCAGTATTGCCAGGCGTTGGCGCCGAGCAGCTCGGCCGACTCGCGCCAGTCTTCACGCAGGGCGTCGAAGGCCGGGTACAGCAGCAGTACGCCCAGCGGGATCTGGAAATAGGTGTAGAGGATGATCAGGCCGGTCTTGGAGTAGAGGTTGAAGTCTTCGATGATCCCGGCCTGCTTGAGCAGCAGGGTCAACGCGCCGTTGAAACCGAGCAGGATGATGAAGGCGAAGGCCAGCGGTACCCCGGAGAAGTTGCTGGTCATGTTGGCGAAGGCGTTGACGAAGTCGCGCAGGCGCGAATCGACCCGGCGCAACGAGTAGCTGCCGAGGATCGCGATGCCGATGCCGAACAGGCTCGACCAGAAGCTGATTTCCAGGCTGTGCTGGATCGCCTGGCGATAGAACTTCGAATTGAACACCTTGCTGAAGTTGTCCAGGCCCCAGCTCGATTCCACCTGCACGCTGTGGAGCATGACCCAGGCCAGCGGGGCGATCTGGAAGATGATGAAAAACACTGCGAAAGGCAGCAGGCAGAGCAGGGCCAGCCATTTGCCGCGCTTGATCGAATTCACTTGAGCAGCTCCCGGCAGACCGGTTTGTCGTGAGGCACGCCGAGCAGTTCGCAGAGGGTGCCGCACAGTTCGGTTTGCAGCGGCTTGGCGGCGGGGTCGAGGCTGAATGCCTCACCGAAGACGAACAGCGGTACTTCACGCTCTTCGGCCAGCAGGCCGTTGTGCGAGCGGTCGTTGTTCATGCCGTGGTCGGCAGTGACCAGGACCTGGTAACCCTCTTCGAGCCAGGTGCGCAGGTAGTCGGCCAGGAGGATATCGGCGCTGCGCGCACTGTTGCGGTACTGGCTGCTGTCCAGGCCATGGCGGTGGCCGGCGTCGTCGATGTTCATCGGGTGCACCAGGAGGAAGTTCGGTGCATGACGGCGGCGCAGGTACTCCGCGTCGGCGAACAGGTGCGAATCCGGGTAATGGTCGGCGTAGTAGAAAAGCCCGTGCTGGATCGGCAGCTTGGGGGCGTGGGTGTGACGGTCGCGCAGCGGGTCGAAGGGCGAGCGGTTGTACAGCTCGCTGATCCAGTGATAAGCCGCCGCTGCCGTGCCCAGGCCGGCTTCGCGGGCGTAGTGGAACACGCTGCGCTGGTTGGACAGGCGGTTGACGTTGTTGTGGACGATGCCGCTGTCGATCGGGGCGACGCCGGTGAGGATGCATTCGTACAGTGGCCGCGACAATGACGGCAGCTCGCACTCGAGCCGGTACAGCGCGGCGCGGTCGGCTTCGACATAGGCGTGCAGATGGCCCATGGCGTGGTGCGCGACCTGATGGTTGAGGCCATCGAGCAGGACCAGGATGACGTTGTGTTTCATAGGGACTCCGCAGAGGGTGGGGTGCCACGAGCTATAAGCTTCAAGCTATAAGCTGCAAGCCGACCGTGCGCCGGCCGGCTCTTTCTTGCTGTGGCTCAGTCACTCCATCTCGATGATCACTTGCTCCTGCCACTTCTGCGGCAGTGCCTTGGAGGTCGCTTCCCACGCTGCTGCATCCTTGATCGGCTGTACGGCTTTGTACTGCTCGTTGGGTAGCAACTTGGCCTGTACATCGGCCGGCAGCGTCAGGTGCTCGGCACGGATCGGCCGGGCGTGACCTTCGGCCAGGTTGATCTGCCCGGCATCGCTGAAGATGTACTCGCGGGTCAGCTTGGCGGCGTTGGGGTGTTTCGCGTACTTGTTGATGATGGTGGTGTAGCCGGAGATCACCGAACCGTCAGACGGGATCAGCACTTCGAAGCGCTTCGGGTCGATCTGCTGGCGGTAGCTCAGGCCGTTGAAATCCCAGACCACGCCGACTTCGATTTCGCCCTTCTCCAGGGTCTGGATGGTCGGGTTGGCCAGCGACAGGCGCTTCTGCTGCGCCAGCTTGGTGAACAGCTGCAGGCCCGGTTCGATGTTCTTCTCGTCGCCCTTGTAGGCAATGGCGGCGGCCAGCACACCGTTGGCGGCCTGGGCGGCGGTACCGACGTCACCGATGGCGACCTTGTACTTGCCCTTTTCCAGGTCATGCCAGGTTTTCGGGATATCTTCTTCCTTCACCAACTGCTTGTTGATGATGAAGGCGATGGTGCCGGTATAGGCCAATGCCCAGTGGCCGTCCTTGTCCTTGGCCCAGTCCGGTACCTGCTCCCAGGTGCTTGGCTTGTACGGCTGGGTCACACCCTTGGCCACGGCGATCGGGCCGAAGGCGGCGCCGACGTCACCGATATCGGCACTGGCGTTGTCTTTTTCAGCGTCGAACTTGGCTACTTCCTGGGCCGAGCTCATGTCGGTGTCCATGTGCTTGAGGCCGTATTTTTTCGCAAGGTCCTCCCAGGTGCCTTTCCAGTTGGCCCAGGCATCGGGCATGCCTACGCTGTTGACCGTGCCTTCCTTGCGGGCGGCGTCCTCGAGGGCCGCAAGGTCAGTGTTGGCGGCCATGGCCGCGGTACAGAAAGCGATACTCGAGCCTAACAGTGACGCCAGAAAAAGCTGTTTCATCCGAAGCTCCTTGATGGGTGCCGTGCAAAACGCAAAAGGTGGTGTTGGACGTTGTTGCGGTTCGGTTGGTCTAGGTCAGCAATACCTGCGCCAAGGTAGGCCTGTTGCATGACAATTTGATGTCCAGGCTCGCTGTCGGCCAGGGTTTTCGCCCCTGAAAATCAAGCGTAGACCACCTTGACTGTCATCTGAGATTCATCTGAGTTGCCTAGGCTTGCACTATTCTCATAGCCCTGAAGGCGCCAAATGGGTGCGCTTGCGGAGCTGGACTAGTCCAGATAGGTAACCTTTGATGCAGCCACTGCCACCACGAGCAGTAACAGCCATCTGTCATGCCCTGCAGGAGCAGATCGAGCATGGCCTGTTGTCGCCCGGCTGCAAGCTGCCGGCCGAACGCAAGCTCAGCGAGGTGTTCGACACCACGCGTATCACCCTGCGTGAGGCGCTGGTGCAACTGGAGGCCCGTGGGCTGATTTACCGGGAGGAACGGCGCGGCTGGTTTGTCGCGCCGCAGCGCCTGACCTACGACCTGATCGAGCGCAGCCACTTTCACGCCATGGTCCGCGCCCAGGGCCGCGAGGCGCACACTGAGCTGTTGTCGGCGCGCCTGCTGCCGGCGGCGGCATCGGTGTGCGCACGGTTGCAGTTGGCGCCGCTGTCGAGCGTGATCCAGATCTGCCGCGTACGGCGAATCGACGGGCGCGCTGTGCTGTATGCCGAGCACTACCTGAACCCGGAGTATTTTCCGGGCATTCTGGAGCACGACCTGAGCCGGTCGCTGACCGAGCTGTATGCCGACCTTTACGGCATCGAGTACGGCCGCGTGCGGTTCGAAATTTTGCCGACTGCTTTGCCGGTGGCTGCGGCGTTGGCGCTGAAGGTTTCGGCCGGCAGCCCCGGGCTGCACATCACCCGGGTCAACAGTGACCAGCACGGGCGGCTGATCGACTGTGACCTGGAGTATTGGCGCCATGATGCGATTCGCATCAAGGCCGAGGCGCAATGATGCTGTGAGGCAAATCGCGGGGCAAGCCCGTTCCACAGCGATCACATCAAGCCCTGTGGGAGCGGGCTTGCCCCGCGATCAGCCGCTCGCCCCGCCTGTCGTCACCTGCACCGACAACCTCGGAGTGGCCAGGTCCAGGCCGGCTTCATCGAGCTGACGCTTGAGCGCCAGGTTGAATGCCCGCGACACTTCCCACTGCTTGATCGGTGCGGTCTTGAAACGTGCGCGCAGAATCGCCGAGCCCGACTCGAAACTCTCCACGCCCTGCAGCTCCAGCGGCGACCAGATGTTGCGGCGCATCAACGGGTCGTTGCGCATCTTCTGCCCGACATCGCGGATCAGGCTGATCGCCTGGTCGATGTTCATGCTGTGCGGAATGGCCACCCGGAAGATCGCGTAGCCGAACTCGCGGGAGTAGTTCTTGATGCTTTTGATCTCGCTGAACGGAATGGTGTGGACGATGCCGTCGATATCGCGCAGGCGCACGGTGCGGATGGTCAGGCCCTCGACCGTGCCCAGGTGGCCGCCGACATCGACGTAGTCATCGATGGCCAGGGAGTCTTCAATGATGATGAACAGCCCGGTGATCAGGTCGGCGACCAGCGACTGCGCGCCAAAACCGATGGCCAGGCCGATGACACCGGCACCGGCCAGCAGCGGGGTAACGTTCATGCCCATGTTGGCCAGGGCGACGATCACCGCGATGATGAAGATCGCCACGAACAGCACATTGCGGATCAGCGGCATCATGGTTTGTGCGCGGGCATTGGCCAGGCCTTTGCGCGAGCGGGTGAGTGCGTGGTGCACGGCGGTGTCGGCGAGAATCCACACCAGCCAGGCGGCGATCAAAGTGCCGGCCAGGCCTAGCAGGCGCACCGCCACTTCATGGCCTTCGCCTTCGGCAAAACCGATCAGCGAAAAGCCCCAGACGCGCAGACCCAGTTCGATGAACACAAGCCAGATAGCCAGATGCACCAGGGTGTAGGTGAAGCTCTTCAAGCGTTCCGAGTACACCGCCTGACGACGGTTGGCCCGCTGCGGCTTGAGTGCGTGGCGACGGACCAGGCCGTTGATGACCATGCACAGGATCACCAGCACCGTGCACATCAGCGACTGGCGCAGGGCGGTGCTGGTGTCGCCGGCGGAAATGAAGGTGGCGAACAACGAAATCGCCACCAGCACCAGCGCGGGCAGGTACCAGAAGGTGCCGAGGATTTCGATGGTGTCGCTCAGCGCCCGGCGAGTCAGGCGCCGTGACAGCGGCTGGTTGCGGATCAGGTGGGCGATGGGGCGGCGAAAACGCAGGATGAACAGCCCGGTGGACAGCCCGGCAAGGATGTTGGCCAGGGTCGCCAAGGTATGTGAGAGGTGATCACCCAGGGCACTGGCCATGCGCGGATCGTTCATGGCCTCGCCAAAGGCGGCGAAGCTGCCGATCAGCCACAGCGGGCGAAACGCCTGATGGCGAAGAATGTGCAAGGCACGGTGGCGGTGCGGGCCGTCGAGCAGGGAGAAGGCGATGACGCAGATCGCCGAGAAGCAGGTGCCCACCACCAGCGCATACGCCAGGACCATGGCCATCGACTTGCCCAGGGACGAGGGCAGGGCGAAGCTCAGGTACACGGTGATCACCAGTGCTACCAGCCAGGGGCCGAGCTTGCGCAGGGCAAAGCGCACCAGGTCCCAGGTGCGCGGATGCTGCGGCAGTTCTTCGGTGAGGCCAAAGCGCAGGCGTAGCTGGTGGCCAGCCCAGTTCAGGGCGTAGGCCAGCAGACTCCAGAGGGCGATGATCGCGGCGAAGCCAAACAGGATCGGCGGCCATTCGTGCCAGGGCACCAGGCGGGCGTCGAACTCGATCTGCGCCAGCTCCAGTTCACGGCTCCAGCGATTGAACGGGCTGGCCTCACCACTGAACTGTTTCTCCAGCTCGTTGAAGGTGCTGCCGATCAGGCCCAACACACCTTGCTCGACGCTGGGTTGGGCCTGCTTGCTGCTATCGCGCAGTTTTTTCAGGTCGGCCAGCAGTTTGCTGCGTTGCTGGTCGTTCTCCAGGGTCTTGATCACCTCGTCCAGTGACTGGCCCAGGGGTTCTGTGGCTTCTGGCTGCGCCTTGCTGCCACCGCCGAGCAAGCCCGGCAAGCCTGCGGCGTGCGCCGGGGCAATGAAGAGCAAGGGCAGGAGCAACAGGACAATGCGGAAAAAGGCAGGCACCGGACAATCAACCTCAAAACGATCAATCGCCCGAGTGTAGAGTATTTGTCAGTTGAGTTTCTCGAGGATCTTCCAGCACATGATGCCAATCATGCCCAGGGTGCCGATCCACATCATCAGCACGCCGATATTGCGATCGCGCAGGTTGAAGCCCACGGTCAGCAGGATCAGGCCGGCGATGACCGGAAGGAACAGCGATTGGAAGGCTGACATGCGGCAAGGTCCTTGTGCTTGAGAGTTATGGCTCAAGCATAGCGGGATTCGCCGGTGAGGGGTTTGATCGGGGTCAGGCCCGCTCCCACAGTGTAGGAGCGGGCTTGACCCGCGATGGGGGCATCAAGGCAAATCGCGACTGCGATAGAACGCCGTCAGCACCTTGACCAGGTGCGCCAGGTCATGGCTGCCGCACAGCTCGCGGATCGAGTGCATGGCGAAGGTCGGCAGGCCGATGTCGACGGTGCGTACGCCCAGGTGGCTGGCGGTGATCGGGCCGATGGTCGAGCCGCAGCCCATGTCGCTGCGTACCACGAAGCTCTGCACCGGGACTTCCTCGGCCATGCACAGGTGGCGGAAGAAACCGGCGGTTTCGCTGTTGGTGGCGTAGCGCTGGTTGTTGTTGACCTTGATCACCGGGCCGGCATTGAGCTTGGGCCCGTGGTTGCCGTCGTGCTTGTCGGCGTAGTTGGGGTGCACGCCGTGGGCGTTGTCGGCCGAGACCAGCAGCGAGCGCTGGATGGCCCGGACGAAGTCGTCACCCTCAGGCAGCAGGCGGCGCAGGGTTTGCTCGAGCATCGGGCCGTCGGCGCCACAGGCCGAACAGGAGCCCACTTCTTCGTGGTCGTTGCACACCAGCACGCAGGTTTCGTCGCTGTCAGCACCGAGCAGCGCTTGCAGGCCGGCATAGCAGGACAACAGGTTGTCCAGGCGCGCGCCGGCGATGAATTCGCCATGCAGGCCGATCAGGGCGGCGCTCTGGGTGTCGTAGAAACTCAGCTCGTAGTCCAGCACCACATCGGCGTTCAGGCCGTGCTCGCGGGCCAGTTGCTCGGTGAGCAGGGCGCGAAAGTCCACGCGCTCGTCACCGGCGACCTGGGCCAGGATCGGCGGCAGCTCGGTCTGTGGATTGATCGTCCAGCCTTCGTTGGCGGTGCGGTTGAGGTGAATGGCCAGGTTCGGGATCACCGCGATCGGCAGCTTGAAGTCGACCAGCTGGCTTTCAACCTTGCCGTCACGGCGGAAGGTAACCCGTCCGGCCAGCGACAGGTCACGGTCGAACCACGGCGCGAGCAGGGCGCCGCCGTAGACTTCCACGCCCAGTTGCCAGAAACCCTGGCGCTGCAGTTCAGGTTGCGGCTTGACCCGCAGGCACGGGCTGTCGGTGTGGGCACCGACCAGGCGGATACCGTCGAGCAACGGCGAGTGACGGCCGAGCTTGAAGGCGATGATCGAGGAATCGTTGCGGGTCAGGTAGTAGCGACCGCCGGCCACGGTGGCCCAGCTGTCGCGCTCGTCCAGGCGCTGGTAACCGGCGGCATCGAGGCGCTGGGCCAGGGCGGCGGTGGCATGGAACGGCGTAGGGGAGGCCTTGAGGAAGTCGATCAGGCCTTGATTCAGTGCATCGCGCATAGGTCACTCCAGACAGCAGTGGCGCGAGTTTAGCCTAGTTGGGGAGGGATTTGTGCTGACTGTATCGCGGGGCAAGCCCGCTCCCACAAAGCCTGTGGGAGTGGGTGGCTCAGAACGGTGCCGGACACTCGAAGCGCAGGCGCTCGCCGCTGACCGGATGGGTAAAGCTCAGCATGCTGGCATGCAGGCACAGCCGCTCATGGGCCGCCAGCGCCTCGGGATAGGCATACAGGCGATCGCCCAGAAGCGGGTGACCGATCGACAGCATGTGCACGCGCAACTGGTGCGAGCGCCCGGTGATCGGCGTCAGCTCGACTCGGCAATGATCGCCACAGCGCTCGACGATACGCCAGAAGGTCAGGGCATGCTTGCCCTGTTCATGATCGACCACGTGCCGCGGCTTGGTTGGCGGGTCATAGCGCAGCGGCAGGTCGATGCTGCCGCTGTCCAGCGCCGGTTGGCCCCAGCACAAGGCGGTGTAGGCTTTCTCGGTCTCGCGGTCGTGAAACTGCCGGGACAGCTCGCGGTGGCTGTCGGCGTCGCGGGCCAGGAGGATGATCCCCGAGGTTTCCCAGTCCAGGCGGTGGACGATCAGGGCATCGGGGTAGCCGTTTTCCTGCAGGCGGGTGATCAGGCAATCCTTGTTGTCTTCGGCCCGGCCCGGCACGGACAGCAGCAGGGTCGGCTTGTTGATCACCAGGATGGCGGCATCTTCATGCAGGATGTGAACGTTGGACAGCGGCATTGCGTGTTCCAAAATAGTTGTGGGAGCGGCGATGCGGCGCCCCGACTTGCCCCGCGATGCGATATGACTGACAGATCGCTATCGCGGGGCAAGCCCGCTCCCACAAGGTGCCCGAAAACGCTATCAGCGATCGGGCAGGGTGATGTTGAGTTCCAGGATCGAGCAGCTGCCCTGGTTTTCCAGAGCGACCTGCACATCATCGGAGCCGATGTTGACGTACTTGCGGATCACTTCCACCAGTTCCTTCTGCAGGGCTGGCAGGTAGTCCGGAGTACTGCGCTGACCGCGCTCGTGCGCCACGATGATCTGTAGACGCTCTTTCGCGACCGAGGCGGTGCTTACTTTTTTGCTGGCACGAAAGAAGTCAAAAAGGTTCATTGGTTAGTTGCCTCCAAACAGGCGCTCGAAGAATCCCTTCTTCTTCACATCAAGGAACCGATGTTCCACGTTTTTGCCCAGCAGGCGGTCAACGGTATCGCTGTAGGCCTGGCCAGCGTCGCTCTGATCATCGAGGATCACCGGCACGCCCTGGTTGGATGCCTTGAGCACCGCCTGGGATTCGGGGATCACGCCCAGCAGGGCCACCGAGAGGATTTCCTTGACGTCTTCGACGCCGAGCATTTCGCCCTGGCTGACGCGCTCCGGGTGGTAGCGGGTGATCAGCAGGTGTTCGCGGATCGGGTCTTCGTTGCGTTCGGCGCGGCGCGATTTGCTCGCCAGCAGGCCCAGCATACGGTCCGAGTCGCGTACCGAGGAGACTTCCGGGTTGGTCACGACGATCGCTTCGTCAGCGAAGTACATGGCCAGGTGGGCGCCTTTCTCGATACCGGCCGGCGAGTCGCAGACCACGTATTCGAAGTCCTCTTTGAGCTGCATCAGGACCTTTTCCACGCCTTCCTGGGTCAGCGCGTCCTTGTCGCGGGTCTGGCTTGCAGCCAGCACGTACAGGTTCTCAAGGCGCTTGTCCTTGATCAGTGCCTGCTGCAGGTTGGCTTCGCCGTTGACCACGTTGACGAAGTCGTACACCACGCGGCGTTCGCAGCCCATGATCAGGTCGAGGTTACGCAGGCCGACGTCGAAGTCGACGATGACAGTCTTGTGCCCGCGCAGAGCGAGGCCGGTACCAATAGCGGCGCTGGTGGTGGTCTTACCCACACCACCCTTGCCGGATGTAACCACGAGAATCTTGGCCAAGGTGTTTCACCCCTAAAGAAAAGGACGTCGAGTCCCAAAAAATACAAAAAACGGCAACATCGGAAAAAGTTGCGCAGAAAATGGCGGCAAGTATCCGTTAAAGACGGGTGATGTTCAACACGTCACCGGACAGGCTGACCTGCACCCCGGCCCCCCACAGCGGATCGCGGCGCAGGTCTTCGGAGACCTTGTATTGCCCGGCGATCGAGACCATCTCGGCGGTCAGCTGCTGACAGAAGATCCGCGCCCGGGTGTTGCCCTTGATCCCGGCCAGTGCCCGCCCACGCATTGCACCGTACACATGGATGTTGCCATCGGCGAGAAGTTCCGCACCCGGGCTGACCGACGACACCACCACCAGGTCGCCCCCTTGGGCGTAGATCTGCTGGCCACCCCGTACCGGCGTGGTGATGATCTTGGTCGGGCGGATGGCCGGCTCCGGCGGCGCCACGGGTACGGGCGCAGGCTCGGGCTTTTTCACTTCCGGCTCAGGCTCCAGCGGCCGCTCACGGGCGCCGGACGGTGGCAGCACCGGCAGGTCGATGGCGATTGCCGCGGCAATGTCTTCGATACGGCTGGCGCGGATCGCCAGGGTGCGCAGGCCGTGGTGGCGGCAGACGCGCATCAGCCCGGGGAGATCGACCGCGCCTTCACCGGCCGGCAGCTTGTCCAGGGCCAGCACCAGCGGGGTATTGCTGAAGAAATTCGGTGCCTGGGCGACCTTGGCCGCCAACTGCCGGTCGAGGCCTTCGAGGTTGTTCCGGGCAAGCTCGAGCACGGTTATGGCAAGCATGCTGCCCTTGAGCTGGAACACGGGGTCTTGGTCTGGCGTTTGGGTTTGGCTCATGGTCTGCATTAGGGCGGCTTGTTACGAAAAAGTGCTCAGACTTATAACGAGAACACCGGTTGGCCGCAACCCGTGCCGAACCGTTGTAGAATGCCCGGCCCTTGTCTTTCCGGAATCTTTAATGGATCGCCCGCGTTTTCGTCGTTACTTTCTGCACCCGCGCTTCTGGCCGCTGTGGCTGGGCCTGGGCCTGCTGTGGCTGATCGTGCAGCTGCCGTACCCGGCATTGCTGGCGCTCGGCCGTGCCCTGGGGGCGCTGATGTACCGGGTGGCCGGCGAGCGCCGCTCTATTGCGGCGCGCAACCTGGAACTGTGTTTCCCCGAGCTACCGTCCGTCGAACGGCAGCGTCTGCTCAAGGAAAACTTTGCTTCCACCGGCATCGCCTTCTTCGAAATGGCCATGAGCTGGTGGTGGCCAAAGGCCCGTCTGGCGCGCCTGGCGCACATCGAAGGGCTGGAACACCTGCAGGCCGCGCAGCGTGATGGCCAGGGGGCGATCCTCATGGCCCTGCACTTCACCACCCTGGAAATCGGCGCCGCCTTGCTGGGCCAGGAACACACCATCGACGGCATGTACCGCGAACACGGCAACCCGGTGTTCGATTTCATTCAGCGTCGGGGCCGCGAGCGGCATAATCTCGACTCGCTGGCGGTAGAGCGCGAGGATGTACGCGGCATGCTCAAGTTGCTGCGCGCCGGGCGCGCCATCTGGTATGCACCGGATCAGGACTACGGCGCCAAGCAGAGCCTGTTCGTGCCGTTGTTCGGCATCGAGGCGGCGACCGTCACCGCCACCACCAAGTTTGCCCGGCTGGGCAAGGCTCGGGTGATCCCTTTCACCCAGCAGCGTCTGGCCGATGGCAGCGGTTACCGGCTGGTGATTCATCCGCCGCTGGCAGACTTTCCCGGGGAGAGCGAAGAGGCCGATTGCCTGCGCATCAACCAGTGGATCGAAGCGGCGCTGCGCGAATGCCCGGAGCAGTACCTGTGGGCGCACCGGCGCTTCAAGTCGCGCCCGCCGGGGGCGCCGAAGCTCTACGAAAAGCGGCGTTGAGGCTATCGCGGGGGTGAGGTGACCTCTGTGGGAGCGGGCTTGCCCCGCGATGAATTCACCCAAAATCCAGGAAGGTAAAATGGCTGAACCTGTCACCGGCTTGATCCTCTCCGGCGGTGGTGCCCGCGCCGCCTACCAGGTCGGTGTGCTGGCCGGCATCGCCGACCTGTTGCCGCCCGGTGCGGTCAACCCCTTCCCGGTGATCGTCGGCACATCGGCTGGCGCCATCAATGCCGTGACCCTGGCCAGCGGTGCCATGCACTTTGCTGACGCGGTCCGCCGCCTGACCAGTTTCTGGCAGGGCTTTCGCAGCCATCAGGTATTGCGCAGCGACTGGCCTGGGGTCATCCGCCAGGCCAGCCGGTTTGTCGGTCACAGCCTGCTCGGCCTCGGTGCGCCAGTGCCGGTGGCGCTGCTCGACAGCTCGCCATTGCGCAAACTGCTCACCCAGCACCTGGACATGAACGGCATTGGCCAGGCTATCGAGCAACAGCACCTGCGCGCTGTAGCGGTGACGGCCTTCGGTTACGAATCGGGCCAAGCGGTGACCTTTTATCAGGGCAAAGGCGCCATCGACCCCTGGCTGCGGCACCGGCGCATTGGCCTGCCCACTGACCTTCGTATCGAGCACCTGCTGGCAAGCTCGGCGATCCCCTTGTTGTTTGCCCCGGTCAAGCTGGGTGAAGAGTTCTTCGGTGACGGTGCGGTGCGCCAGTCGGCGCCGATCAGCCCGGCGCTGCACTTGGGGGCCAGCCGCGTGCTGGTGGTCGGGGTCAGCGGCAACCCGCAGCGGCCCAACGAGGGCGAGATGCGCCAGCGTATCTTCAGTGGCCAGCAACCGAGCCTGGCGCAGATCGGCGGGCACATGCTCAACAGCACCTTCATCGACAGCCTGGAAGACGATATCGAGCTGCTGCAGCGCCTCAACCACCTAAGCCACCTGATGCCCGAGCACCTGGAGCGTCGACGCCTGGGCCTGGCGCCGGTCGAGGTGCTGGTGGTCGCGCCAAGCCAGCCACTGGACGAGATTGCCGCCCGTCACCGGCGCGAGCTGCCCGCGGCCCTGAGGCTGTTCCTGCGTGGGCCGGGGGCGACCAAAACCAGTGGTGCCGGCGTGCTCAGCTACCTGTTGTTCGAAGCCGGTTACTGCAGTGAGCTGATCGAGCTCGGACGTCGCGACGCGCTGGCCAAGCGCCGCGAGCTGTGCGGCTTTCTCGGCCTGCCGCCTGGCTGAGGCGGCTTACTCGGCGATCTGCAACTGGCGCGCCGAGGTGTAGACATAACGCACCTTCTCGTACTCGAACGGCGAGTTCATCTGGCCATAACGGAAGTTGGTGGTGTAACGCTTGTCGACACCGCGCAGGACCCACAACTCCGGATGGTTGCTGCTGACCTCGGCGACGTTGAGGAAGTTGATCCAGTTCTCGGCGCTGTAATCCACCACCAGGCCACCGGTGTCGCGCAGGTTCGACGGGCCGAGGATCGGCAGCATCAGGTACGGGCCGTCGGGCACGCCATAGAAACCCAGGGTCTGGCCGAAGTCTTCGCTCTGGTGCGGCAGGCCCATCTTGGTGGCCGGGTCCCACAGGCCGGCGATGCCGATGGTGGTGTTGAGCAGCAGGCGCGCGCTGATCTCCATCGAGCGCTTGCCCTTTAACTGCAGCAGGCTGTTGAACAGGTTTGGCACATCGCCGACGTTGCTGAAGAAGTTGCTGACGCCAGTGCGCACGAAGTGCGGGGTGATGTAGCGGTAGCCATTGACCACCGGCAGGAACACCCATTGGTCGAAGCGGTAGTTGAAGTGGTAGATCCGCCGGTTCATCGACTCCAGCGGGTCATAGATGTTCAGCGCCGCCAGGGTCGAGCGTTCGAACTCGCGCTGGTCCAGGCCCGGGTTGAATTTCAGGGCCTTGAGCGGTTCGGTGAAACCGTCGGTGTCTACGGGATCGGCTTCGATGACACTGGCGCGCGGCGCGGTTTCTTCGGCTGCCTGGGCCAGCCCGCAGGCCAGCAGTGCGCTAATGATGAGTAGGCGTTTAACCACGGAAGAACTCCAGCATGTCGTCGCTGTTGACGCGGTAATTGAGGTTGCCGCAATGGCCGCCGTGAGGGTACAGGGTCAGGCGCTCACCAAACACGTTGCGCAAAAAGCCCAGATCGCCGGGGCCGAGGATGACGTCGTCGGCATTGTGCATCACAGCAATTTTCGGGCTCTTTTGCAGGTAATCCTTGAGCGCGTAGAGGCTGACCTGGTCGATCAGCTGCAACAGGCTGCCACCGTCGGTTCGGGCGCGCCACATGGGGATTACCTGCTCGGTCAGGTAGCAGTCGAAGTCGCATTGCAAGGCACGCTTGAAGAACGGCGTGAGGCTGCTGCTTTCGGTGATCGGGTACTTGGGTGGAATGATCAGGCCACGGCGGTTGATCAGGTCGGAGGTGAAGGCGATATCGGATGCCGAGAAGCGGAACGACGTGCCGATGACCATCGCCATCTGTTCATTGGACAGGTGCTGGCGCGATTGCTGGAAGTCATAGAGCAGGGCGTCGTTGAGGTCGATGTAGCCCTTCTGCTGGAAGTAGCGAGTCAGCTTGTTGAGCACCAGCTCATAAAAAGTGGTGCTGTTGTTGACGCCCTTGACCTCGGTCTGCACCAGCTTGTCGAGGTTGCTGATCGAGGTGTAGAGGTTGACCGGTGGGTTGAGCAGCAGCACGCGCTTGAAGTTGAAGCTGCGCCGGGTTTCGTCCAGGTGGCTGACGAAGGCCGCATCCAGGGCGCCGAGGCTGTAGCCGCTGAGGTAGTACTCGCTGACCGGCAGGCGCGGATGCTGGGCGCGCACGCCCTGCATCACCCGGTAAAGGTCTTCGGCGTCTTCGCTGCTCACCCCCGGGGTGGCGTGGCGCGAGGCGGCGGTGATGAAGTCGAAGCTGGTTGGCGACGACAGTTGCACCACGTGGTAGCCGGCCTTGTAGTAGAGTTTTTTCAGGTACTCGTTAATGCTGCTGGAGTAGGGCGCGCCGGTGCCGGCAATCAGGAAGATCAGCGGCGCTTCATGGTCCTGGCGGGCCAGGCGGTACTTGAGCTTTTTTACCGCCCAGAAGTTGTCGGGCAGGGTAAAGGCCCGCTCAGGGCGCATATTGAGGCTGTAATCGGATTGGGTAATGTCGTCGTCGCTGGGGAGCTCCGGGCGCAGCTCTGGCGGCGTCGTGGCGATGGTCGCTTCGAACGGGTTGGTCAACGGGTAGCCATAGCTGGCGGCGTCGATGGTTTGTGCCCAAGCGCACGCACTCGAGATTAAGCCACCCAACAGGGCGGCGAGGCGCAGAGAACGAAGCATGACGGATCCCCAAAAAAGCAGCAGCAAAGTGCATTACGCAGGCTAGGACCATGAGGGCCCCGGCAAAGTTGCCTGGCGCTCCGGCATTTATCGTCGCAGATGTTGCCGCCGTCCATTAAGGGCTCGCAACAATTGGTTCCATTTGTCTTCAGGATAAAGTAGCTGAGTCCGGCGCTTTTGCCTTGCATAGACGCCCCGGACGATTATGCTGGGCGCCGATTTTCACCTTTCTGGAGTGTCGCATGTTCCGCCGTTTACCGCTGATCGCTTTGCTGGTGTTCCTGCCGTTTTGGCTGGTGGCGAGCTATGGGCTGCGTTACGTGCTGATGGAAGATGCCCACTGGGTGGCGACCTGCGCCGAACAGGCGCAACTGTGGGGCTGCCAGGCACGCTCGGTCATGGGCTTGATGATCCACTTCAGGGTACTGGCCTGGTCGGCCCTGGGCCTGGCGCTGTTGGCCATGCTGGTGCCGGGGCGCGCAGGCTGGCGCCTGGCGGTGGTGGCACTGGTGTGCGGGATTCCGGCGTTGGTGTTGTATACCGCAAGTATCGCGGTGTTTGCGGTGGTGCTGGCAGGGCTGCGCATGGTGCGGCGTTAGTTGCCTTATCGCGGGGCAAGCTCGCTCCCACTGCAGGAGCGGGCTTGCCCCGCGATGACTTACTGCTGAAGCCGGACCCTCAGGCTACGCCACAACGCCGCCACCATCAGCACGCTGACCCCGGCCCAGACCAGTGCCTGCTGGTTGCCCAGCCCTTCCTGCCACAGCTGTGGGCCAATGCCACCACCGATGATCAACGCCAGCAAGGCCGCTTCGGCCCGGCGCGCCGCCACCGGACGCACCAGGTACACCACCGCTGGCAACAGCAAGGCCGGGCTTGGGAAGCTGCGATAACGCGGGTCGAACACCAGTGCCAGCATGCTCACCGCCGCCGCGAAACCGGCCGCCAGCAGCCACCAGCCGGCACGCGCTTCAAGCCAGGCAAAGGCCCGCTCGCGAAAGCCCTGACGCTGGGCCAGGGCCAGGACGCCATGGGCCAGCACCAGCAGGTTCAGGCCCACCAGCACAATCGCCCAGACCCACTCACCGACAAAGCGGCTGTTGATGCGTAGCTGTTCGCCCCACAGGCCCAGGCTGGCCGCACCCAGTGCCGCCAGCAGCGGCACCAGCAAGGCGCTCCGGGTTCCGCGGACACGGCCTGCCAGTAACAAGGTAGCGCCGAACAGCACGACACCGGCCCCCAGCCACTGCGGCCAGAACGCAAGGTTGCTCACCGGTCCTTCAAGAATGCCCTTGTCCTGGCGGTCGGCGTCATACAGGCCCCAATAGCCACCGACGGCCCCTTCACTGGCACGCTTCCACGGCTGGTCGAACGCTTCGATCAGGTTGTACTTCCAGCCCTGCTGTTCGGCCATGGCGACAAAACCACGGATGAAGCGCGCTTCGTTGACCCGACTGGGCAGGGCGGTTTCGCGCTGGCGACCTTCGCTGGGCCAGCCCGTCTCGCCAATGACGATGTCCTTGGGGGCGAAGCGGTTGCCGAACACCTGGCGGATTTCACCAACATGCACCAAGGCATCGTTAATACTCTTGGGGTCATCTTCCCAGTAGGGCAGCAGATGGATGGTCAAAAAATCCACCGTCGGGGCGATCTCGGGGTGCTGCAGCCAGAACTCCCAGACATCGGCGTAGGTCACCGGCACGCTGACCTGGCTTTTGACCTGGTTGATCAGCGCTGCCAGTTGCGGGCCGGTGACTTCCTTGCGCAGCAGGGTTTCGTTGCCGACGATCACTGCGCTGACCACATCCGGGTTGGCATTGGCCGAGGCGATCAAGGCTTTGACCTCTTTCTGCGAGTCCACCGGGTTGGCGTTGATCCAGGCACCGAGCATTACCTTCAGGCCATGCTTGCGGGCCAGTTCCGGAATGGCTTCAAGGCCGGTCATCGAGTAAGTACGGATGCACTCGAAGCGCTGGGCGAGCAAGGCCAGGTCGGCGTCCATGCGCGCCGGGCGCAATTGGAAGGGCTGGTCGAACGGCGACTGGTCTTTGTCGAACGGTGTGTAGGAGGCGCACTGCAACTTGTGCGAGGCGCTGGCCGCATCCGCCAGCACCACCGGTTTGCCCAGGCCGTACCACAGGCCTCCGAGGGCAAACAGGCCCAATAGGCAGGCGAACAGGTAGGGTAAGAGCGGAAAGCGCGCAGTCGAGAGCATGGATCGGACCGTCAGGGAGCAAAGCTGCCAATAGTACCTGCAAATGACCCGGGCCAAAGCCTTGGGTGTTGCTTGATGTAACGATCCACGTTGCTGGCGATGTGATGTCGTTTCTCGTTGCCTTGAGGTCGTTACCAGAGCAGGTCACCGACCATGCGCGGTTGATGATGCAGCTTCCGTGACGTGACGAGGGGATGCTTGGATGAAAATGCGACGACTCCTGGGGGTGGGCACCGCCCTGGTAATGGCCATTGGCGCGGGGCATGCGCTGGCCAAGGAAGTGAGCATCGGCTATGTCGATGGCTGGTCCGACAGTGTGGCGACCACCAACGTCGCCGCCGAAGTCATCCGGCAGAAACTCGGCTATGACGTCAAACTGCAGGCCGTGGCCACCGGCATCATGTGGCAGGGCGTGGCCACCGGCAAGCTCGACGCCATGCTCTCGGCCTGGCTGCCGGTAACTCACGGTGAATACTGGACCAAGAACAAGGACAACGTGGTCGACTACGGCCCCAACTTCAAGGACGCCAAGATCGGCCTGATCGTCCCCGAGTACGTCAAGGCGCAATCGCTTGCCGACCTCAAGACCGATGACAGCTTCAAGAAGAAGATCGTCGGTATCGACGCAGGCTCCGGTGTCATGCTCAAGACTGACCAGGCCATCAAAGACTACGACCTCACCGGCTATAAGCTGCAGGCCAGCTCTGGCGCAGCAATGACCGCCGAACTGGGCCGCGCCTATGCCAAGCAGCAATCGATCGCGGTGACCGGCTGGGTGCCGCACTGGATGTTCGCCAAGTGGAAGCTCAAGTTCCTCGAAGACCCCAAAGGCGTGTATGGCGCCGCTGAAACCGTCAACAGCATCGGCAGCAAGGAACTGGACACCAAGGCGCCGGAAGTGGCCGCGTTCCTGAAGAAGTTCCAGTGGCAGTCCAAGGACGAGATCGGCGAGGTCATGTTGGCCATTCAAGAGGGTGCAAAACCCGAGGCCGCCGCCAAGGACTGGGTGGCCAAGCACCCCGAACGGGTAGCGGAGTGGATCAGCAAGTAATGGCCTAAGGCTTCTATCTGGCACCTTCCAGGGCCGCGACAGCGAAAACGCTGTCGCGGCCCTTGTCGTTTCAGGCTGTTACCGAATCGGTAAAAGAGTTTTGCATCTAAGACTAAGGTCGTCTGGAGTGCGTTCGAAGGCAGCATAAAGTGGAGTGGGTTCTACCTAATCTGTGCTGCGAGGACAAAAACAATGAACGACAGCATTTATCTCTCGATACAAAACAGCCCGCGGTTCAAGGAGCTGGTTTCAAAACGCGAACGTTTCGCCTGGATACTCTCGGCGATCATGCTCGGCCTCTATTCCGCCTTCATCCTGTTGATTGCCTATGGTCCGCATGTATTGGGTGCCAAGCTCAGCCCTGAGTCTTCGATCACCTGGGGTATTCCTCTGGGCGTCGGTCTGATCATCTCGGCCTTCATTCTCACGGCCATCTACGTGCGTCGCGCCAACGGCGAGTTCGACGAGATGAACAAGGCGATCCTCAAGGAGGCTCAGCAATGATCCGGCGTCTACTGGCAACCCTGGCCTTCGGCGTTTTTGCACCCGCCGTCTGGGCCGCTGACGCCCTCACCGGCGCGGTGCAGAAACAACCCTTGAACGTGTCGGCGATCGTCATGTTCGTCGCCTTTGTCGGTGCCACCCTGTGCATCACCTACTGGGCGTCCAAGCGCAACAAGTCCGCCTCCGACTACTATGCTGCCGGCGGGCGCATCACCGGTTTCCAGAACGGCCTGGCAATTGCCGGTGACTACATGTCGGCAGCTTCTTTCCTGGGTATTTCCGCCCTGGTGTTCACCTCTGGCTATGATGGCCTGATCTACTCGATCGGCTTTCTGGTCGGCTGGCCGATCATTCTCTTCCTGATCGCCGAGCGCCTGCGCAACCTGGGTAAATACACCTTTGCCGACGTTGCCTCGTATCGCCTGGGGCAGAAGGAAATCCGCACCCTGTCGGCCTCGGGCTCGTTGGTGGTGGTGGCCTTCTATCTGATTGCGCAGATGGTTGGCGCAGGCAAACTGATCCAGTTGCTGTTCGGCCTGGACTACCATGTCGCGGTGATTCTGGTCGGCATCCTGATGTGCATGTACGTGCTGTTCGGCGGCATGCTTGCGACCACCTGGGTACAGATCATCAAGGCGGTGCTGCTGCTCTCCGGTGCCAGCTTCATGGCGCTGATGGTGATGAAGCACGTCAACTTCGACTTCAACGCGCTGTTCTCCGAAGCGATCAAGGTTCACCCCAAAGGTGAGGCGATCATGAGTCCGGGAGGCCTGGTCAAGGATCCGATTTCGGCGTTCTCCCTCGGCCTGGCCCTGATGTTCGGTACCGCTGGCCTGCCGCATATCCTGATGCGCTTCTTCACTGTCAGCGACGCCAAAGAAGCGCGCAAGAGCGTGCTGTACGCCACCGGTTTCATCGGTTACTTCTACATCCTGACCTTTATCATCGGCTTCGGCGCGATCCTGCTGGTCAGCACCAACCCGCAGTTCAAGGACGCCGCTGGCGCCCTGATCGGCGGCAACAACATGGCAGCGGTGCACCTGGCCGACGCCGTGGGTGGCAGTGTGTTCCTCGGTTTCATCTCGGCAGTGGCCTTCGCCACCATCCTGGCAGTGGTTGCCGGCTTGACCCTGGCCGGTGCCTCGGCGGTGTCCCATGACCTGTATGCCAGCGTGATCAAGAAGGGCAAGGCCAACGAGAAGGATGAAATCCGCGTCTCGAAGATCACCACCATCGCCTTGGGCGTCCTGGCGATCGGTCTGGGTATCCTGTTTGAAAGCCAGAACATTGCCTTCATGGTTGGCCTGGCGTTCTCCATCGCTGCCAGCTGTAACTTCCCGGTGCTGCTGCTGTCGATGTACTGGAAGAAACTGACCACCCGTGGCGCCATGATCGGCGGCTGGATGGGGCTGATCAGTGCCGTGGCGCTGATGATCCTCGGTCCGACCATCTGGGTGCAGATCCTCGGCCACGAGAAGGCGATCTACCCGTATGAGTACCCGGCGCTGTTCTCGATGATCATTGCCTTCACCGGTATCTGGTTCTTCTCGATCACCGACAAGTCCAAGGCCGCCGATGATGAACGTGCGCTGTTCTTCCCGCAGTTCGTTCGCTCGCAGACTGGCCTGGGTGCCAGCGGTGCGGTGTCTCACTAAGTAAGCAAAAGGCAGCTTATGGCTGCCTCTCTAGCTGCAAGCTGCAAGCTGCAAGCCGCAAGTTGAAGCCGTACGCGTACTGCTTTGACTTGCGGCTTGCAGCTTATGGCTTGCAGCTTTTCTATATCTTGCCGAGCAACAACAGGATCAACAGGATGATCAGCACCGTACCGATGATGCCGGACGGCCCATAACCCCAACTTCTGGAATGCGGAAAGACGGGTAAGCCACCGATCAACAGCAGAATCAGGATGATGATAAGTATGGTGCCCATGGCAGTTTCCTTGTTTGGCTTGAGAAGTAGGCGTTACGCTGCAATCCATCTCTTCGGTCATGTGTTTCATGCCCGCCTGTTACTTCCGACTGCCGCCGGTGGCTAAAAGTTTTATCGGTTGCCAACTCAGCACGTTCACCGCTGTTTGCCCCGGCCATTCAGCATCCTGATACAGCGTGGGTAGCGGCCCTGCCTTCGCTACACTGGCCTGAACTTTCCAGAACCGTACAAGGCAGCCTGCTATGCAAAAGCGCATGATGATTACCGGTGCAGGCTCAGGGCTTGGGCGCGAAATCGCCTTGCGCTGGGCGCGCGAGGGGTGGCGACTGGCCTTGGCCGATGTCAACGAGGCCGGCCTCAAGCAGACCCTGGCGCTGGTGCGTGAGACAGACGCCGACGGTTTTGTGCAGCGCTGCGATGTGCGTGACTACAGCCAGCTCACGGCGCTGGCCCAGGCCTGCGAAGAAAGGTTCGGTGGCATCGATGTGATCGTCAACAACGCCGGGGTGGCCTCCGGTGGCTTTTTCGCCGAGCTGTCGCTGGAGGACTGGGACTGGCAGATCGCCGTCAACCTGATGGGCGTGGTCAAGGGCTGCAAGGCGTTCCTGCCGCTGCTCGAACGCAGCAAGGGCACGATCATCAACATCGCCTCCATGGCAGCCCTGATGCAGGGCCCGGCGATGAGCAACTATAACGTCGCCAAGGCCGGCGTGCTGGCGCTGTCGGAAAGCCTGCTGATTGAGCTGCGCCAGCAGGAAGTCGCGGTGCACGTGGTATGCCCGTCGTTCTTTCAGACCAACCTGCTCGACTCGTTCCGCGGCCCGACCCCGGCAATGAAAGCCCAGGTCGGCAAACTGCTGGAAAGCTCGCCGATCAGCGCCGCCGATATCGCCGACTACATCCACCAGCAAGTGGCTGCCGGCGAGTTCCTGATCTTGCCCCATGAGCAGGGGCGTGAAGCCTGGAAGCTCAAACAGCGCAATCCGCAGATGCTCTACGATGAAATGGCTGGCATGGCCGAGAAAATGCGCGCCAAGGCCCGGCCTTCCCAGGCGTGAGCCTCGGCATCAGGTATTCTTGGCCACCTTTTGAGTAGCCTTGAGTACCTGGTGTGATCAATTACCTGTGGTTTTTCCTTGCGGCGGTCTTCGAGATCGCCGGTTGTTATGCCTTTTACATGTGGCTGCGCCTGGGCAAGAGCGCTTGGTGGATCGCCCCGGCCTTGCTCAGCCTGACCCTGTTCGCCCTGATCCTCACCCGAGTCGAGGCCGCTTACGCCGGGCGTGCCTATGCCGCCTATGGCGGAGTCTACATTGTCACTTCGCTACTGTGGCTGGCGCTCATCGAGCGTGCCCGGCCATTGGGCAGCGACTGGATCGGCGCGCTCCTGTGTGTGCTGGGCGCCAGTATCATCGTTCTGGGGCCGCGCTTGCAGAGCGCCTGAGTGAGCGAAAATGCAATAAATCTGTAGGCAAATTCACCCAGAAAAGTGGGATTTGTCTAATTCGCCGCGTGAGCATTGAAGGCGTCTGACACCCCATGCAGTCTCCGAACTTCCTGACTAGTGGAGGACCGGAGCATGTTGGTAATAGGACGAGAAATAGGTGAAATCATCGCCATCGACGATCACATCAAGATCACCGTGCTGTCGGTGGAAGGCAACACGGTGCGCTTCGGCATCAGCGCGCCACGGCACATCGAAGTGCACCGGGCGGAGATCTACAAGCGCATTGTCGAGCAACTGGCCAAGCAGGCCGGCTGAGTCAGTCGAGCAGTTCCCTGGGCACGTCATGCTTGGCCAGTAACTGGCACTGCTGGCTTTCCAGATCGAAGAGGATGAACGCCTGCTTTTTTGCCAATGCCTGGCGCACTCGCAGCACACGGGTTTCCAGCGGCGTGTCGTCACCGTTGTCGGTGCCGTCGCGGGTGACGAAATCCTCGATCAGGCGGGTGAGGGTCTCGGCTTCCAGTTGGTCGTAGGGAATCAGCATGAACAGGACAGGTCTGGCGAATAGGTCCCGTCATGCTACGCGAAACCTGTCCTGGCTGTGTAGGCGCTAGTGCTTGTTGCCGACCAGGGTGTCGACTGCCGGCACGCGGGTATCGCTTTCCATCTGCGTATCGTGCTCTAGCTGATGGCTGAAGCTCTCCAGTGAACTGCCGCTGGCGTGCGAGTCGCTGGCGAACACCGGCGGGCTGAGCAGGTAGGCAGTCAGCAGGCGGCTCAGTGCTGCCAGGCTGTCGATGTGGGTGCGCTCGTAGCCATGGGTGGCGTCGCAGCCGAAGGCCAGCAGGGCAGTGCGGATGTCGTGGCCGGCAGTAATCGCTGAATGCGCATCGCTGAAGTAGTAGCGGAACACATCACGGCGCGCCGGCAGTTCGTGTTCGCGGGCAAGCTTGAGCAAATGACGCGACAGGTGATAGTCGTAGGGGCCGGCAGAGTCCTGCATGGCCACGCTTACCGCATGTTCGCTGGAGTGTTGCCCGGGGGCCACCGGTGCGATGTCGATACCGACGAACTCGCTGACGTCCCAGGGCAGGGCTGCGGCCGCGCCTGAGCCGGTTTCTTCGGTGATGGTGAACAACGGGTGGCAGTCGATCAGTGGCTGGGCGCCGCTGTCGACCACAGCCTTGAGCGACGCCAGCAGCGCCGCGACACCGGCTTTGTCATCCAGGTGTCGAGCGCTGATGTGGCCGCTTTCGGTGAATTCGGGTAGGGGATCGAAGGCGACGAAGTCACCGATGCCAATCCCCAGCGATTCGCAATCGGCACGGGTGGTGCAGTAGGCGTCCAGGCGCAGTTCGATGTGCTCCCAACTGACCGGCATCTGGTCGATGGCGGTATTGAACGCGTGCCCGCTGGCCATCAGCGGCAGTACGCTGCCGCGCAGCACGCCGCTGTCGGTAAACAGGCTGACGCGGCTGCCTTCGGCGAAGCGGCTGGACCAGCAACCCACCGCGGCCAGTGACAGCTGGCCATTGTCCTGGATCGCTCGCACGCTGGCGCCAATGGTGTCCAGGTGCGCGGACACCGCCCGGTCGGGGGAGCTCTTGCACCCCTTGAGGGTGGCGCGGATGGTGCCGCGGCGGGTCAGCTCGAAAGGGATGCCGAGCTCTTCCAGGCGCTCGGCGACATAACGCACGATGGTGTCGGTAAAGCCGGTGGGGCTGGGAATGGCGAGCATCTCCAGGAGGACTTTCTGCAGGTAGTTGAGGTCCGGTTCGGGGCTCTGTTCTGGCATGTGAACTCCTGTGCTCAGTGCGCGGGTCGGCTGTGCGGGAACAGCAGGTCGATGAAGCGTTCGGCAGTCGGTTGTGGTTCGTGGTTGGCCAGGCCAACCCGTTCGTTGGCTTCGATGAACACGTGGTCGGGCTGGTCGGCGGCCTTGACCATCAGGTCCAGGCCCACCACGCCAATGTCCAGGGCGCGGGCGGCGCGGATGGCGGCGTCCACCAGCACCGGGTGCAGGCGCTCGGTGACATCCTCCAGGCAGCCGCCGGTGTGCAGGTTGGCCGTGCCGCGTACGGCCAGGCGCTGGCCGGCGGGTAGCACGCTGTCGTAGTCGACGCCGGCGGCGTGCAGAGTGCGTTGGGTTTCGTGGTCCAGCGGGATGCGGCTTTCACCGGCGGTCGCCGCTTGACGCCGGCGGCTCTGCGCCTCGATCAGAGCGCCGACGGCGTGCTGGCCGTCGCCGATGATCTGCGCCGGGTGACGGATGGCGGCGGCCACCACCTCGAATCCGATGACCACGATGCGCAGGTCAAGGCCAGGGTGAAAGCTTTCCAGCAGCACCCGGCTGCCGAAACGCCGGGCGCTTTCTACCGCTGCAGTGATTTCCTTCAAGGTTCTCAGGTTGACTGCCACGCCATTGCCTTGCTCGCCATCCAGCGGTTTGACCACCACCGCGCCGTGGTCCTCGAGGAAGGCCAGGTTGTCATCGGCATTGCCGGCCAGTTGCTGCGCCGGCACTTGCAGGCCGGCGCTGGCGAGCGCCTTGTGGGTCAGGCTCTTGTCCTGGCACAAGGTCATGCTCACCGCGCTGGTCAGGTCGCTGAGGGACTCGCGGCAGCGTACCCGCCGGCCGCCATGAATGAGGGTAAACAAGCCCGCTTCGGCATCATCGACTTGTACGTCGATGCCACGCCGGTAAGCCTCCTCGACGATAATCCGCGCATAGGGGTTGAGCCCGGCTTCGGGGCCGGGGCCGAGGAACAGCGGCTGGTTGATGCCGTTCTTGCGCTTGACTGCGAAGGTTGGCAGGTTGCGAAAGCCGAGCTTGGCGTACAGGCGTTTGGCCTGGCGATTGTCATGCAGCACCGAGAGGTCCAGGCAGCTCAGGCCGCGGCTCATGAAGTGCTCGATCAGGTGGCGCACCAGCACTTCACCGACGCCGGGGCGGGTACAGTGCGGGTCCACCGCCAGGCACCAGAGGCTGCCGCCGTGTTCCGGGTCGGCAAAGGCCTTATGGTGATTCAGGCCCATGACGCTACCGATGACTGCGCCGCTGTCTTCGTCTTCGGCCAGCCAGTACACCGGCCCGCCCTGGTGGCGCGGGGTCAGGCGCTCGGGGTTGATTGGCAGCATGCTGCGGGTTTGGTACAGGGCGTTGAGCGCTTGCCAGTCGCTGTCGCTCTGCGCGCGGCGGATACGAAAGCCGCGAAACACCCGCTGCGCCGGGCGGTAGTCGCTGAACCACAGGCGCAGGGTGTCGGACGGGTCGAGGAACAGTTGCTGCGGGGCCTGGGCCAGCACTTGCTGCGGTGCTGCGACATACAAGGCGATATCGCGCTCGCCGGGGCGCTCGTCGAGCAGGGCGGCGACCAGGCTGGCCGGGTCGGGGTAGGTGTGGCCGATCAACAGCCGCCCCCAGCCGCAGTGCAACGAGCGCGGCTGATCGTGGGGCTGGCTGCCATCACCGGCGTGTTGTGCCTGCAGTCGTTCATAGGACGGCACCTGGCCGCGCAGCAGGCGCTGGCCGTAAGGTGAGGCATGGGCTTTCATCGTTCAGATTCCTTGTGCGCTGAGCCACAGGTTCAAGGCTGCCAGTTGCCACAGCTTGGAGCCGCGCAGCGGCGTCAACTGGCCATGGGGATCGCTGAGCAGGCGGTCCAGCGCCGCCGGGTTGAACAGGCCACGGTCCTGGCTGGGGTCAAGCAGCAGTTCGCGTACCCAGTCCAGAGTCGCACCCTGCAGGTGCTTGAGGCCCGGTACCGGGAAGTAGCCCTTCTTGCGGTCGATGACTTCGCTGGGGATCACCCCTCGTGCGGCTTCCTTGAGCACGTGCTTGCCGCCGTCGGGCAGTTTGAAGCGTGCCGGGATCCGCGCCGACAGCTCGACCAGGCGGTAGTCGAGGAACGGTGTGCGCGCCTCCAGGCCCCAGGCCATGGTCATGTTGTCAACCCGTTTGACCGGGTCGTCGACCAGCATCACCGTGCTGTCCAGGCGCAGGGCTTTGTCCACCGCGTCACTGGCGCCGGGTTGGGCAAAGTGCTGGCGGACGAAATCGCCGGCGGCATCGTGATCAAGCAGCCAGGACGGTTGCACGGTGGCGGCATAGTCGTCGTAGCTGCGGTCGAAGAACGCCTCACGATAGGCCGCGAACGGATCGCGGGCGCCGTCCACCTGCTGATACCAGTGGTAGCCGGCGAACAGCTCGTCGGCGCCCTGGCCGCTTTGCACCACCTTGCAGTGCTTGGCCACTTCCCGCGACAGCAGGTAGAAGGCAATGCAGTCATGGCTGACCATCGGCTCGCTCATGGCCTGGAAGGCTGCGGGCAACTGCTCGATGATCTCCCGCTCATCGATGCGCAACTGATGATGGCGGGTGCCGTAGTGACGGGCGATCAGGTCGGAGTACTGGAACTCGTCGCCGCGCTCGCCACCGCCATCCTCGAATCCGATGGAAAAGGTCGACAGATCATCGACGCCGCCCTCGCGCAGCAGGCCGACCAGCAGGCTTGAATCGACGCCGCCGGACAGCAGCACACCGACATCCACGGCGGCGCGCTGACGAATCGCTACCGCCTGGCGCGTGCTGTCGAGCACGCGCTCGCGCCAGTCTTCCAGGCTCAGGTCCTGTTCATCGGTGCGCGGCCCATAGTGCAACTGCCACCACACGTGCTGCTGGCAGCGGCCCTGGGCGTCGATGCGCATCCAGCTCGCTGGGGGCAGTTTCTCGATATTGGCCAGCAAGGTGCGTGGCGCCGGCACCACGGCGTGGAAGTTCAGGTAGTGGTTGAGTGCTACCGGGTCGAGCACCGGGTTGATGTCGCCACCTTTGAGCAGCGCCGGCAGGCTTGAAGCAAAGCGCAGACGTTCGGCGGTGCGCGACAAGTACAGGGGCTTGACCCCGAGGCGGTCGCGAGCAAGAAACAGCTGCTGGCTGTCACGCTCCCAGATCGCCAGGGCAAACATGCCATTGAGGCGCGGCAACAGGTCAGCGCCCCAGGCGTGATAGCCCTTGAGCAGTACTTCGGTATCGCCGTTCGAATAGAAGGCATAGCCGAGGCGTTCCAGCTCGCTGCGCAGTTCCGGGAAGTTGTAGATTGCGCCATTGAAGGCCAGCGCCAGGCCCAGTTGGTTATCGACCATGGGCTGGGCCGAGGCGTCGGACAGGTCCATGATCTTCAGCCGCCGATGGCCCAGGGCAATCGGGCCCTGGCTATGAAAGCCCCAGGCGTCGGGGCCGCGGGGTGCCAGGTGATGGGTGATTCGCTCGACCGCGGCGAGGTCCGCCGGGCGGGGTGGGTGGGCAACAGGGGTGAAACGAAACTCTCCAGCTAATCCGCACATAAGTCCTTACCGGTTTTGCCGTTGGGGAAGATGCCCACAGCGCGGGCACATGAAAACTGACCGGTGCGGATAGCGAGAGTTTTAGATCAATCGGTTATAAGTGCTTAACCTTGCTTGCCCTTGCCGCGAATCAACTCACGCAACATAAAACGATTCGGATGGCAGGCCTCGGCGACGGCGCGGGGCACTGGCAGCGGTGCGTTGTCGGCCCAGGCGGCGATCATTTCGCCTGACAGTGGCGCGGTGATCAGCCCGCGTGAGCCATGGCCGCTGTTGACGAACAGGCCGTCAAGCCAGGGGCAGGGCGTATCGGGGATCTGCCGGGCATCCCGGGCCAGCACGGCGTAGTCCTGGTTGAACTGGGCCTGGTCGGCCAGTGGGCCGACAATCGGCAGGTAGTCGGGGCTGGTGCAGCGAAACGCGGCGCGGCCCTGCAGCTCGTGGGGGTCAAGGCTGTGTGCGCCCAGGCGCTCGGCCAGGTCGCTGGAAATCTCTTCGAGCAGGCCAAGGTTGCCCACGTGCTCACCGGTGGTGGGCGTCAGGTCGGTACTGTGGAAGTCGAAACTGGCACCCAGGGTGTGCGCACCATTGCGCGGCGGCGCCACGTAGCCATCGGCGCAGACCACGGTGGCCAGGGACTGGCTGCGTGTGGTGACCGGCAGGCGGGTGATCTGCCCGCGAATGCGCTTGAGTGGCAGGGCCGCGCAAGGCTCGAAACGCTGGATCTCGGCGGCGGTGGCCAACACCACCAGCGGCGCACTGGCCAGCAGTTTGTCACTTTCCCAGGCCTGCCACAGGCCGTCGACCTTGCGCAATTGCAATACCTGATGGTGGGGTAGCAGGGTAATGTTCGGGTGTTGCAACTGCGCCTGGCACAGCGCCGGTGGATGCACCCAGCCCGCTTCGGGATAGAACAGCCCGCCACTGCCCAAGGCCACCCCTGCCAGTTGCTCGGCCTGCTCACGTTCAAGGCGTTGCAGCAATTGCGGATTGAAGGCTTCGGCCAGTTGTTGCTGGCGTTGCTCTTCTTTGGCGTCGAAGGCCAGTTGCAAAACCCCGCAGCCGTCCCAGTCCTGGCCACGTTGCAGGCTTTCGAGCAGCCGCCGGGTGTAGCCGAAGCCACTGAGGATCAAGCGCGACAATGCCGTGCCATGCGCCGACAGCTTGAGGTACAGCACCCCTTGCGGGTTGCCCGAAGCCTCGGCCGCCGCTGTGGCGTGACGCTCCAGCACCTTCACCTGCCAACCCCGTGCGGCGAGGCTGGCGGCGCTCGCGCAACCGGCCAGGCCAGCGCCGATCACCAGGGCCTGGCGCGGCCCGTTTGGCGCGGGCGGGCGGGCAAACCACGGGGCGCTCGCGGGTGGCTGCGGTTGTTCGGGTGGCCAGCCGTTGAAGGTGCCGCGCAGGACTTCCCATTTCTTGCCGATGCCGGGAATGCGCTTCATGGTAAAGCCCACAGCGATCAGGCCACGGCGTACCCAGCCGGTGCTGGTGAAGGTGCCGAGGGTGGCGCCGGGCGCCGACAGCCGGCCGATCTGGGCGAACAGTTCCGGGGTCCACATTTCCGGGTTCTTGGCCGGGGCAAAGCCGTCGAGGAACCAGGCATCGACCTGTGCGTCGAGCTGCGGCAACTGCTCCAGCACGTCTCCGATCATCAGGGTCAGGCGCACTCGGCCCTGTTCAAACACGAATGGCTGGAAGCCCGCGTGCACTGCCACGTACTGGGTCAGCAACGGGTGGCTGAACGGTGCCAGCGTTGGCCACAGGGCCAGGGCGCGGCTGAGGTCGGCGCGGGTCAGGGGGAATTTTTCCACGCTGATGAAATGCAAGCGAGCATCCGCCGGGGCACACTCGGCAAACAGCTGCCAGGCACAGAAGAAGTTCAAGCCGGTGCCGAAGCCGGTTTCGCCGATCACCAGGCACTGGCCCGGTTGCAGCGCACTGAAACGCTGGCGCAGGTCGTTCTGGTCGATGAACACGTGACGGGTTTCCTCCAGGCTCTGCTCCTTGGAGAAATAGATGTCGTCGTATTGGCGCGAGTGGGGGCGGCCCTGCTCATCCCAGTCGATCTGGGCGTATTGGGTTGCTTCGGTCATGTTCGGCTCAGCTCAGGCAAGACGGCTATTTTAGCTGATCAGCGCAAGGCTGTTTGACCTGTGGCAGGCTTTGTTTTGTGCCGACAAAGGTTTCGACAATCCGCTAGTCTTGCTTATCCATGTAGGGAGCCTGGTATGTTCGAATCCGCTGAAATTGGTCACGCCATCGACAAAGACACCTATGACGCCGAGGTCCCGGCGCTGCGTGAAGCGCTGCTCGAAGCCCAGTTCGAGCTCAAGCAGCAGGCGCGATTCCCGGTGATTGTGCTGATCAACGGCATTGAAGGCGCCGGCAAGGGCGAGACGGTCAAGCTGCTCAATGAATGGATGGACCCGCGCCTGATCGAGGTGCGCACCTTCGACCAGCAGACTGACGAAGAGCTCGCCCGTCCACCGGCCTGGCGTTACTGGCGGGCGTTGCCGGCCAAGGGGCGGATGGGCGTGTTTTTCGGCAACTGGTACAGCCAGATGCTCCAGGGGCGGGTGCATGGCCAGTTCAAGGACGCCGTGCTCGACCAGGCCATCCGTGGTGCCGAACGCCTGGAGGAGATGCTCTGCGATGAAGGCGCGCTGATTTTCAAGTTCTGGTTTCACCTGTCCAAGAAGCAGATGAAGGCCCGCCTCAAGGCGCTCAAGGATGACCCGTTGCACAGCTGGCGGATCAGCCCGCTGGACTGGCAGCAGTCCGAGACCTACGACCGCTTTGTGCGTTTTGGTGAGCGCGTGCTGCGCCAGACCAGCCGTGACTACGCACCCTGGCATGTGATCGAAGGCGTCGATCCGCATTACCGCAGCCTGGCCGTGGGCAAGATTCTGCTCGAAGGCTTGCAGGCCGCCCTCAAGGCCAATCATGCGCCGATCCATCAGGCCAACATTGCCCCGCTGGGCGAAAGCATCGACCAGCGCAGCCTGCTCGGCAGCCTCGATCTGAGCTTGCGCCTGGACAAAGACGACTATCAGGAACAACTGATTACCGAACAGGCACGCCTGGCCGGTCTGCTGCGTGACAAGCGCATGCGTCGGCATGCGCTGATTGCGGTGTTCGAGGGCAACGACGCGGCAGGCAAGGGCGGTGCCATTCGCCGCGTGGCGGCGGCGCTCGACCCGCGTCAGTACCGCATCGTGCCGATAGCCGCACCTACTGAGGAGGAGCGCGCGCAGCCTTACCTGTGGCGCTTCTGGCGGCACATTCCGGCGCGCGGCAAGTTCACCGTGTTCGACCGCTCCTGGTATGGCCGGGTGCTGGTCGAGCGGGTCGAAGGCTTTTGCAGCCGCGCGGACTGGATGCGCGCCTACGGTGAGATCAACGATTTTGAAGAGCAATTGAGCAACGCCGGCGTCGTGGTGGTGAAGTTCTGGTTGTCGATCGACGAGCAGACCCAGCTCGAACGCTTCCAGGAGCGGGAACAGATCCCGTTCAAGCGCTTCAAGATCACCGAGGAGGATTGGCGCAACCGCGAAAAATGGGGGCAGTACGCCGAAGCGGTGGGCGACATGGTCGATCGCACCAGCACCGAAATCGCGCCCTGGACCCTGGTCGAGGCCAATGACAAGCGCTGGGCGCGGGTCAAGGTGTTGCGCACCGTTAATGAGGCCCTGGAGACGGCGTTCAAGAAGCACAAGAAATAGCCAATCGCGGGGTAGAAGCGGGCTTGCCCCGCGATCCATACGAACTGAAGGAATGAAGTACTGAATTCTTTTCCGCATTCTTGCCTGTTTCCCCACCAGAGCACCCCGTAGAATCCAGTTCTCCCCCACCCAAGGGCTGTCGAGGCTGGTTATGCATATTTCTTCCGGACGCTGGCTTTACGGCCTGTGCTTGTCACTGCTGACTGCCTTGCTCTGGGGCATCCTGCCGATCAAACTCAAGCAGGTGCTGCAGGTGATGGACCCGATCACCGTGACCTGGTTTCGCCTGCTGGTGTCCGGTGGCTTGCTGCTGGCCTGGTTGGCGGCGAGCAAGCGTCTGCCTTCGTTCAAACCACTCGGGCGCAAGGGTTGGGGCCTGGTGCTGCTGGCCACCTGCGGCCTGGTCGGCAACTATGTGCTGTACCTGGTCGGGCTCAAGTTGCTCAGCCCCGGTACGGCGCAACTGGTGGTGCAGATGGGGCCGGTGTTGTTGCTGGTGGCCAGTGTGTTCCTGTTCAAGGAGCGCTTCAGCCTGGGGCAGGGCATGGGCCTGGTGATATTGCTGATCGGCTTCGGCCTGTTCTTCAATCAACGTCTTGAGGAGTTGCTGACTTCTTTGAGCATCTACACCACGGGCGTGCTGACCATCCTGCTGGCCACCACCATCTGGGTGTTCTATGCCCTGAGCCAGAAGCAGCTGCTGACGGTGTGGAATTCGATGCAGGTGATGATGGTCATCTATCTGTGCTGCGCGGTGCTGCTGACGCCCTGGGTGCATCCGCTCCAGGCGCTGGCACTGAGCCCATTACAAGGCTGGCTGCTGCTGGCGTGCTGCCTGAACACCCTGGTGGCCTACGGTGCCTTTGCCGAGGCACTGGCGCACTGGGAAGCGTCCCGGGTCAGCGCGACTCTGGCGGTGACGCCGCTGATCACCTTCGTCGCTGTGGCCCTGGCGGCCTGGTTCTGGCCGGACTATGTGCACGCCGAGCAGATCAACACCTTGGGCTATATCGGAGCCCTGGTGGTGGTGCTGGGGTCGGCGCTGACCGCCCTGGGCCCGTCGATCGTGGCCGGCTGGCGGGCCAGGCGCGTACGCCTGGCCCGTTGACTCAGCCTTTGGCGCCCGGTTCGAGCATTTTTTCCGGGCGCACCCACTGGTCGAACTGCTCGTTGCTCAGGTAGCCCAGGCTCAAGGCCGCCTCGCGCAGGGTAGTGCCTTCGCTGTAGGCCTTCTTGGCGATTTCTGCGGCCTTGTCGTAGCCGATATGCGGGTTGAGCGCAGTCACCAGCATCAGCCCGCGCTCCAGGTGCGCAGCCATCTGCTCGGTATCCGCTTCCAGGCCGGCAATGCAGTGCTGCTGGAAGTTGCTACAACCATCGGCCAGCAGTTCGATGGACTGCAGCAGGTTGTGGATGATCACCGGCTTGAACACATTCAACTGCAAATGCCCTTGGCTGGCGGCAAAACCGATCGTGGTGTCATTGCCCAGCACTTGGCAGGCCAGCATCGACAGGGCCTCGCACTGGGTCGGATTGACCTTGCCAGGCATGATCGAGCTGCCTGGCTCGTTTGCCGGCAGGCGCACCTCGGCAATGCCGCCACGGGGCCCGGAGCCAAGCAGGCGCAGGTCGTTGGCCAGTTTCATCAAGGCCACGGCCAGGGTTTTCAGGCCGCCGGCGAGGGTGGTCAGCGGTTCATGACCGGCCAGAGCGGCGAACTTGTTGGGCGCGGTAACGAACGGCAGGCCGCAGAGGGCGGCCAGCTCGGCGGCAATGGCTTCGGCAAAACCGTGCGGGGCGTTCAGCCCCGTGCCTACTGCGGTGCCGCCCTGGGCCAGTTCGCAGACTGCTGGCAGGGCCGAACGTATGGCGCGCTGGGCGTAGTCGAGCTGGGCAACGTAGGCCGAAAGTTCCTGGCCGAAGGTGATCGGCGTGGCGTCCATCATATGGGTACGGCCGGTTTTCACCAGGTGCTGATGACGCACCGCCAGCTCCGCCAGCCCTGCCGACAGCTCGCTGATCGCCGGCAGCAGCGTGTGCTGCACCGCCTGGGCGGCGGCAATGTGCATGGCGGTAGGGAAGCAGTCATTGGAGCTTTGCGAGCGGTTGACGTGATCGTTGGGGTGTACTGGCGCCTTGCCGCCACGGCCCTTGCCCGCCAGTTCGTTGGCACGACCGGCGATCACCTCGTTGACGTTCATGTTGCTCTGGGTGCCACTGCCGGTTTGCCAGACGACGAGTGGAAACTGGTCGTCAAGCTGGCCGTCGAGCACTTCGTCAGCGGCCTGTTCGATCAAGCGGGCGATGTCCGCCGCAAGGTCTCCGTTGCGGCTGTTGACCCGGGCAGCGGCTTTCTTGATCAGTGCCAGGGCATGCAAAACGGCCAGTGGCATACGCTGCTTGCCGATGGCAAAGTTGATCAGCGAGCGCTGCGTCTGGGCTCCCCAGTAGGCATCGTCAGGAACTTCGACCGGCCCGAGGCTGTCAGTTTCGATACGGCTCATGCTGCGCTCACTCCCTTGTGGTCTGAATTCGCAGTTTAGGTCCTTATTTGGCGTAGCGGTTCCATTGCGCGTCGACCCACTTGAGCACTGTGCCACTGTCGGCGCAGAATGCTCTATTCTGGGGTACTACCTCTTCTGTCTATTGAAGGAATTCCGATGACCCGTCTTCGCGCCCTCTGCACTGCTGTAGCGCTGGTCTGCGCCAGCGGCCAGGTGCTTGCAGATACCGCCAGCCACAACGCCAGTGCTGAAAAATTCCTCATGATGGCGCATGCCGACAAGCTCGGTACTCCGGTCTACATGCAGGTGCAACAGATGTTCGCCCAGCGTTTCGAGCAGACCAAGGCCCCGGCCTCGAAGAAATCCGTGCTCGACAGCTATCAGGCCAAGGCCAACGCTGCCCTTGACCAGGCCATCGGCTGGAACAAGCTCAAGCCGGACATGGTCAAGCTCTACACCACTACCTTCACTGAAAGCGAGTTGAAGGACCTGGTCGCGTTCTACCAGTCGCCTCTGGGCAAGAAAGTCCTGGAGAAGATGCCGCAAGTGACCCAGCAATCGGCCCAGCTCACCCAGCAGAAACTGGAAAGCGCGGTACCGGTGGTCAACAAGCTGCTGGCTGACATGACCAAGGAACTCGATCCGAATGCCGGCAAGGCCGCGCCGGCCAAGAAGTAACTCGCGGAGCCTGATATGACCATGCAGCAAAAGATCGAGCAGAGCCTGCAGGCGCTGGCGCCAAAGCACCTGCAGGTGCTCGATGAAAGCCACATGCACAGCCGTGGCCAGCAGACCCACTACAAGGCGGTGCTGGTGAGCGAGCAGTTCGAGGGGCTCAATAGCGTCAAGCGTCACCAAAAGGTCTACGCCACCCTGGGTGAGCTGATGGGCCAGTTCCACGCCCTGGCGCTGCACACCTACACGCCGCAGGAATGGCAGGCAATCGGCGTAGCGCCGGCATCACCGACCTGCGCCGGTGGTAGCAAGCACTGATTTCCTTGTCAGGTTTTTGCTAGAATGACTAACGCGCCGCTTGTCGGCGCGTTTTTATTTGGCATCCGGTCCGCCCTTTGCGAGGGTGACCACCTGGAGAAGTTTCTGCATGTCCCACACTATCGTCGTTGCGGCGCTGTACAAATTCGTCACCCTCAAAGATTACGTCGAGCTGCGCGAGCCGCTGCTCGAGAGCATGATGGCCAACGGCATCAAGGGCACTTTGTTGCTGGCCGAGGAAGGTATCAACGGCACGGTTTCCGGTACCCGTGAAGGTATCGACGGCCTGCTGGCCTGGCTGCGCAGCGATGCGCGCCTGGTCGATGTCGACCACAAGGAATCCTACTGCGATGAACAGCCGTTCTACCGCACCAAGGTCAAGCTCAAGAAAGAGATTGTCACCCTCGGCGTACCGGGCGTGGACCCGAACTACAAAGTCGGTACCTACGTCGAGCCCCAGGACTGGAACGCGCTGATCAGCGACCCTGAAGTGCTGCTGATCGATACCCGCAACGACTACGAAGTGGCGATCGGTACCTTCGAAGGCGCGATCGACCCCAAGACCACCACCTTCCGTGAGTTCCCCGAGTACATCAAGGCCAACTTCGATCCGGCCAAGCACAAGAAGGTGGCGATGTTCTGCACCGGCGGCATTCGCTGCGAGAAAGCCTCCAGCTATATGCTCGGCGAGGGTTTCGAAGAGGTCTATCATCTAAAGGGCGGGATCCTCAAATACCTCGAAGAGGTACCCCAGGATGAAAGCCGCTGGGAGGGTGACTGCTTTGTGTTCGACAACCGGGTCACCGTGCGTCACGACCTGAGCGAAGGTGACTACGACCAGTGTCATGCCTGCCGCACCCCGATCAGCGTGGAGGAGCGTGCGTCCGAGCACTATTCGCCAGGCATCAGCTGCCCGCATTGCTGGGACAGCCTGAGCGAAAAGACCCGGCGCAGTGCCATTGACCGGCAGAAGCAGATCGAGCTGGCCAAGGCGCGCAATCAGCCTCACCCGATCGGTCACAACTACCGCAAAGTTGCCGAGGCCTGATTGATGTCCGCACGCCTGCTGTATGTGATGGACCCGATGTGCTCCTGGTGCTGGGGTTTTGCCCCGGTCGCCGAAGCCTTGATCGCCCAGGCGCAGGCGGCAGGTGTGCCGACCCAGGTGGTGCTGGGTGGCCTGCGCTCGGGCAGCCGGGCACTGGATGCCGCGACCCGTGGCTATATCCTCGATCACTGGCAGGCGGTGCACGAGGCCACCGGGCAGACGTTCCGGTTCGAGGGTGCGCTGCCGGACGGTTTTGTTTACGACACCGAGCCTGCCTGTCGGGCCCTGGTCACCGCCCGCAGCCTTGACCCGCAGCATGTCGGTGCCTTGCTCAAGCTGATCCAGCAAGCCTTCTACCAGCGTGGCGAAGACGTTACCCGTGCACCGTTGCTGGTGGAGCTGGCTGAACAGGCCGGTTACGAACGCGCAGCCTTTGCCGATGCCTTCACCCGCGCCGAACAACGTTCGGCCACGGCGGCCGACTTCTCCTGGGTCCAGGACCTGGGCATCGCCGGCTTCCCGACCCTGCTGGCCGAGCGCAATGGCCAGCTGGCCTTGCTGACCAACGGCTACCAGGCCCTCGACGCCCTCGAACCACTGCTCGGCCGCTGGCTCAAGCAGGCTGCCTGTGCTTGACCTGCCGGGTTCACCCGACCCGGTACCAGGGCCAGGTCCTGTGCAAGCTGATCGCTTGAGCTGGGCAGAAATCCGCCGCCTGGCCCTGCGTCATAAAAAAGCGCTGTGGATCGCCAATGGTGTGGCCGTGCTGGCGGCGTTGTGCAGCGTGCCGATTCCCTTGCTGCTGCCGTTGCTGGTCGATGAAGTGCTGCTGGGCCATGGCGATGCGGCGCTGAAGTGGATGAACCAGTTCCTCCCCGGCAGTTGGCAGGTTGCCGCCGGCTACATCGGCCTGATGCTGGCATTCACCTTGACCCTGCGTTGCGCAGCCCTGGCGTTCAACGTTGTGCAGGCCAAGCTGTTCGCGGGGCTGGCCAAGGATATCGTCTATCGCTTGCGCATCCGTCTGATCGAGCGGCTCAAACGCATCTCCCTCAGCGAATACGAAAGCCTGGGTAGCGGTACCGTGACCACTCACCTGGTCACCGACCTGGACACCCTCGACAAGTTCGTTGGCGAAACCCTCAGCCGCTTTCTGGTGGCCATGCTGACCCTGACCGGCACCGCTGCCATCCTGATGTGGATGCACTGGCAACTGGCGCTGCTGATTCTGCTGTTCAACCCGCTGGTGATTTTTGCCACAGTGCAACTGGGCAAGCGGGTCAAGCACTTGAAAAAGCTGGAGAACGACAGCACGTCGCGCTTCACCCAGGCGCTGACCGAAACCCTGGATGCGATCCAGGAGATCCGCGCCAGTAATCGCCAGGGCTATTTCCTCGGCCGCCTTGGCCTGCGTGCCCAGGAAGTGCGCAACTATGCGGTCGCCTCACAATGGAAAAGCGATGCCAGTGGGCGTGCCAGTGGCTTGCTGTTCCAGTTCGGCATCGATATTTTCCGCGCCGCGGCGATGCTTACGGTGCTGTTCTCGGATTTGTCGATCGGGCAGATGCTCGCAGTGTTCAGCTACCTGTGGTTCATGATCGGCCCGGTCGAGCAACTGCTCAACCTGCAGTACGCCTATTACGCTGCCGGCGGCGCCCTGAGCCGGCTCAACGAGCTGCTGGCGCGTGCCGACGAGCCGCAATATGCCGGCGGTATCGACCCGTTCAAGGGCCGCGACACCGTGGGCCTGGAAGTGCAGGGCCTGCGCTTTGCCTATAGCGATGAGCCGGTGCTCGATCAGCTCAACCTGTCGATCGCCCCGGGTGAGAAGGTGGCGATCGTCGGTGCCAGCGGCGGTGGCAAGAGCACCCTGGTGCAACTGCTGCTGGGCTTGTACAGCGCCCAGGCCGGGACCATCCGTTTTGGTGGCTCGACCCTGCAGGAAATCGGCCTGGAAACCCTGCGTGAGCACGTCGCGGTGGTACTGCAGCATCCGTCACTGTTCAATGACACCGTGCGTGCCAACCTGACCATGGGCCGTGACTGCAGTGATGAGGCCTGCTGGCAGGCGCTGGCCATCGCCCAGCTCGACACCACCATTGCGGCCTTGCCGCAAGGCCTGGACAGCGTGGTTGGCCGCTCCGGGGTGCGTTTGTCCGGTGGCCAGCGCCAGCGCCTGGCAATTGCGCGGATGGTGCTGGCCGAGCCCAAGGTGGTGATCCTCGACGAGGCCACCTCGGCGCTGGATGCGGCCACCGAATACAACCTGCACCAGGCCTTGAGCCGTTTTCTCAGCGCCCGAACCACCCTGATCATTGCCCACCGTCTGTCGGCGGTAAAGCAGGCGGACCGGGTGCTGGTGTTCGACGGCGGCCATGTTGCCGAGGACGGCGACCACCAACAATTGATCGCCGAAGGTGGCTTGTACGCCAAGTTGTACGGCCATTTGCAACAGAGTTAGGGCAAATTGCCGTGCAGGCGAGAAAAGCACTCCTGGTTTAGTGGCAAATAGCCTAGGCTGTGCTTTGGTAGGTGGGATTCATCCGGCTCTGTTGCAAGGGACCTCATGAAGCGAAAACGGACTCTCGAAGCGCCAAAGTTGTTGGGCATAATCTGGCCATTTGTTGCCGTGGTGCTGTTTCAGGCCTTGCTCGGGAGCATCAGCCTGTACGCGCTATCGGCCGTGCGTGGTTATGTGGCGGGGGAGAGTCTGTGGTCCAAGGGCCAGAAGGATGCCATCTATTACCTCAATCAGTACGCTGACAGCCGTGACGAGGCGATCTTTCAGAAGTATCGCAAGGCCATAGGCGTGCCTCAGGGCGGCCATGACCTGCGCGTGGCCCTCGACCTCGCCACCCCGGATATCGACGCTGCCCGCCGCGGCATTCTCCAGGGTGGCAACCATCCCGACGACGTGTCCAGTGTGATCTGGCTTTACCTGAACTTTCATCAGGTCAGCTATATGCAGAAAGCCATCGAGCTGTGGTCGGTCGGTGATGGGTTCCTGCGTCAGCTCGATGAAGTGGCCGAGCAAATGCACAGCGGATTTCGCGCAGGCCAGGCCGATGCCCGTAGTGTCGCCGGCTGGAAAGCGCAGATTGCGGCGATCAACGATGCCGTGACCCCAGCCGCGCGGGCCTTCAGTGATGCCTTGGGCGAAGGTTCGCGGATGTTGCTGCAGGTGCTGCTGGTCACCAACCTTGCCACCGCCTTGTTCCTGATTGCCCTGGCCTGGATGCGCTCGAGCAAGTTGCTGGCCCAGCGCCAGGCCTTTGCCAATGCCCTGGAAGTGGAGAAGGAGCGGGCGCAGATCACCCTTGAGTCGATCGGCGATGGCGTCATCACCACCGATGTCGAAGGCTGCATTGCCTACATGAACCCGGCTGCCGAACAGCTGACCCACTGGCATGCGGCCCAGGCCCAGGGCCTGCCCCTGGCCGCATTGTTCAGCCTGCTCGACGAAAATGCCGAAAAAGACAGCCTGACCTTGGTCGAGTGCGTGCTCGAAGGCGGCCTCAAAGGCGGCAGTGAACACACCAAGCTGATCCAGCGCCTGGACGGCAGTACAGTGTCGGTCACCCTGGTCGGGGCGCCGATCATCACCGAGGGCAAGGTCAGCGGCATCGTTCTGGTGCTGCACGACATGACCCAGGAGCGCCAGTACATCGCCAACCTGTCCTGGCAGGCGACCCATGATGCCCTCACCGGGCTGGCCAACCGCCGCGAGTTCGAGTACCGCCTGGAGCTTGCGCTCAATGCGATGGCGCGCAAGCCGGCGCGTCATTCCTTGATGTTTCTCGACCTGGACCAGTTCAAGCTGGTCAATGACACCTGTGGTCATGCCGCAGGGGATGAACTGCTGCGGCATATCTGCGCGGTATTGCAGGCCGGCCTGCGCGAAGGCGACACCCTGGCGCGGCTGGGAGGTGACGAATTCGGCATCCTGCTGGAGAACTGCCCTCAGGATCAGGCTGAGCGTATCGCCGAAAGCCTGCGCCAGGCGGTGCAGAGCCTGCACTTTGTGTGGAAGGGGCGGCCGTTCATGACCACCGTGAGCCTGGGCCTGGTGCATATCGCCCAAGGGCCGACGACCCTGGAAGCCTCGCTGCGGGCGGCCGACATGGCCTGCTACATGGCCAAGGAAAAGGGCCGCAACCGCGTGCAGGTGTATCACGCCGATGACAGCGAGCTGTCCATGCGTTTTGGCGAAATGGCCTGGATCCAGCGCCTGCATGTGGCCCTGGAAGAAAACCGCTTCTGCCTCTATGCCCAGGAAATCGCTGCCCTCGGCCCCCATGAGGGCGCCGGTCATATCGAGATCCTTCTGCGCCTGCATGATGAAAGTGGGCGGATCATCCTTCCGGACAGCTTCATTCCCGCCGCCGAGCGTTATGGCCTGATGACCGCGCTGGACCGCTGGGTGGTACGCAGTGTGTTCAAGGTCATTCGCCAATGCCTGGACGAGGAGCGCGAAGGCCCGTTGGCCATGTGTGCCATCAACCTGTCGGGCAGCAGTATCGGCGATGACAAGTTTCTCGAGTACTTGCAGCGACTGTTCAGCGAGTTTGCCATCCCGCCGCACATGATTTGTTTCGAAATCACTGAAACCAGCGCGATCGCCAACCTGGGCAGTGCCATTCGCTTTATCAACGAGCTCAAGGGCCTAGGTTGCCGGTTCTCGCTGGATGACTTCTGCGCCGGGATGTCGTCGTTCGCATATTTGAAGCATTTGCCTGTAGACTTCCTGAAAATCGACGGAAGTTTCGTCAAGGACATGCTCGATGACCCGATCAACCGGGCCATGGTCGAGGTGATCAATCACATCGGCCACGTGATGGGCAAGCGCACCATCGCCGAGTTCGTCGAAACTCCGTTGATCGAACAGGCCCTGCAGGAGATTGGCGTCGACTACGCCCAGGGATACCTGATCGAGCGGCCACAGGTGTTCACCTGTGACAGCTTGCAGCGCAAACGGATTGCTGCAAGGCCCCTGATGTTCAAGGCGCCGGGGACCTTTCGCTGAGATCCACCGATAATCACAAGGAACAAGGAGCTGACAGTGATTGACGCGTTTATTCGTACGGGCCCATTGATGGACCCCAGCAGTTACCCGCTTTGGGCCCAGCAGTTGATCAAGGACTGCAGCGAGAGCAAGCGTCGGGTGGTGGAGCATGAACTCTATCAACGCATGCGTGACGGCCGCCTCAGTGGCCGGACCATGCGCCAGTACCTGATCGGCGGCTGGCCGGTGGTCGAGCAGTTCTCCCTGTACATGGCCAAAAACCTCACCAAGACCCAATACGCCCGCCACCCTGGCGAGGACATGGCGCGTCGCTGGCTGATGCGCAATATCCGCGTCGAGCTCAATCATGCCGACTACTGGCTGTACTGGGCCCAGGCCCATGGTGTCAGCCTGGAAGACCTGCAAGCCCAGGACGTACCCAGTGAGCTCAATGCGCTGAGTGACTGGTGCTGGCATACCTGCGCCACCGATTCGCTGGTGGTGGCCGTTGCGGCCACCAACTACGCCATCGAAGGTGCAACCGGTGAGTGGTCGGCGGTGGTTTGCTCGACCGGCGTCTACGCCCAGGGCTTCCCGGAAGAGGGCCGCAAGCGCGCCATGAAGTGGCTGAAGATGCACGCGCAGTACGATGACGCGCATCCTTGGGAGGCGCTGGAGATTGTCTGTACCCTGGCCGGTAACAATCCGTCGGTGGCGTTGCAGAAAGAGTTGCGCCGGGCGATCTGCAAGAGCTACGACTACATGTTCCTGTTCCTCGAACGCTGCATCCAGCAAGAGCAGGAACAGCGCCAGCCCGCCCGGGCCCGGGCGGAACTGGCCGAGGGCTGAGCTTACTGGGCGTTGAACGCCTGGCCGTTGATGCCGGTGCTGTCTGGACCCATCAGGTACAGGTAGACCGGCATGATCTGCTCGGGTAGCGGGTTGTTTTCCGGGGTTTCCGCAGGGTAGGCCTGGGCGCGCATGCTGGTACGGGTGGCACCCGGGTTGACGCTGTTGGCGCGTACCGGCGCGACACCTTCAAGCTCGTCGGCGAGGGTCTGCATCAGGCCCTCGGTGGCGAACTTAGACACCCCATAGGCACCCCAGTAGGCTCGGCCTTTGCGCCCGACGCTGCTGGAGGTGAAGATCACCGAGCCATCCTGCGAGAGCTTGAGCAGCGGCAGCAGGGTGCTGGTGAGCATGAACATGGCATTGACGTTGACCTGCATCACGCGCATGAAGTTGTCGCCCGAGAGCTGCTCCAGCGGCGTGCGTGGGCCGATGATCGAGGCGTTGTGCAACAGGCCGTCGATATGGCCGAACTCGGCTTCGATCATTGCTGCCAGCTCGTCGTACTGGTGCGGCAGGGCGGTTTCCAGGTTGAACGGGATGACCGCAGGCTTGGGGTGGCCGGCTGCTTCGATCTCGTCGTAGACCTGGCTCAGGTTGGCTTCGGTCTTGCCCAGCAGCAAGACGGTGGCGCCATGGGCGGCATAGCTCTTGGCCGCAGCCGCACCGATGCCACGACCGGCGCCGGTGACCAGGATGGTCCGGCCTTTGAGCAGGTCGGGGCGGGCAGCGTAATCGAACATGGGGTTACCTCTTGAATGTGTTGACTTATCGCGGGGCAAGCCCGCTCCTACAGGGTGGGTATGGTCACTGTGGGAGCGGGCTTGCCCCGCGATCCTTGTCTGAAATCAGCAGCCGCAAAGCGCGTTATCGAGCACCTTGCGCAGCTCCAGCGGATGATCGACCACCACATCCGCGCCCCAGTTGTTGGGGTTGTCGTCAGGGTGAATATAGCCGTAGCGCACCGCCGCAGTACGGGTGCCGGCATCGCGGCCCGACTCGATGTCGCGCAGGTCGTCGCCGACGAACAGCACGCTGGCCGGGTCCAGGTTGAGGGTCTTGCAGGCAAGGATCAGCGGTTCGGGGTCCGGCTTGCTGTTCTTCACATGGTCCGGGCAGATCAACAGCGCCGAACGCTCGCTCAGGCCCAGCTGCTGCATGATCGGCTCGGCAAAGCGCACCGGTTTGTTGGTGACTACGCCCCAGATCAAATTGCCTTTCTCGATGTCGGCCAGCAATTGGGCCATCCCATCGTAGAGTTTGCTGTGCACCGCGCAACCTTGCTGGTAGCGCTCGAGAAACTCCAGGCGCAGGGCCTCGAAGCCTTCGGCGTCCGGGTCGAGGTTGAAGGTCGCCGACACCATGGCCTTGGCCCCGCCCGAGACCACGTCGCGGATTTTTTGTGCGTCGATGGCCGGCAGGCCGCGCTCGGTGAGCATGGCCTGGCAGATGGCGATGAAGTCCGGCGCCGTGTCGAGCAGGGTGCCGTCCATGTCGAAAAGTACCGCTCGCAAACGCATGCTCATTCCTCGCGCAGGGTCTGGATCATGTAGTTGACGTCAACGTCGTTGGCCAGCTTGTAGTGCTTGGTCAGCGGGTTGTAGGTCAGGCCGATGATGTCCTTGACGCTCAGGCCGGCATCGCGGCTCCAGGCGCCGAGCTCGGACGGGCGGATGAATTTCTTGAAGTCGTGGGTGCCGCGCGGCAGCAGCTTCATGATGTATTCGGCGCCGATGATGGCGAACAGGTAGGCCTTGGGGTTGCGGTTGATGGTCGAGAAGAACACCTGGCCGCCGGGCTTGACCATGCGAAAACACGCGCGGATCACCGAGGAGGGGTCTGGTACGTGCTCAAGCATCTCAAGGCAGGTGACCACGTCGAACTGCTCGGGCATTTCTTCGGCCAGGGCCTCGGCGGTGATCTGCCGGTACTCGACGTTGACCCCGGATTCGAGTTGGTGCAACTGGGCCACGGCCAGCGGCGCCTCGCCCATGTCGATGCCGGTCACGGTGGCGCCGCGCTGGGCCATGGCCTCGCTGAGGATGCCGCCGCCGCAGCCGACGTCGAGGACCTTCTTGCCGGCCAGTTTGACGCGTTCGTCTATCCAGTTGACCCGCAGCGGGTTGATGTCGTGCAGTGGCTTGAACTCGCTCTCGCGGTCCCACCAGCGGTGAGCCAGGGCTTCGAACTTGGCGATTTCGGCGTGGTCGACGTTGCTCATGGAACAGTCCTCTGAAACTTGGATAATTTGCTCTTGCCCGCCAGCACTGGCTGCCGGGCGCTTATTCGTTGCGCTCGCCGATCCGCTGGCCCCAGGCGCAGGCGGTGGCGTGCAGGGCTTGTTCGTCCAGGCGGGTCAGGCGCCGGTCGTCAAGCAGTGGCTTGCCGGCGACCCAGACGTGCTTCACGCAGTCCCGGCCGCTGGCGTAGATCAATTGCGAAACCGGGTCGTACACCGGTTGCTGGGCCAGGCCGGACAGGTCGAAGGCGACCAGGTCGGCGGCCTTGCCGATTTCCAGTGAGCCGGTAATCGCTTCCAGGCCCAGGGCCCGAGCGCCGTTGAGGGTTGCCATGCGCAGCGCCCGATGGGCATCCAGGGCGCTGGCCGAACCTGCGACGGCTTTGGCCAGCAGGGCCGCGGTGCGGGTTTCGCCGAGCAGGTCGAGGTCATTGTTGCTGGCCGCGCCATCGGTACCGACGGCAACGTTGACCCCGGCCTGCCACAAGCGCTCGACCGGGCAGAAACCGCTGGCCAGCTTGAGGTTGGACTCCGGGCAGTGCACCACACTGGTGTTGCTTTCTACCAGCAGGGCCAGGTCTTCGTCGCTGACCTGGGTCATGTGAACCGCCTGCAGGCGCGGGCCGAGCAGGCCGAGGCGGGCAAGCCGGGCCAGGGGGCGCTCGCCGCGGGTGCGCAGCGACTGCTCGACTTCGACGGCGGTTTCATGGATGTGCATGTGGATCGGTGCGTCCAGCTCTTCGGCGATGACGCGGATCTTTTCCAGGTTGGCGTCGCTGACCGTGTACGGTGCATGCGGGCCCAGGGCTACACTGATGCGAGGGTGGTGGCGCAGGTCGCCGAACAGCTCGATGCCCTGCTGCAGGGCTTCTTCGGTGCTGCGCGCGCCAGGGAACGGGAAGTCCAGCAGGGGCACGGCAATCTGCGCGCGGATGCCGCTGTGGTGCACGCGCTCGCTGGCCACCTTGGGGTAGAAGTACATGTCGCTGAAGCAGGTGATGCCGCCCTTGAGCTGCTCGGCGATGGCCAGGTCCGTACCGTCGCGCACGAAGTCTTCATCGACCCAGCGCCCTTCGGCTGGCCAGATGTGCTCTTGGAGCCAGGTCATCAGTGGCTGGTCATCGGCCAGGCCGCGGAACAGGGTCATTGCCGCATGGCCGTGGGCGTTGATCAGCCCCGGGCTGAGCAGGCAGCCCGGCAGTTCGCGGGTTTGGCTCGCGATGAAGGCCTGGGCCTGGCTGCGCGGGCCGATGAATACGATCTGCCCGTCGCGGATGCCCAGGGCATGCTCCTTCAATACCACCCCGGCAGGTTCGACCGGCACCAGCCAGGTAGGCAGGAGCAGCAGGTCGAGCGGCGTAGCGGGTTTGGGCATGACAGGTTTCCCTGGGCGACTGGCGGTGAAGGCGAAGTATACCCGAGCGTCCGCGCCTGGGGCTCGCTATAATCGTGCGCTTTTGATGTCCGAATGATGGAGTGAGGCATGCGCGATCGACTAATGGCCGCAGAGAAGGTGAAAGCCATTGATTGGCGCGATGGCACCCTTTATCTGCTTGACCAGCGCGCACTGCCGTCGACGCAGGTCTGGCTGGCCTGTAGCGATGCCGCTGCAGTAGCCGAGGCCATTCGCACGATGGCGGTACGCGGGGCGCCCGCCATCGGTATCAGCGCCGCCTATGGCCTGGCCCTGGCGATTCGCCAGCGCCTGGCTGTAGGGGGTGACTGGGAGATGGCCCTGGAAGAGGATTTCGAGCTGCTGGTGCATGCCCGACCGACCGGCGCCAACCTGTTCTGGGCCTTGAACCGCATGCGCGAGCGCCTGTTACGGCTCAAGGAGGGCGATGACGTGCTGGCCATCATGGAGGCCGAAGCCATGGCCATCCATGACAGCGACCGTGAAGCCAATCTGACCATGGCGCAGTTGGGCGTCGACCTGATCCGCAAGCACCAGGGCAACGAGCAGGCGGTGCTCACCCATGGCAATGCCGGGGCCTTGGCCACCGGCGGCTTCGGGACCGCCCTGGGGGTAGTGCGCGCCGCTTATCTGGAAGGCATGATCGAGCGGGTCTATGTCGATGAAACCCGCCCCTGGCTGCAGGGCTCGCGGCTGAGTGCCTGGGAATTGGCAGCCGAGGGCATCCCGGCCACAGTCACCGCCGACTCCGCTGCAGCCCACCTGATGAAAACCAAGGGCATCACCTGGGTGATCGTCGGCGCCGATCGCATCACTGCCAATGGCGATGTGGCGAGCAAGATCGGGACTTACCAGCTGGCGGTCAATGCCATGCACCATGGTGTGCGCTTCATGGTCGTGGCACCGAGCTCGAGCATCGACATGAATCTGGAGAGCGGCGAGGATATCCTGCTCGAAGAACGCGGCGCCAGCGAGCTGCTGGCGTTTGCTGGCCAGTCGCCGGATGCGCCTTTGGAGGCCTTCAACCCGGTGTTCGACGTAACCCCGGCGGATTTGATCGACGTGATCATCACCGAGAAAGGCATCGTCGAGCGCCCGGATACGGTGAAGATGGCGCAACTGATGTGCCGCAAGCGTTTGCATTGAGTGTTTGCCCCCGTCTGCGGCCTGCTGTGGCGGCTAACGGGCGTTATCGACGAGCAGTAGGGTAGTAGTGCCGCAGGCTACTCCCACCCTCTGGGCGATTGTGGTAACATCCGACGGTTTCCAAGGTCGCCTTAAGGGGCTGCCTTTACTGCGCAGATCCATGGCATAACTCGTTGATTTGTCGTAAGTCGCTGCAAGGAGTCACTTTGCAGCGGCGAGCTTCGTTCGTCCCATATGGATGTGACGAGGTTTCACCAGAAAAAGGAATCAGGCTTCTCATGGGCGAACTGGCCAAAGAAATCCTCCCGGTCAATATCGAAGACGAACTGAGACAGTCCTACCTCGACTACGCGATGAGCGTCATTGTCGGGCGTGCACTGCCCGATGCGCGTGATGGCTTGAAGCCCGTGCATCGCCGCGTTCTGTATGCGATGAGCGAACTGGGTAACGACTGGAACAAACCGTACAAGAAATCCGCCCGTGTGGTCGGTGACGTGATCGGTAAGTATCACCCGCATGGTGATACCGCTGTTTACGACACCATCGTACGTATGGCTCAGCCATTCTCGCTGCGTTACCTGCTGGTCGACGGCCAGGGTAACTTTGGTTCGGTCGACGGCGACAACGCCGCCGCCATGCGATACACCGAAGTGCGCATGACCAAGCTGGCCCACGAGCTGCTGGCCGACCTGCACAAAGAGACGGTCGACTGGGTACCCAACTACGACGGTACCGAGCAGATCCCGGCGGTCATGCCGACCAAGATTCCCAATCTGCTGGTCAACGGTTCCAGCGGTATCGCCGTGGGCATGGCGACCAACATTCCGCCACACAACCTCGGTGAAGTCATCGACGGTTGCCTGGCACTGATCGACAATGCCGACATCACCGTCGATGAGCTGATGCAGTTCATCCCCGGTCCCGACTTCCCGACCGCGGCGATCATCAACGGCCGCCAGGGCATCATCGAGGCGTACCGTACCGGTCGCGGCAAGATCTACATGCGCGCCCGCTCGATGGTCGAAGACATCGACAAGGTTGGCGGTCGCCAGCAGATCGTTGTCACCGAGCTGCCTTATCAGCTGAACAAGGCACGCTTGATCGAGAAGATCGCCGAGCTGGTCAAGGAAAAGAAACTCGAAGGCATCACCGAGCTGCGTGACGAGTCCGACAAGGACGGTATGCGTATCGTCATCGAGCTGCGTCGTGGCGAAGTGCCTGAGGTCATCCTCAACAATCTCTACGCCCAGACCCAGTTGCAGGCCGTGTTCGGCATCAACATCGTCGCCCTGATCGACGGTCGTCCACGGGTCCTGAACCTCAAGGATCTGCTCGAGGCGTTCGTGCGTCATCGCCGCGAAGTGGTGACCCGTCGTACCGTGTTCGAACTGCGCAAGGCGCGCGAGCGTGGTCACATCCTTGAAGGCCAGGCGGTTGCCCTGTCCAACATCGATCCGGTGATCGCCCTGATCAAGGCCTCGCCGACGCCGTCCGAGGCCAAGGAAGCGCTGATCAGCACGCCGTGGGAATCCAGCGCCGTGCAGGTGATGGTTGAGCGCGCCGGTGCCGACTCCTGTCGCCCGGAAAACCTCGATCCGCAATTCGGTCTGCGTGATGGCAAGTACTTCCTGTCGCCGGAACAGGCCCAGGCCATTCTGGACCTGCGCCTGCACCGCCTGACCGGCCTTGAGCACGAGAAGCTGCTGGCCGAGTACCAGGAGATCCTCAACCAGATCGGCGAGCTGATTCGCATCCTCAACAGCGCCGAGCGCCTGATGGAAGTGATCCGCGAAGAGCTGGAGCTGATCCGCGCCGAATACGGCGACGTGCGCCGCACCGAGATCCTCGATGCGCGCCTGGACCTGACCCTGGGTGACATGATTCCGGAAGAAGACCGGGTTGTGACCATCTCCCATGGCGGCTACGCCAAGACCCAGCCGCTGGCCGCCTACCAGGCCCAGCGTCGCGGTGGTAAAGGCAAGTCGGCTACTGGCGTCAAGGACGAGGACTACATCTCCCACCTGCTGGTTGCCAACAGCCACACCACCTTGCTGCTGTTCTCCAGCAAGGGCAAGGTGTACTGGCTCAAGACCTATGAAATCCCGGAAGCCTCCCGTGCCGCGCGCGGTCGACCGCTGGTCAACCTGCTGCCGCTGGACGAGGGTGAGTACATTTCGACCATGTTGCCGGTCGAGGAGTACACCGAAGGTCACTTCATCTTCATGGCTACCGCCAACGGTACCGTGAAGAAGACCCCGCTGGAGTCCTTCAGCCGTCAGCGCAGTGTCGGCCTGATCGCCCTGGAGCTGGACGAAGGCGACGTGCTGATCTCCGCAGCCATCACCGATGGCGAGCGTGAGGTCATGCTGTTCTCTGATGCTGGCAAGGTTACCCGCTTCAAGGAGTCCGACGTTCGCGCCATGGGCCGTACCGCCCGCGGTGTGCGCGGCATGCGCCTGGCCGAAGGGCAGAAGCTGATCTCCATGATCATCCCCGAAGAAGGCAGCCAGATCCTCACCGCTTCCGAGCGTGGCTATGGCAAGCGTACTGAAATCGCCGAGTTCCCGGAGTACAAGCGTGGTGGTCAGGGCGTTATCGCCATGGTCAGCAACGATCGCAATGGCCGTCTGGTCGGTGCCGTGCAGGTGCAGGATGGTGAGGAAATCATGCTGATTTCCGACCAGGGCACCCTGGTTCGTACCCGCGTCGGTGAAGTGTCCAGCCTGGGCCGTAACACCCAGGGCGTGACCCTCATCAAGCTGGCCAGCGACGAGACCCTGGTAGGGCTGGAACGGGTCCAGGAGCCGTCCGAAGAGGAAGGCGACGAGGACTTCGACGCCGAGGTGGATGGCGCTGACGTGGATGCAGATGCTGCACCACAGGCCGACGCCGCAGCCGACGAAGAGGCTCAGCCGGAATAAAATTAGTAGCGCAACCCTGATGGGGGAAGGCCGCGGCAGTGGAGCACAGCTCGCTGCCACGGTCGGCTCCTGCGGACATCGAGAGCAGAGCGAGAGTGGATGTGAGCAAACGAGCCTTTAACTTCTGCGCAGGCCCTGCTGCGCTCCCTGACGCTGTACTGCAGCGCGCCCAGGCTGAAATGCTGAACTGGCGTGACAAAGGCCTGTCGGTGATGGAGATGAGTCACCGAAGCGATGACTACGTGGCCATCGCCGAAAAGGCCGAGCAGGACCTGCGCGACCTGATGTCCATTCCTGCCAATTACAAGGTGCTGTTCCTGCAGGGCGGTGCGAGCCAGCAGTTCGCCGAAATCCCGCTCAACCTGCTGCCTGAAAACGGCACCGCCGACTATATCGAAACCGGTATCTGGTCGAAAAAAGCCATCGAGGAAGCCCGTCGCTACGGCAATATCAACGTTGCGGCCAGCGCCAAGGCATACGACTACCTGGCCATCCCTGGCCAGAACGAATGGAACCTGAGCAGCAACGCCGCCTATGTGCACTACGCCTCGAACGAGACCATTGGTGGTCTGGAGTTCGACTGGGTGCCGCAGACCGGTGACGTGCCGCTGGTGGTCGACATGTCCTCGGACATTCTTTCGCGCCCGATCAATGTTTCCGATTTCGGCCTGATCTATGCCGGCGCCCAGAAAAACATCGGCCCGAGCGGCCTGGTGGTGGTGATCGTCCGTGAAGACCTGCTTGGCCGTGCCCGCAGCAGCTGCCCGACCATGCTCGACTACAAGGTCGCAGCCGACAACGGCTCGATGTACAACACCCCGGCGACCTACTCCTGGTACCTGTCCGGGCTGGTGTTCGAGTGGCTCAAGGAGCAGGGTGGCGTCGAGGCCATGGAGCAGCGCAATCGGGCCAAGAAAGACCGGCTGTATGGTTTCATCGACAGCAGCGCGTTCTACACCAACCCGATCAACGTCAACGCCCGTTCGTGGATGAACGTACCGTTCCGCCTGGCCGACGAACGCCTGGACAAGGCCTTCCTCGCCGGTGCCGACGCCCGTGGTTTGCTGAATCTCAAGGGGCACCGTTCGGTTGGCGGCATGCGTGCCTCGATCTATAACGCGCTTGGCCTGGATGCCGTTGAAGCGCTGGTTGACTACATGGCTGAATTCGAGAAGGAGCACGGATGATGTCGGAACAGGAACTCAAGGCGCTGCGGGTACGCATTGACAGTCTCGACGAGAAGATTCTCGAGCTGATCAGTGACCGTGCCCGTTGCGCGCAGGAAGTGGCGCGGGTCAAGACCGCGACCCTGGCCGAAGGCGAGGCGCCGGTGTTCTACCGCCCCGAGCGCGAGGCGCAGGTGCTCAAGCGCGTCATGCAGCGTAATCAGGGGCCGCTGGGCAACGAAGAGATGGCGCGGCTGTTCCGCGAAATCATGTCATCGTGCCTGGCCCTGGAGCAGCCGCTGAAGATTGCCTACCTCGGTCCTGAGGGTACCTTTACCCAGGCTGCAGCCATGAAACACTTTGGTCATGCGGTGATCAGCAAGCCGATGGCGGCGATCGACGAAGTGTTCCGTGAAGTGGCGGCCGGCGCCGTCAACTTTGGCGTGGTGCCCGTGGAGAACTCCACCGAAGGTGCGGTCAACCACACCCTTGACAGCTTCCTTGAGCACGACATGGTGATCTGTGGCGAAGTCGAGCTGCGTATTCACCACCATCTGCTGGTGGGCGAGAACACCAAGACCGACAGCATCAGCCGGATCTACTCCCACGCCCAGTCGCTGGCCCAGTGCCGCAAGTGGCTGGATGCCCATTACCCGAATGTCGAGCGCGTAGCGGTGTCGAGCAATGCCGAGGCAGCCAAGCGGGTCAAGGGTGAGTGGAACTCGGCGGCCATCGCCGGCGACATGGCGGCAGGTCTGTACGGCTTGACCCGTCTGGCCGAGAAGATCGAAGACCGTCCGGACAACTCCACGCGTTTTCTGATGATCGGCAACCAGGAAGTGCCGCCGACCGGCGACGACAAGACCTCGATCATTGTCTCCATGAGCAACAAGCCGGGCGCCTTGCACGAGTTGCTGGTGCCGTTCCACGAAAACGGTATCGACCTGACCCGTATCGAGACCCGTCCGTCGCGCAGTGGTAAATGGACCTACGTGTTCTTCATCGATTTCGTCGGCCACCACCGTGATCCGCTGATCAAGGCCGTGCTGGAGCAGATCAGTCAGGAAGCCGTGGCCCTGAAGGTGCTGGGTTCCTACCCCAAGGCGGTACTCTGAGGTTATGAGTGGCGTACATGCAGTTTTGAACAGGGTCCAGCTCCGTGGTTGAAGTCGTGGTAAACAAGCCTGAGCCGATCATCGGCCGGCTGGTGGTGGTCGGATTGGGCCTGATCGGCGGTTCCTTCGCCAAGGGGCTACGTGAAAGCGGCCTGTGTCGCGAAGTGGTCGGTGTCGATCTGGATCCGCAGTCGCGCAAGCTGGCGGTGGAGTTGGGCGTGGTCGACCGCTGTGAAGAAGACCTTGCCGCTGCGTGCGTCGGCGCTGATGTCATTCAGCTTGCGGTGCCGATCCTGGCCATGGAGAAGCTGCTCGCGCGCCTGGCCGGGCTTGATCTGGGGCAGGCGGTGTTGACCGACGTGGGCAGCGCCAAGGGCAATGTCGTGCGCGCTGCGCGCCAGGCCCTGGCCGCGCATCTGCCGCGTTTCGTCCCCGGGCATCCGATTGCGGGCTCCGAGCAGAGCGGGGTGGAGGCATCCAATGCCTCACTGTTCCGTCGTCACAAGGTCATTCTCACGCCGCTGGCAGAAACCGATCCGACCGCGCTGGCACTGGTTGACCAGCTCTGGCGTGCGCTGGAGGCTGATGTCGAGCATATGCAGGTCGAGCGTCACGACGAAGTGCTGGCTGCTACCAGTCATCTGCCACACCTGCTGGCCTTCGGCCTGGTCGATTCCCTGGCCAAGCGTAATGAAAACCTCGATATCTTCCGTTACGCTGCCGGAGGTTTCCGCGATTTCACGAGAATCGCCGGAAGCGACCCGGTCATGTGGCACGACATCTTTCTCGCCAATCGCGAAGCTGTCCTGCGCACACTGGATACATTTCGCAGCGACCTCGACGCCTTGCGCGACGCGGTCGATGCAGGGGATGGGCATCAATTGCTGGGCGTCTTCACGCGCGCCCGGGTTGCCCGCGAACACTTCAGTAAAATCCTGGCCCGCCGGGCCTATGTGGACGCTATGAATTCCAACGACCTGATTTTCCTGGCAAACCCTGGTGGCCGCGTGTCCGGCCGTATTCGCGTACCAGGTGACAAATCGATTTCCCATCGCTCGATCATGCTTGGCTCCCTGGCCGAAGGCACCACTGAAGTGGAAGGTTTTCTCGAGGGCGAAGACGCCCTGGCGACCTTGCAGGCCTTCCGTGACATGGGTGTGGTCATTGAAGGCCCGCATCATGGCCGAGTGACCATTCATGGCGTTGGCCTCAATGGCCTGAAGCCGCCACCGGGCCCGATCTACCTGGGCAACTCCGGCACCTCGATGCGCCTGCTGTCCGGCCTGCTGGCCGCTCAGTCGTTCGACACCGTACTGACCGGTGATGCCTCGCTGTCCAAGCGGCCGATGAACCGTGTCGCCAACCCGCTGCGGGAAATGGGTGCGGTGATCGAGACCGCCGCTGAAGGTCGTCCACCGATGACCATTCGCGGAGGCCACACGCTCAAGGCCCTGACCTACACGCTGCCGATGGCCAGTGCCCAGGTCAAATCCTGCCTGCTGCTGGCTGGCCTGTATGCCCAGGGCAAGACCACCGTTACCGAGCCTGCGCCGACCCGCGACCATACCGAGCGCATGCTCCGCGGTTTTGGCTACAGCGTGAATGTCGAAGGTCCTACCGCTTCCCTGGAATCCGGCGGCAAGCTTTCGGCCACCCATATTGAGGTGCCGGCAGACATTTCCTCGGCGGCTTTCTTCCTGGTGGCAGCATCGATCGCCGAAGGTTCCGAACTGCTGCTCGAGCACGTAGGCATCAACCCGACCCGTACCGGTGTGATTGATATCCTCAATCTGATGGGCGGCAACATCACCCTGGAAAACCAGCGTGAAGTCGGCGGTGAGCCGGTGGCCGATCTGCGCGTGCGAGGGGCTAAACTCAAGGGTATCGAGATCCCCGAGCACCTGGTGCCATTGGCCATCGACGAGTTCCCGGTGCTGTTCGTCGCTGCAGCCTGTGCCGAAGGTCGTACCGTGCTGCGTGGCGCCGAAGAGCTGCGGGTCAAGGAGTCGGACCGCATCCAGGTCATGGCCGATGGCCTGCTGGCTCTGGGCGTGAAGTGCGAGCCGACTCCGGACGGCATCATCATCGACGGTGGTGTGATTGGCGGCGGTGAAGTGCATGGTCATGGCGACCATCGCATTTCCATGGCCTTCAGCGTTGCCTCGCTGCGTGCTACCGCGCCGATCCGCATCCATGACTGTGCCAACGTCGCGACTTCTTTCCCGAACTTCCTGGCGCTGTGCGCCGAAGTTGGCATCCGTGTTGCTGAAGAGGGCAAGTCGTGAGCGTGAATGCACCGGTCATCACCATCGACGGTCCTAGTGGTTCGGGCAAGGGTACCGTGGCGGGCCTGCTCGCCCGCGAGTTGGGCTGGAAGCTGCTGGACTCCGGTGCGCTGTATCGCCTGCTGGCGTTTGCGGCGAGCAATCACGGCGTCGACATGACCAATGAAGAGCTGCTGGTAAGGCTGGCTGCGCATCTGGACGTGCAGTTTATTGCCGCCGAGCCGGGCAAGTTGCAGCAGATCATTCTTGAAGGCGAGGATGTCAGCAATGTCATCCGCACCGAAACAGTAGGTGCTGGTGCCTCCCTGGTGGCTTCGCTGCCGGCGGTGCGCGATGCCTTGCTGCAGCGCCAGCGGGCGTTCCAGGAGGCGCCGGGGCTGATTGCCGATGGTCGCGACATGGGCACCGTGGTGTTCCCGGACGCACCGCTGAAGGTATTTCTGACCGCGAGTGCCGAGGAGCGGGCCCGCCGTCGTTACTTGCAGTTGAAGGGCAAGGGCGAAGATGTTAGTCTGTCGAGTCTGCTAGATGAGATCCGTGCGCGTGATGAGCGTGACACCCAGCGCGCAGTGGCCCCGCTCAAGCCGGCGGCCGATGCGATCCAGCTGGATTCCACGGAGTTGTCCATCGAGCAGGTGTTGCAACGCATCAAGAGCGAGATTGCCCTGCGCGATATCGCCTGATGACCAGGGAAGCAGGCAGGGGCACCAGTCAACGTCCTGTCGGCTTTCCTTTATATGAACGAAACCCACATTGTCTGGAATGTGGCTGATGGGCGTTTCTACCGCCCTAATCTACAGGAATTAAAATGAGCGAAAGCTTTGCAGAACTCTTTGAAGAAAGCCTGAAAACCCTCAATCTTCAGCCGGGTGCGATCATCACCGGTATCGTTGTCGACATCGACGGCGACTGGGTTACCGTACACGCTGGCCTGAAGTCCGAGGGTGTCATCCCGCTCGAGCAGTTCTACAACGAAGCTGGTGAACTGACCATCAAGGTCGGTGACGAAGTTCACGTTGCGCTGGACGCGGTCGAAGACGGCTTTGGCGAAACCAAACTGTCCCGTGAAAAAGCCAAGCGCGCCGAGTGCTGGATTGTTCTGGAAGCAGCTTTCGCCGCCGAAGAAGTGGTCAAGGGCGTTATCAACGGTAAGGTTAAGGGCGGCTTCACTGTCGACGTTAACGGCATCCGTGCGTTCCTGCCTGGTTCCCTGGTTGATGTCCGCCCAGTGCGCGACACCACCCACCTGGAAGGCAAAGAGCTGGAATTCAAGGTCATCAAACTGGACCAGAAGCGCAACAACGTTGTCGTTTCCCGTCGCAGCGTCCTGGAAGCCGAGAACAGCGCCGAGCGCGAAGCTCTGCTCGAATCCCTGCAGGAAGGCCAGCAAGTCAAAGGTATCGTCAAGAACCTCACCGACTACGGCGCATTCGTTGACCTGGGCGGCGTTGATGGCCTGCTGCACATCACCGACATGGCTTGGAAGCGTATCAAGCACCCATCGGAAATCGTCAACGTTGGCGACGAGATCGATGTCAAGGTTCTGAAGTACGATCGCGAGCGTAACCGTGTATCCCTGGGTCTGAAGCAACTGGGTGAAGACCCATGGGTTGCTATCAAGGCTCGTTACCCAGAAAGCACTCGCGTCATGGCGCGTGTTACCAACCTGACCGACTACGGCTGCTTCGCAGAGCTGGAAGAAGGCGTGGAAGGCCTGGTACACGTTTCCGAAATGGACTGGACCAACAAGAACATCCATCCTTCGAAAGTCGTACAAGTCGGCGACGAAGTGGAAGTCATGGTTCTGGACATCGACGAAGAGCGTCGTCGTATCTCCCTGGGCATCAAGCAGTGCAAGTCCAACCCATGGGAAGACTTCTCTGGCCAGTTCAACAAGGGCGACAAGATCTCCGGCACCATCAAGTCGATCACCGATTTCGGTATCTTCATTGGTCTGGACGGTGGCATCGACGGCCTGGTTCACCTGTCGGACATCTCCTGGAACGAAGTCGGCGAAGAAGCCGTACGTCGCTTCAAGAAGGGCGACGAGCTGGACACCGTCATCCTGTCGGTTGACCCAGAGCGCGAGCGTATCTCCCTGGGTATCAAGCAACTGGAAAGCGATCCGTTCTCCGAGTACGTTGCTTCGAACGACAAGGGTGCAATCGTCAAGGGTGTTGTAAAAGAAGTTGACGCCAAAGGCGCCATCATCACCCTGGCCGACGACATCGAAGCCACTCTGAAAGCTTCCGAAATCAGCCGTGACCGCGTTGAAGACGCACGTAACGTCCTGAAGGAAGGCGAAGAGATCGAAGCGAAGATCATCAGCGTTGACCGCAAATCGCGCGTCATCCAGCTGTCGATCAAGTCGAAAGACGACGCTGACGAGAAAGAAGCTATCCAGAGCCTGAAAGAAACTGCTCCGGAAGCTGCTGACACCACCATGGCTGCGCTGCTGCGTCAGGCAATGGCCAAACAGAACTAAGTTCTGCTGGTGTTTAAGAAAGGGCGACTTCGGTCGCCCTTTTTTGTGTCTGAAGTTTGCGCCTGGGGCTGGAACCCTTGCGCCAGTGAGCTTCGGTGAAATTGGTGTCAAAGAGCTATCATCTACTGCAGCAAAGCGTGTGTCTTCAAATTCCGTTTAAGTCAAGAACCACCCTGTTCAAATCCCTCAGGTCATGCTAAAAACTACGAAGCAATGATCTAGCTGCTTGATAAAGAAGGGAAAAATATGACGAAGTCGGAGCTGATCGAACGTATTGTCACCCATCAAGGGCTGCTCTCATCCAAGGATGTCGAGCTGGCCATCAAGACCATGCTTGAGCAAATGTCCCAGTGCCTGGCCACTGGCGACCGCATCGAGATCCGCGGTTTCGGCAGCTTCTCCCTGCATTACCGCGCCCCGCGCGTAGGCCGTAACCCGAAAACCGGCCAGTCCGTCAGCCTGGATGGCAAGTTTGTGCCACACTTCAAGCCAGGTAAGGAGCTGCGGGATCGGGTGAATGAAGAAGAAGGGCAGCACGAAGATTGAATCGGATGAAAAGGAGCGCCCGTGCGGAACTTTAAGCGGTTGTTTTTGGTCGTATTTTTGTTATTGCTCATGGCTGTCGTGATGGTATTTGTCCTAGAAAATCAGCTGGCGGCGCAGTTACAATTTTTGGGCTGGACATTGCCACAGTTACCAGTGTCGGTTTATCTCTTGCTGGCGTTATGTGTAGGGCTTGTTGTTGGTCCGCTGTTGACCGTATTTTCCCGCCGAGGTCCGCTGAAATAGGTCTAGACTGGTGTTGAGTTCGGGTAGTTACGGCTGACATCGCGCTGGACCATTCGGTTTATTTTTAAAGTATGTTGCCAAGGCAAAAGTGGCTATCTCCTCGGTTATTAGTAGTTCGGCCGGGTGGGGTTATGAGAAAAATAAAAGGAAAATGTGTATATGCATGAAAAGCAACCGAGTCCTGGTGCTGCCGATGAGATCGATTTGTATGAGCTGGGCGTAAAATTTTCACGTCAGTGGGTTTTGATCGCGGCTTCTATCGTGTTGTGTTTTGGTATTGCAGGTGCTTACGCGTTGCTCGCAGAGCCGACCTATGAGGCGAAGGCATTTGTTTTGCCACCTACACAGAATGATATTGCCGATTTCAACTACGGCCGTACCAATGAGTCAGAAATGAATCGTTACGACGTCAAACAGGTCTATGACGTTTTTCTGCGAAATCTGCAAGCTGAGTCATTGCGTCGCCAGTTTTTCAAGGATATCTATCTGCCTTCCTTGAGTGAGTCTGAGCGAAAGAAACCGATGGACTCGCTGTACTCTGAATTTTCCAAAAAACTCTTGATTACCTCCGTAGCCAAACCGGGGTCAGATCGTTATGCGGTAACGGTTCAGGGCAATGATCCTGCCGTTGCCAAGGAATGGGCGGAGCACTACTTGGAGCGGGCGGGCAGTGTGGCAAAGGCGGAGATGATCAAGAACGTCAACCGTGAAGCTGAGGTTCGCGCGCGTAACCTGAATCAAAGAATCGGTACATTGCGGGAAAGCGGGCAAAAAGTTCGTGAAGACCTTATTGTGCAGTTACGTGAGGCGCTGGCAGTGTCCCGGGCTATTGGTCTTGAAAAGCCGCCGATTATTTCCGGCAACCTGTCTTCTGAGGTCTCGGCAGGCATGGATGGTGAGTTGACCTACATGCGAGGAAGTAAAGCGCTCGAGGCTGAAATCAGAAACCTCGAGGAGCGCAAGTCTGATGACCCGTTTATCAAACAATTGCGTGAGTTGCAGGTTGCCTATAGCTTTTACAAAAACCTTGAGGTTGCTCCTGAAGGGGTGGAGGTGTATCGATTGGATGGACCTATCCAGCAGCCTGACGAACCCATCAAACCGAAAAAATCCGCCGTGCTAATTGTCGGTCTTCTCTTGGGCGTAGTGCTTGGGTTCTTGATTGCAGCGCTTCGTATTTTTTTCTTTGACCAACGGAAGGCTAGGGTCTAGGCCTCTGTTGCGAGGGCTGCGACGGCGAAAATTTTTTTGTTACGATTCTCAAACAGGGTTAGGGATGGCAAAATGCTTCAGTTCTCGAAGGACAGACAGTGGTAGCCGGGTTTGAGGCTCGGCATCTGAAGGTGAAGAAGTAGAATTTGCCAATCGACCTGTCTGGAGCGCGAGCCTGAGGTTTACTTTCCAAGGCAGGTCTGATAGTGAGTAGTGTTAGCCGTATCCCTCCCGTAGCCGAATCAGATGAAATAGAGTTGTTTGCTCTTGTTGAGTCGGTTTGGAAGCAAAAAAACTTTGTGCTTGTTATTGCCGCGCTGATTGCCGGAGCAGCTGCGCTTTATGCATTTCTAGCAACGCCCGAATATCGAGTTGCCAGCGTCTTGCGTCCGGTAGCATTAAAAGAGCTTGATGCCTTGAATCGTTCGGGCATTTATAGTTTGGCGCCAGAGGCAGCGTTGCTCAAGGTTGGTGGGGCGTTGGACTCCTACGAGATGCGCCTGGAGTTCTTCAAGGCAAACCCAGATCTCTTCAAGGCTATTGAAGAGCCTGGCAATAGTTTTGATCAGAACTTTGAGGCGTTCAACAAGAAGTCTCTGCGTGTCACCGTCAATAATGGTAGCAAACTTGCCGGGCTGCCATCTTCGGTAGCCCTGGAATTGGACTATCCGGAAAAAATTGATGGTGTGCAAATTCTCAACAGCTTTGTGGATTTCGCCGTAGCTACAGAGCGGCAGAAACTGGCGAGTGATTTCGAAGTTGTTTTGAAGAATCGTATCACCGAACTCGATAAAAAAATTGACGCCGCGCGGGCCACTTACGAGTTGGACAAGGAAGTAAAGATTGCGCGCCTACAGGAGGTCGATGATCTGCGTCGTGCTCAACTGCAAGACGAGTTGAATGCGCTGCGTCAGCAGTTGAAGCTGTTGCGCAAAGATCGGATTGCACAGTTGACCGAGGCTATTGGGATTGCGCGCGCGTTGGGTATTGTCAAGCCAACCACCCCTTCTGCATTGGCAGAAGCTGAGCATGCCGCGTCCGCTCGTGTAATGCGAACAGAAGTCAATAACCAGCAAATTCCATTATATTTCATGGGGACAGAGGCGCTGGAGGCAGAGCGTGCTGCGTTGCTGCAGCGCAAGTCTGATGAGTTTACCGAGGCTCGGGTTGCCCAGATTTTCAAAGAGTTGCAGATGCTCCAGGTCAATCGTGAAATCCAGGTTCTGAAAAGACGGTCGAATGAAGATATCTTCCTCGCTGATGTAGAGTCGTTGCGTAACGAGTATCTCCGTTTGAGCACCCTTCAAATTGATGTCAATCAGTTGCAGCTTGTTGGTATTGATCGCCGGGCTGTTCAGCCCACTGCACCGGTTAAACCACAAAAGATGATGGTCATTGTCTTGGGTTTAATGCTGGGGTTGATCCTCGGGACGGTCTGCGCTTTGGTTCGGCAGTTCCTTCGGATCAAGAATATGGCCCGTGTTACACGTGCAAGTCTTGATCTGGGGGCGCCCACATTGCCTGCTGTTGCTGCCAAAGGGCTGCAGCGGGACTGATGAGGTCGTCAGTGCTTGCTGTGTTTTTTCGAGTTTTTTGAAGCGATTTCTATCGCTGTACCGAGTCTCGCTGCCTTCATCGCTGGGGCGGCGGGAGGCCGTGCAATCTTTATTCTGGGTTGTCCAGCCATGACACTGCTGCTTGCTCAGTGCTCTCAGGTTCCGCTTCCGGGTTGATGTGCCTATAGTTGCAATTGGGTGTATCTGCGAGGCGGAGCCCATTCTATAATGCTGGGTTTATGGTGCCCTGTCTTATCCGGGTGGTGGCACTTTGTCTACAGGCTTGGCGGTCGTAGAAGTCATCAGGTTTCTTTTGGAAGGTCAAGAGCTAAGGATTCTCGTGCGATCATTGTTTGAGTGTAAGACGCGACTCTGTCTAGGCCTTCCAGTGCTCAATACAGGGTGCACGAGATCGTGACCGGGCGAGCAGTCGTCGCTGGCGAGGGGAATCCACCGTCATCCAAAAGCGCGTGGATGTCCGTCGTCACGCACGGGCTCCTGTCCCTGTTCGCAGCACCTGCTGGGAACCCTGGTTTGTTGCATTCATCGACCGAGATCCATTTGTCTTTGCGTCTCTTAAGCTGCCTAATGGTTTGGGCGGGCAGTCGATTTGACTGTGCTGGCGCCGAAGGACAGGGATGGCTGTCTTGTAACTCGGTTGAATCCTGACGATGCAGGTTTCTATGGGGGCTTCGCTCTGCGTGCAGCAGTTGATTGCAAATTGCCTTCATTTCGTTGCAGGGAGGCCGGCAAGGTGCTGCGCAGTGCAAGATGCCATACAATGGACCAATTTCATAAATCTGAATGGAGTAACCCTCTTTGAGACTTACACAAACTAAGCTTTCAGAAGTTGTCGTCATTGAAGCGGATGTCTACGAAGACGATCGCGGTTGGTTTATGGAGAGTTTCAACGAGGCTCGCTTTCATGGCGGGTTGCAAGCGTTGGCATTGCAAGTGCCCAAGCCCTTTGTCCAGGATAATCACTCTTGCTCCAAGCGTGGAGTGTTACGTGGCTTGCATTACCAACGTGCACCTCATGCCCAAGGCAAACTGGTGCGGGTCACGCAAGGTGCGGCCTTCGATGTCGCGGTGGATATCCGCAAAGGCTCCAAGACCTTTGGGCAATGGGTTGGGGTTGAGCTTAGCGCCAGCAATAAACGTATGCTGTGGATCCCGGAAGGCTTCGCGCATGGTTTTCTGGCATTGGAAGACAACACGCACTTCCATTATAAAACGACTGACTACTATGCGAAGCAATCCGAAGCCGCGATTCTTTGGAATGACCCTGATCTGAATATTGACTGGCCTGCACTTGATGTATTGATCGTCAATCAAAAGGATCAGGAAGCGCCACGGTTGTCTCAGATCGAGGGCGAGTAAATGAGTTTGATTAAGTGGATTGATTTTCAGATTCTTGGCGACGAACGAGGTAGCTTGGTTTCTATCGAACAAGGTAAAGTCATTCCGTTTGAAATCAAGCGAATCTATTATCTCTACCATACTGGTGAGGGCGTCAGTCGGGGTTATCACGCTCATCGTCAGTTAAAGCAAGTTGCTATCTGCGTTTCTGGAAAATGCAGAATGATTTTGGACAATGGGACGGTTCGTGAAGAAGTCTGGCTTGATTGCCCAACTAAAGGCTTGTTGATCGAAAGTATGATGTGGCGAGAAATGCATGACTTTAGTGCTGATTGTGTGCTGTTGGTCATTGCAAGCCATCTTTATGATGAAAGTGATTACATTCGCAACTATCAGCAATTTATAGAAGCTCAGGAAGTGGGTGTTACTGTATGAAAATTTTGATCGCGGGCGCCGGTGGCGCGCCGTCTGAAGGTGTGATTTTTTCGCTGCTGTGTAATCCGGAAAATGAAGTCATCGGCATGGGCTCGGAGCCCAGTGATCTGATTTTGTCCAGAGCATCTCGAAAGTACTATGTACCTAACGCCGATTCACCTGACTACAAGGCTCGGTTGTTGGAGGTCCTGGCACTCGAAAAACCGGATCTGATTCATTTTCAAAATGATCTCGAAGTTTTTCATGCTTCGCAAATTCGTGATGACATCCTGGCTACCGGGACCAAAGTGTTCATGCCAGAGCACAGTGTGATTGATACCTGTGTTTTTAAGCACAAGTCCTACGAGGCTTTTGTCAAGGCCGGTGTCAAGGTGCCGAAGAACCTTGTCATCAATAACCCGGAAGACCTCAAGCAAGCCTTTGCCGAACTGGGCGATGAGTCCGGCAAAATCTGGCTCCGGGCCTCCTCAATCGGTGGCGGTGGCAAGGGGTCTTTGCCCACCAACAACTTTGAGCTGGCCAAGGCCTGGATTGATCACTATTCCGGCTGGGGCGACTTTATTGCTGCCCAGATGCTGACCTCGAAAACGGTCACCTGGCTTTCCATCTGGCATGAAGGTCAACTGGTTGTCGCTCAATCCAGAGCCCGGCAGGGGTGGACCCACGGCAATCGTACGATCTCTGGCGTTACCGGTGTGACCAAGGTGGGCATGACCTGTGATGACGAAGTTGTCAACGATGTCTCCATGCGTGCGATAAAGGCTGTTTCGGACAGGCCACACGGTATCTTCGGTGTGGACATGGCCTATGACAAGGACGGCTACCCGAATCCGACTGAAATCAACATCTCGCGCTTTTTCACCACGGTTCGTTTCTTTACCGAGGCGGGGCTGAACTTGCCGGAAATTTTCAAGTGCATTGCCCTGAAGCAACCGTTGCCAGCATTTGAAAAGGTTCTCAATCCATTGCCGGCCGGCCTGATGTGGATGAGGGGGATGGATACCGAGCCACGCTTGGTGACCAGTCAGGAAATGGAAGAACGGATTATTTTTCCATGAAAATTCTACTGACCGGAGCAGGTGGATTTGTTGGTGGCCACCTGCTGAGAACGGCAATTGAAACATTTGGTCATGATAATGTCGTTGCTTTGACAAGTCGTGAGCTTGACGGCGTCCAATCTGTTGTGGCGAAAGGTCATGATCTTTCGCAGCTCGGACCTGACAGGTTCAATGATATCGATGTGCTGATTCATGCAGGTGCCTTTACGCCAAAGAGCGGTCAGGAAGCGAATGATATCGAGGCCTGTGGTCGCAATATCAGCTTCACTGAAAACCTGCTCAGGTTCCAGTTTGCCTCACTCAAGAAAGTCGTCTTTACCAGCACGCTGGATGTGTACGCAGCGGCAGAGCGCATTTCTGAGTCGACGCCGCTCGCGCCGGCAACGCTTTACGGTGCGTCAAAGCTGTATGGCGAAAAGATGGTTGAGGTCTTCGCCAGTCAGCGATCGATCAGCCATGAAATCTTGCGCTTGGGCCACATCTATGGCCCGGGCGAAGAGGCCTACCAGAAGATTCTGCCACTGACGATCTCCAATATCTTGTCCGGCAAACCGGTACAGATATGGGGTGGCGGTGAGGAACTCCGCAGCTTTATCTATATTGAAGACATCGTCAGTGCGATTCTCAAGGCGGTCACATGTGATACCGGAGAACGCGTTATCAATATCGTTGGTGGAGCGCCAATCAGCATCAAGGCGCTCGTCGAGAAACTGGTAGTCATCAGTGGTCGTTCGGTGCAGGTCAATCATCAAGCAGTCTCAACCAGGGGGCGGGATTTTGTTTTTGACAACCGTTTGCTGAAAAAAACATTGCTCGCTGAAGAGTATGATTTTGATCGAGGTTTGACTGCAGAGTTCAATCACATGCTACTCAAACTGCAATCAGTGCAAGATCATTAATAATATATCCATTGTTTCATCGCTCCCTGTCGAGGCTCTACAGTGAAAAAAGTAAATACAGTATTTCTTGATCTGGATGGGCCTCTACTGGACGGTAATGTCCGGCACTTCCATTGCTACCGCAGCATTCTGGAGCAGGCAGGATTCACGCCAATAGATGCAACTACCTATTGGCAGCTGAAGCGCGAAACCATCAATCGCCGGGAGCTTTTGGCTCTTTCCGGTGCAGAGGCCTTGTACGACGACTTCCTGGTCCGCTGGCTTGAAATGATCGAGTCGCCGCAGGCTCTTGAGCTGGACACGGTTCAGCCGGGTGCGCTGGAATGCTTACGTCACTGGAAGCAGCAAGGCAAGAGACTGGTGCTGGTCACGCTGAGGAAGGATGCGCAGGCACTTCAAGTACAGTTGGATGCTGCCGGGTTGAGTGCTTATCTGGATAAGGTCCTTGTGTGCACCCATCAAAGCGCTGGAGAGGGCAAGGCGCAAGCCGTGCGTGACTACCTTGGTGGTGACCTTGTCGCCAATGAGTCCGTCTGGATTGGTGATACCGAGGTTGATGCGCAAGCCGCAGGCGAGCTAGGGGTGGATGTATTCCTGGTAACAAACGGGCTCAGAAGTCAGCAGATTCTAGAGCGACTGGGCAGTGGAAAAATCGTCGACTCTATTGTCTCAGCTCGAGACTATATTTCGTAATTGAACCGCGCTAACGAATAGAATACAAGTGGAGTAGAACATGATTTCTTTCCTTGACCTCGCTGCTGTCAATCGGCAGTTCAGAGATGAGTTGATTCAAGCTGCGACAGACGTTATTGATTCGGGTTGGTATATACACGGACGTAGTCTCGAAGCATTTGAGGGTGCGTTTGCTGACTACTGTGGGGCGCGTAATTGCATCGGTGTTGCCAATGGCCTGGATGCATTGATCTTGACCATTCGTGCGTGGAAAGAATTGGGTAAATTGCGCGAAGGTGATGAGGTTATTGTTCCCGCCAATACCTACATTGCCAGTGTACTTGCCATCACTGAAAACAAACTCGTCCCGGTACTGGTTGAGCCTGATGCACAGACGTTCAACCTGTGCCCCGACAATGTTCGTGCCGCGATTACACCCAAAACCCGTCTGATCCTGGCTGTTCATTTGTATGGGCAGTTAGCGCCTATGCCGCAACTTAAAGAGATTGCGAAGGCGCATGATCTGCTTATTCTTGAGGATTCGGCACAAGCGCATGGCGCCTTGCTGGAGGGTAAAAAAGCGGGTGCTTGGGGTGATGCATCCGGTTTCAGTTTTTACCCAGGTAAAAACCTGGGAGCGCTAGGCGATGCCGGTGCTGTAACAACCAATGATGATGAGTTAGCCAGTACTATCCGGGCGCTGGGTAACTACGGTTCACACGAAAAGTACAAAAATCTCTACCAAGGTGTAAATAGTCGACTGGACGAACTCCAGGCTGCGCTGCTCAGCGTTAAGCTCAAGTATTTGGATGAGCATACTCAGCATCGCCGGAAAATTGTCAATCGTTACTTGCAAGGCATCAAAAATGATGCGATTCGCTTGCCATTGGCCTCCACCGTGGATGCTGCTTCGTATTCGCAGCATGTCTGGCATCTCTTCGTGATCCGTAGTTCGCAACGCGAGAAGTTGCAGGCACATTTGAGCAGCCTCGGTATTCAGACCATCATTCATTATCCTATTCCACCGCACAAACAGTTGGCATACGCGGATATGAACGGGCAGTCGTATCCTCTGACTGAAATGATTCATCAGGAGGTCTTGAGCCTTCCGCTCAGCCCGGTGATGAGTCTTGAGGATGCTGATAAAGTGATCGAAGCATGTAATCGCTTTGTGTCGTAAGGTGATTTGAACCTATGACGCTGATAAAAACCAGTATGTTGAATGGTATCGCAGTCATCATAAAGATGTTGACGTTACTCGGTATCAACAAGGTACTTGCTGTTTACGTGGGGCCGGCCGGCTATGCGGCGCTCGGGCAGTTTCAGAATGCGGTGCAGATGATGACCACTTTTGCCAGTGGGGCGATCAATACTGGCGTGACCAAGTACACTGCCGAGTACCATGAACAGCCGGAAAAACAGCACAGCATCTGGCGAACGGCGGGTTCGATTGCGTTAATCGGCTCGTTGCTGGCTTCACTGATCATTGCGCTTCTCAATAAACAGCTGGCCTACTGGTTTTTAAAGGACGAAAATTTTGGCGGCGTCTTTCTTTGGTTTGCCGCCACCTTGGTTCTCTTCACCCTGAATACCCTCCTCTTGGCGATTCTCAATGGCAAGAAGGAGGTGTTGTCGTACGTAATTGCCAACATTGCGGGTAGTGTATTTGCACTGCTGATAACGGTGTTAATGACGCTGGCTTGGGGGCTTTACGGTGCACTGGTAGCGCTCGCGGTCTATCAGTCCTTGGCGTTTTTTGTGACGCTGTGGCTGTGCCGCAAGGCGCCTTGGTTCCGAGTCAGTTATCTGTTTGGCGCCATAGAAAAACCGGCACTTGTCAATTTGTCAAAGTTTACCTTGATGGCCTTGGCCTCAGCGATCTGTGTTCCGGTCAGCCATATTCTGGTGCGTGACCATCTGGGAACCACATTGGGCTGGGAGTTCGCAGGTTACTGGGAAGCCTTGTGGCGAATGAGCTCCGCTTACCTGATTGTCGCCACGACGACATTAAGTGTCTATTTTTTGCCACGCTTGTCTGAAGTGTCAGAGCCTGGGGCGTTGAGGCGTGAAATCGCTCAAGGCTACAAGTTGATTTTGCCGGTGTCTGCGCTCTGCGGTTTGATCATCTACCTATTTCGAGACCTGATTATCTCGATTCTGTTTACGCCTGAATTTTCTCCAATGCGCGATTTGTTTGCCTGGCAAATGATTGGCGACAGCTTGAAGATTGGAAGTTGGCTGTTAGCTTATCTGATGCTGGGCAAGGCAATGTTCAAGCGCTTTATCGCCTTGGAGGTTATTTCCGCATCAGGGTTTGTTTTTCTCACCTATGGCTTCACAGGGTGGCTGGGCCTGGAAGGTGTTGCGATGGCGCATGCACTGATTTACCTGATTTATTGGGTGATGGTATGGCGTGCGACTGCCCCACTGATGAAGCGTGATGTCCAAATTGCAGGGAGTGATGTGTGAGTAGCTATTCTCCAAAATTGTCGGTAATGATTGTGACTTACAATCAGGTCGATTTGATCGGTGAGACGATTGAAAGTGTCGTCTCCCAAGGCTATCCGAATTTGGAGGTTGTGGTTGCAGACGACGCCTCCACGGATGGAACGCAGGCGGTTATCAACGAGTATCAGAAAAAATACCCGTTGCAAGTCAAGCCGGTATTCAATCCGATCAATCTCGGCGTTACCGGTAACTCGAACGCGGCCTTTAACGCCTGTACGGGTGAGCTGCTTGCCGTGTTGGGTGGGGATGACCTCTTTTTACCTGGTAAAATTCAAGCTCAAGTAGCGCTTTTTGAAGATCCGGAAGTGGTGCTTTCCTATCACTCCGTTGAAGTATTTGTTCATCAAACTGGCGAAGTTCTGTTTACGACCAATACGACAGAAAAAGAACGGGTAAGCGACGTTTACGATTTGATTGCGAAGTGCGGTATTCCAGGTGCCTCGTCGTTGATGGTCAGGCGCTCAGCCTGCCCGGCGTATGGGTTTGATACGAGATTCCCTGTTGTTTCTGACTGGATGTTCTGTATCGAGGTAGGACTCAACGGTAAGATCAAGGAGTTACCAGGTATCTACGGAAAGTACAGAAAGCATGGCCTGGGTGCAAGTGAGAGAACATTTGAACTGCTCGATGAGTCGCTGCGAACGCTAGACATCATCCAGGCACGCTATCCTGATGACCCGAAGATTCGTCGAGCCTGCCAGGCCGGCGCCTATCGTTATCTGCTGGGCGAGCTGTACAGGCAGGTAGTCAAGAAGAATCCAGACAAGGTCAGGCAGCTGGCGCCGTACTTTCTGGCGTACTCTTCAGGACTCAAGCGCCTGATGACCAGGATTGCCCTGGCTGTGTTGGCTAACAAAACCTTCATTGGCATTGTGGTCGGCCCACTGCAGAAGTTGAAATCGACGTTGAAGCGAAATGTCTGAGTTGTGATCCGGGTGCAGACGTTGCCGGTGAAGTTTGAGTTACGTCCGGCTGAGTTGTTATATTAGGGGCGATGAAGTGCTCAGTATTTTAAAATTTAGAAACGTTTACTTGCTGCCTATTGTTGGGCTAATACTGTTCTACATTGTCCCTTCTGCGCTGGGTGTGTTTTTTGGTGAGCGCAAACTGGCATTCGAACTGCTCTTGTTGTCCATGATGAGTGTCATGGTCTATTATTTTGCCTACGTTGTATTTAGAGGGCGTTGGTTTACAGCATTCTATGGCGGTGTATTAAAGGTTCGTGTGGGGTGGGCCTTCTTTTCCTGGGTCATTCTGGGCGCATATTTCTCTGTTATCGTTTATGCCGCCATCACTGCGCCCGGTATCGCACTATTCGAGGCGCTCAAGGGTGGGTCGCTGTCTGATATTTCCGGGCTGCGCGAAGAGTTCCTGCGCACCCGAGAGGGGTGGGAGCGAGGCCTGCTCTACGTGTATGCGATTGGTGTCTCGTCGTTGATGCCATTGGTTATTTCCCAGCTATTTATTACTCGTTCACGTTGGCGTTTTGCGGTACTTGGAGCCTTCCTGTTCTCCTTGGCCCTGACCCTTGAGAAGTCGAGGGCGCTGGTTGCAATGCTTCCGTTGGTCGTGATCTTCGTGAATACCGGAAACAAGAAGAAGGCCTATGCGGTCATGCTCTGGTTGGTGCTGTTGATTGCATTGGTCAGTGTTATTGCCCGGGGTGCCTTTGTTTCCGATGATGGTGCGCAGGAAGTTAATCCAATGTCTGGGGTGCCCGATGAATATAATTTGTTTGTTGGGGAAACCTCGCAGATTTATTACATCATCAATCGTATCTGGTATATCCCTTATGTTACTGCCATCGATTGGCTGCGTTATCGCGAAACTGTCTTGAATGACGAAAGTACGCATGGTAAGTCGATCAGCGCTATTGCCTGGATCTCTGGCGAGGAAAGAGTCAATCTCGAGCAAGAAGTCTTCGCCTTTCAGTGGGGGCAGAATGAGACAGGTACAGGCTCCGCCAATACAGTGTTCTATGTCGATGCTTACCTTAGCTTCGACTATTTAGGGGTGCTGCTCTACTCAATAATACTGGCCTTTTGCGTGCGCGTCTGTGTGTGCTCTGCCAATAAGGCGCTGATCGCATGCCTGGCCATTTCAGTATATTATGTGTGCTTCAATTCGCTGTCTGCGGTGTTGTTTAGCGGTGGGCTTGGGTTTATTTTTATTCTTGCGCTGTTCTTCAGGATCATCAGCGTAGAGAACGACAACCGTGAGTGAGGGATTTATGTCGGATTTGGTGCTGGTTACAGGAGGGGCGGGCTTCATTGGTTCGCACCTGGTCCCCAAGATTCTCGCCGCAGGCAAGCAGGTGAGGATTCTGGATTGCCTTTCTCCTCAGATTCATGGGCACCTCCCCAAGGACCTGGAGTGGCTCGAATCCCCGGGTATCGACTTCCGCCGCGGTAGCGTGACCAGCCTTGACGATTGGAGCAAGGCGCTGCAGGGCGTTTCGGCCGTTGTCCACCTGGCTGCCGAAACCGGCACAGGGCAGTCGATGTATGAAATTGCGCGCTACAACGAAGTCAACTCGCAGGGCACTGCATTGCTCTTCGAAGCGCTGGTGAAGATGTCGGAGCATCAGGTCAAGCGAGTCGTTTTGGCTTCCAGCCGTTCCGTCTACGGTGAAGGTGCGTATGTCAGCCCAGCCTTGAATGGTGCCCGGGTCTGTCCTCTGGCCCGTACGGGTGAAGCCTTGGGTAAATCCGAGTGGGAACCTGTGTGTCCAGAGACCGGTGCTGCGTTGACCTTGGTAGCGACCCAGGAATCCGACCAGATTGCACCTTCTTCTTTCTATGCGGCTACAAAGTACGCCCAAGAAGATCTCGTCCGTATCGGTTGTCAGTCGATGGGAATTGGCTTCTCTATTTTCCGCTTGCAGAACGTTTATGGTGAGCGTCAATCGCTCAACAATCCGTACACTGGAATCCTGTCAATTTTCTCCACCAAGATTCGCCGCGCAAGCGAGCTACCGTTGTTTGAAGACGGTGCTGAGAGTCGCGATTTCGTTCACGTCGATGACGTCACTGATGCGGTATTGGCGGGTTTGACAGTCGATCAAGCGCCTAATGCTGTCATTAACGTTGGCAGTGGTATCGCTACGTCGGTCAAGGAGGTCGCAGAAGAGCTCTCGCGCGCATTCGGAAAAGAACCCAATGTCGTTGTGACGGGGCAGTTCAGAATTGGTGATATTCGCCATAACTATGCGGATATTACGCGCTTGAAGAACCTGCTGGGAGTAAACCCCAAGGTGACGTTGCAGCAGGGCCTGCGCCGTTTTGCCGACTGGGTTTCGCAGCAACCGCTACCTGAAGATTTGCTGGAACGCGCAAATCAGGAACTCCGTGACCGTAAATTGATGAAGTAAGGGAAGGTCAATGGAGCAAGAAGATCTGGGGTTGCGCAGTGTGCTGGTAATGGATGCGAAGCGCCACCGTGAATTGTTTGGCCACACAAGTAGCACTTCATCGTTCAGGCTGTGGTGTGGGATGCTATCACCGCGCTTTGCCCCAGTCTTGCTCTATCGGCTTGCTTATGCGTGTCAGTCGAAGGGACTGCGGATAGGTGCACGCTTTTTTTCGATGCTCAATACGTTGGTGTTTGGTATCGAAATTGCGACCCAATGCAAGATTGGCCCGGGGCTATTTTTCCCTCATACACACGGTACCGTCATCGGTGCCCTGTGCATTGGGAAGAACGCCGTTATCTATCAGGGTGTCACCCTGGGCGCGCGCGACTTGGACTTCACCTTCAGCGAGCTTCATCGCCCTGTCGTAGGTGATAACGCCTACATTGGTGCAGGTGCCAAAATATTGGGCGGTGTTCGTATTGGTGACAACGTTGTTGTCGGCGCCAACTCGGTTGTACTGAAGTCGGTTGAGGACAACGCGGTGATGGCTGGCGTGCCGGCAAAAATAATCAAGCTCCGGGATTTGTAGTGTGAAATATCCATTGGATAATAAAAAAGTTCTCTACATTGCACCGCGTTTTTTCGGGTATGAGAACGAAATCAAGAATGAACTGGAGCGTCGCGGGGCAAAAGTCGACTTCCTTCTGGATCGGCCTTTTGAAAGCGCTTTCATGAAGGCGGTCACCCGGTTTCGCAGGGACTGGGTTATCGGCGCGGCTAATAAGTACTACCGCCAATCCGTCTCAGCGCTGAACGCAGCCGAGTATGACTTTGTCTTCGTGATCAGTGGTCAGACGCTTTCGGCTGAAGTGCTGGAAGAATGGCGAAGTACTTTTGTCAACGCGAAGTTTGTTCTCTATATGTGGGACTCATTCGCCAATCGTCAATCGGCCCTTGATAACCTCAAATTTTTTGATAGCGTACTGTCGTTCGATAGAACAGACGCAGATAAGTACGGTCTGCGCTTTCGACCGCTGTTCTTTTCTTCGGGGTTTGAGCAGGCCAACACGTCCTCTCTGGACATCGATGTCAGTTTCATTGGTACAGCGCACTCGGACCGCTACTCGGTTGTTTCAAAGGTGGACCGCTGCCTGGGGCACGATGTCAAAAAGCACTGGTACCTGTTTCTCCAGGCGAAGTGGGTGTATTGGGCTTACCTGCTGATCAATCCGACATTTCGTTCGGCAAAAATAGCGCACTTCAAGTTTGAGTCCCTGGCCAAACAGGATGTTCAGGCAGTATTCAATTCCTCTAAAGCGATTCTCGATGTTGAGCATCCTCATCAGACGGGGTTAACCATGCGCACGTTGGAAACATTGGGCGCCAGGAAGAAACTAATCACTACCAATTCAAGCGTGAAAACTTACGATTTTTACTCGGAGCAGAATATCTGCGTCATTGACCGGTTAGCGCCAGAGATCCCCAATTCATTTTTACATACTGAATACAAGGATGTTAGCCCTGAACTCTACCAGAAGTACCGTTTGGAAGGATGGCTTGACGAAATTCTTCAGGCAGCGGAAGAAGACGGTATTGCTCGTAAATGATCAAGTGGTCAAGCGCTCGTAATATCGATTGTTGCGACGTTTTGATGCGCTAGATTAATAAGTATTGCAGGTGGCATGAGCGCTCAGTCTGAAAGCGTCTCCCTTGCGGGTCAGTTATTTGAGGATGTATGTATATGATTTGGTGGCTTTTGTTTATTACACTTTCATTAGCCTGGACCCTCACTGGCCTGCTACGGCGTTATGCGCTTGCGCGAAACCTGATGGACGTCCCCAACCAGCGTAGCTCCCATACGGTCGCTACCCCCCGCGGCGGCGGTGTGGCAATTGTTCTCGCTTTTCTGCTGGCATTGGTCTTCTTGTTGGGCAATGGTCAGCTTTCAGCGTCGGCGTTTTATGGCCTTGCAGGTAGTGGCGCTTTGGTCGCGATCATCGGTTTTCTTGATGACCATGGACATATTGCCGCGCGCTGGCGTCTGCTCGGGCATTTTTCCGCCGCGTCGATTGCGCTGATCTTTCAAGGCGGTTTGTCTCCTGTGCTGTTGTTTGGTACGACCTACGACCTGGGTATCGCCGGAGATGTGTTGGCAGCGGTATTTCTGGTTTGGATGCTGAACCTCTACAACTTCATGGATGGCATTGACGGTCTGGCCAGCGTCGAGGCTGTGACCACCTGTTTGTCCGGGGCTCTGCTCTACCTGCTCGTAGCGCAACCGGGGGAAGCGTTTCTACCTCTGATGCTTGCTGCGGCGACTGCCGGTTTCCTGATTTGGAACTTTCCACCTGCCAAGATTTTCATGGGTGATGCGGGTAGCGGGTTTTTGGGTATCACGCTGGGCGTCCTGGTACTGTCAGCACTCGCGGTAGATCCTGCACTATTCTGGGGATGGTTGATTCTTCTGGGTGTGTTTGTCGTTGACGCTACAACGACCTTGCTGCGTAGGCTGCTGCGAGGAGACCGAGTTTACGAGGCCCACCGTAGTCACGCCTATCAGTACGCTTCCCGGCAGTTGGGTAGCCATCGACCGGTCACCCTGGCGGTTCTGTTCATCAATGTGGTTTGGCTCCTGCCATTGGCCTGTTCAGTTTCGCTTGGCTATCTGGATGGGCTGCTCGGCGTTCTGGTGGCTTATGCAGGCCTGTTTGTATTGGCGTTGAAATTCAAAGCGGGCGTCAAAGAAAATTGATCCGCAACCGTGGGGGTGTGCTTACCAGCACCGCGCCAGGAAGAAGGATTTTCTTTTTCGGCATTAGCTGAATGCTGATTGATGAGTGTTGAGGTTTTTATGGTTAGAAACATTCGAGGCACCTTGCTTCAGCTACCTAGGCGGCAGAAGCGACTACTACAGGTCTTGGCTGACGTTCTCCTGGTTTGGGGCGCCTTGTGGCTGGCGTTTGTTGTCCGCTTGGGTTTGGATGAGATGGTCAATCCCATCCTCGAGCACACCTGGTTGTTTCTAAGCGCGCCGGTTGTGACGATCCCATTGTTCATTCGGCTTGGCATGTATCGCGCTGTCATGCGTTATTTCGGAAACGATGCGCTGATTGTTATTGTCAAAGCCGTCACCTTGTCGGCATTGATTCTCGGCGTCCTTGTCTATTGGTACAGCAATCATCAAACCGTCGTTCCCCGGTCGATCATTTTCAACTATTGGTGGATTAGCCTGGTCATGATTGGTGGCTTGCGCTTGGCCATGCGTCAATATTTCATGGGCGATTGGTTTACCGCTGCACAACATGTCCCCTTCGCCAAGCGGGACGACGGCCTGACGAAAGTTGCAGTTTATGGTGCTGGCGCCGCAGGTAATCAATTGGTTGCCGCTCTGCGCATGGGACGAGTTATGCGCCCGGTGGCCTTTATCGATGACGATGCCAGTATCGCTGATCGGGTCATTTCCGGCCTGCAGGTGTACAAGCCCAAGCATATTATGCGGATGATCGAGATGTCGGGTGCGCAGGAGATCTTGCTAGCCATCCCGTCCGCCTCTCGCGCCAGGCGCCGGGAGATTCTCGCTTACCTCGAAGGGTTCCCTCTGCATGTTCGAAGTGTGCCAGGGTTCATGGACCTCGCCAGTGGCTTGGTCAAGGTAGATGATATTCAGGAAGTTGATATTGCTGACTTGCTGGGGCGTGATGCTGTGCCTGCTCAGCATGACCTGCTGGAGCGCTGCATTGCCGGGCAAACGGTGCTTGTTACCGGGGCCGGCGGTTCAATCGGCTCCGAGCTTTGTCGACAAATCCTGGTCTTGGGCCCGACAACACTTCTGTTGTTCGAACACAGTGAGTTTAATCTCTACTCGGTATTGTCTGAGCTTGAGCAACGGGTCGCCAGGGAATCACTATCGGTAAAGCTAGTTCCCATTCTGGGGAGTATCCGAGATCATGAAAAATTGTTGGATATTCTCACCACCTGGCAGGTCGATACTGTTTATCACGCGGCAGCGTACAAGCATGTTCCGATGGTTGAGCACAATATCGCTGAGGGTATTCTCAACAATGTAATGGGGACGTTGAATACTGCCCAAGCAGCGTTGCAGGCCGGCGTGCCGAATTTTGTGCTGATTTCAACTGATAAAGCGGTCCGTCCAACGAATGTCATGGGCAGTACCAAGCGCTTGGCAGAACTGACGCTCCAGGCATTGAGTGCGGAGAGCAATCCTGCCTTTTTCGGTTGCGCCTCTGGCGAGAAGCACGTAAACCGCACCCGCTTTACCATGGTACGTTTCGGTAACGTACTGGGCTCTTCTGGCTCGGTTATCCCGCTGTTTCATAAGCAAATCAAGTCCGGCGGCCCATTGACGGTCACCCATCCGAAGATCACTCGCTATTTCATGACTATTCCGGAAGCCGCCCAGCTCGTTATTCAGGCAGGATCCATGGGAGTGGGCGGAGACGTTTTTGTGCTGGACATGGGTGAACCGGTCAAGATCGTCGAGCTTGCCGAGAAAATGATTCATCTTTCGGGCTTGAGTGTTCGTTCGGAAAAGAATCCACACGGCGACCTGGCAATTGAATTCACGGGCTTGCGGCCCGGCGAAAAGCTGTATGAGGAATTGTTGATCGGTGACAATGTTGTGGCAACCCAACATCCAATGATCATGCGGGCAAATGAAGATTTGCTGCCGTGGCCGTTCCTCAAGGGAAAACTCAGCGAGTTGCTGGATGCGCTCGAGAAAGATGATTACGCGCGTGTTCGTCAATTGCTGAGGGAAACAGTGAGTGGGTATGCTCCTGATGGCGAAATTGTTGACTGGCTGTACCAGCAGCGTCGCTTGAGACCACGGTAGTAGCGGTAAGCGTACGTGTAGTCCATCGTGGCTTGGAGGGGCTTGGAAGGCCCCTCGGTTTCGATCTTTCACGCGACAGCTGTCCGTTAAAACGGTAAATTTTTAGACTGTCCATAACTGTAGCGATGCACAATGGCGGATCATTGTCACCGTAGGCAGTGGTGAGAGACGTTAGGCACGAGCAAGGCGAGTATTATGTCACTAGAGAATTCGAGTAAAGCCAGGAAGTTTAGATTCGATATAAACGGCTTGCGCGCCTGGGCGGTCGTTTCAGTCGTGTTGTATCATTTTGGTATTCCTGGTTTTAATGCCGGATTTGTGGGTGTTGATATATTTTTTGTTATATCTGGTTTTTTGATGACCAGTATAATTATTGAAGGGCTTGAGAGTAATAAAGGCCTTTCTCTTTTTGGTTTCTATTTGGCGCGAGCCAAACGAATTGTTCCTGCATTGGCAGCGTTGTGTGTTGTTTTGATGGTCCTCGGTTGGTTCTTCCTGCCGGCCTTTGAGTACGGCGCGCTGGGGGTTCAAGTTATCAGTGCGCTGGGTTTCTTCTCGAACATAAAATTCTGGCGTGAAACCGACTATTTTTCTGATGCTTCCCAGGATCAGTGGTTGTTACACACGTGGTCACTGTCAGTAGAGTGGCAATTCTACCTGTTGCTGCCTTTGTTGTTGTGGTGTGTATGGCGACTCAAGGCAGGTCGGCCGACGGCGTTGGGTGTCGTGCTTACTCTGTTTTTTGCTTCGCTTGGGTTGTCGGCGTTACTGTCTTCCAGCAACCCCGCCTTTGGGTTTTACTTACTGCCTACACGCACGTGGGAAATGCTTGCAGGGTCGCTTGTTTACTTTCTTGCTCACCGTGTTTCGCCGCGACCGCGGGTTCGACAAATCATCGAGTTGTCTGGGTTTTTGTTGATCGCTGTGTCAATTGTTGTTTTCGACACCCGCAGTGTCTGGCCAGGTTGGTTGGCGACAGTCCCGGTGCTTGGCACGGCCTTGATTATTTTCGCCGCACGGCAAGACTCTATCTGGACCGGTACGCGCATCGCTCAGTGGTTGGGTAATTGCTCTTATTCTCTATACCTTTGGCATTGGCCGATAGTAGTAGTTCTGGTCTACGCGGATCTCAAAGGCAATATGGCGGCCACTGTAGCAGGGCTTGGGTTGACGCTGCTGCTGGGCTGGGTGTCGTATGCATGGATCGAAAAGCACTCTCGGGACCTGTTGAGTCGCATTGGTAGTTTTTCCAGTGCCTCGGTAATCGCGGTATTCACCCTGATCATTGTAGTTCCCTGTCTGCTCATCAAGCTTCAGGGCGGAGTGGTAGGGCGCGTACCTGCGCCGATCGATGCGGTCTATAACGAAGCCAGTGACAAGAACCCACGTCTGGTCGAGTGTTTTTCCGTCGGTAACAAACCTGTTCCAGGTTGCACATACGGTGGCGAAAACCTCGGTGTCATTGTCATCGGGGATAGCCATGCGGCCTCTATTATGCGTGCGCTTGAACACGCGCTGCCGAGCAAAGATCTTCATGTTCTGGACTGGAGCCTGAATGCGTGTCCGACAGTCATGGGTATAAAAAGTACGGAGGATGGTGAGCGCTGCGGTCGGTTCATTGAGCAGGCGGTGAAGATGCAAGAAACCTTGCCAGCACAAGCGCCGGTTGTAATTTTGAACCGTAGCTCTCTGTACCTCATGGGGCCGAACGAGCCTGGGAGGGAGAATGAAGTGCCTGTCACGCCTTACTATTTCAGCGTGCCGTATGCTGCGCGCACCCCGGAGTATCAAAGTGCCTTGAGCCAAGGGGTAATCGATACCGCTTGCACGTTGGCTAAATCGCGTACGGTTTATATGCTTCGGCCGATCCCGGAAATGAAGCGTTCGGTGCCGAAGCTGATGGGCAGGGCGCTGATGTTTGGCAAACCCCTGGAGCTGTCGGTATCCCAAGACGAGTACCGTGAACGCAACAGGATTGCTTGGGACGCCCAGGATGCGGCGGCGCAAAAGTGTGGTGTGAAAATTCTCGATCCGACACCGTACTTTTGCCAAAACGGCCTATGTAATGGTGCGCACGGAGGGATACCTCTGTATTACGACGATGACCATCTCAGTGAAAAAGGCGCTGCGTTGTTGATTCCGATGTTCCGGACAATTTTTGAATCGCCGAACGCCAGTGCCATTGTTGATCATTGATTCGCTGCGGGCGAGTCTGAAGCTGCAGCGCCACTGTATGAGTCTCGATGCTGAGCTCCTGATTTTTCGGGAGCCAGCAATTGAACGTGTGGCATCGGATGGCGCCGTAGAAGCGGCGGTTGGGTCTTTATCACAATTGCTAACATACTCATCAGGCCGAGCGATGGGCGTCCCGAAAGTCTAAAACACCGGCGTTTTGCCGGCGCGCGGCGGTTCGTCAGGGGCTGGTTTTATTTGGTCAAATTTTGCCTGGTCTTTGCAGTTTGACTCTCATCGGGGACGTTCTAGGTTTCAGAGGCAGCAAGGAAAAGCTGCCTTCGAAATTACCTCCTAGGAGTCCTACCTTATGATGCGCAATTCTGTCCTTTCTTACCTGCTGCTTCCGCTGTTTACAGCAGTGTCCCTGTCGACCTATGCGGCACCTCCCTCTGAGCTCAATCCCTCACCTGTCGTGACCACTGCGCAACCGGTGGCCAAACTAGATCTGAATACTGCCGATGCGACTACCTTGCAAACCACCCTCATCGGTATCGGTAAAACCAAGGCAGAGGCCATTGTTTCCTACCGCGAGGCTAATGGAGCCTTTACTTCGGTAGATGAGCTCTTGGAGATTAAAGGCATCGGCAATGCGTTGTTGGAGCGCAATCGCGACAAACTGACAATCCACTAATCAGTTGGATCAAGTTGGGCCGATCATTGATCGGCCTACTTTGATGAATCGGAGATGGTCTAAGTGGCGTCAGTTTCATTCAGGGGTCATCTGTCCTGCGCATCCTTGGCATCCATTTCAGCATTGCGCTCATGAACCCGCTTGAGCTGTTCCTCGGTCAGGGGCAGCTTTTTCGCGGTATCGCGCAACAGCATCAAACCACCGACAATAGAGCCAATGGCGAGTACCAGAATCAACCAGGCATACCAGGGCATGTCGCTCTCCTTTTGAACAGCGAATGACGCTGCTTCATAGAATTGGAGCAACCACATCATTCATTGGTTCAATTATAGGGGGTGGGTGGCGACAGGGCCATTTCGCGATCATCGGCCCCCCACGGGCCGCTGCTTCGTTTACAATGCGCGCCGTTCAAGACTTGCCAAGAGACCTGCCCATGTCCGCCTGCCAGACGCCCATCATTGTCGCCCTGGATTTTCCTACCCGTGACGCCGCCCTGAAGCTGGCCGATCAGCTCGATCCTGCCCTGTGCCGGGTCAAGGTCGGCAAGGAGCTGTTCACCAGCAGCGCATCGGGCATTGTCGAAACCTTGGTCGAGAAGGGCTTCGAAGTGTTCCTCGACCTGAAATTCCATGATATTCCCAACACTACCGCCATGGCCGTCAAGGCTGCCGCGGAAATGGGCGTGTGGATGGTCAATGTGCACTGCTCCGGTGGTTTGCGCATGATGACGGCCTGCCGTGAGGTGCTGGCCCAGCGCAGCGGCCCGCAGCCGCTGCTGATCGGTGTGACCGTGCTGACCAGTATGGAGCGCGAGGACCTGGTCGTTATCGGTCTGGACATCGAGCCGCAGGAACAGGTGCTGCGCTTGGCGGCTCTGGCCGAAAAGGCCGGCATGGACGGGCTGGTGTGCTCGGCCCTGGAAGCACCAGCGCTGAAGGCCGCGCACCCGTCGCTGCAATTGGTGACCCCGGGGATCCGCCCCGCAGGTAGCGCCCAGGACGACCAGCGTCGCATCCTGACCCCGCGCCAGGCCCTGGATGCCGGCTCCGACTACCTGGTGATCGGTCGCCCGATCAGCCAGGCTGCCGATCCGGCCCAGGCCCTGGCGGCAGTGGTCGCGCAAATCAGGGCTTAAGCACCAGCTTGCCGAAATTTTCCCCGCTGAACAGCTTCAACAGCGTCTCGGGGAAAGTTTCCAGCCCTTGGACCACGTCTTCCTTGCTCTTGACTTGGCCGCTTGCCAGCCAGCCGGCCATCTCCTGGGCCGCCTTGCCATAGTTGGCGGCATGGTCCATCACTACGAAGCCCTCCATACGTGCGCGGTTGACCAGCAGTGACAGGTAGTTGGCCGGTCCTTTGACCGCCTGCTTGTTGTTGTACTGGCTGATGGCGCCACAGATCACCACCCGGGCCTTGAAATTGAGGCGGCTGAGCACGGCATCGAGAATGTCGCCGCCAACGTTGTCAAAAAACACGTCGACGCCTTTGGGGCACTCGCGCTTGAGTCCTTCCAGGACATCTTCGGCCTTGTAGTCGATGGCCCCGTCAAAGCCCAGTTCGTCCTTGAGGTACTGGCACTTCTCGGCCCCACCGGCAATACCCACCACGCGACAACCCTTGAGTTTGGCGATCTGCCCGGCAATGCTGCCGACCGCGCCCGCGGCGCCGGAGATCACCACGGTTTCTCCCGTTTTTGGGGCGCCGACATCGAGCAGGGCGAAGTAGGCGGTCATGCCGGTCATGCCCAAGGCAGACAGGTAACGCGGTAGGGGCGCCAGTTTCGGGTCGATCTTGTAAAACCCTTGCGGTTCGCCGACAAAATAATCCTGGATGCCCAGCGCGCCATTGACGTGATCACCGACGGCATAGCCCGGGTGATTCGAGACAATTACCTCGCCGACGCCCAGGGCGCGCATGACTTGGCCAAGGCCCACCGGCGGGATATAAGACTTGCCTTCGTTCATCCAGCCGCGCATGGCCGGGTCCAGGGACAGGTAGAGGTTCTTCACCAGAATCTGGCCTTCAGCAGGTTGTGCCACCGGCACCTGTTCGTAGGTAAAGTCGTCGCGGCTGACAGCACCGGTCGGGCGTTTGGCGAGGAGGAAGCGGCGGTTGGTCTGGGCAGTCATGGCAAGCTCTCGTTTGAAGGGCAATGCTTGTTGATAGACCCTGATTGGTTCCACGGCAAGGTTTACCCGCCTGGCGAATGCAGTGCAATCCACCGTGCTGATCGATCGGGGTGGAGACAATCACTCACGCCGATAGTGCTTCAACCGGCGTCCTGATGATGCTGCCCAATGCTGTGGAACGCTGCCTAGACTCCTGATCACTGACCTCACATTGTTACAGGAGCTAGCGATGAGCATGAGTTTTTCCGGCCAGGTTGCCCTGGTCACTGGTGGTGCTGCGGGGATTGGTCGGGCGACGGCGCTGGCGTTTGCCGCCGAGGGTTTGCAAGTGGTGGTGGCTGACCTGGATGCGGCGGGGGGCGAGGGTACGGTCGAGTTGATCCGCAACAATGGCGGTGAGGCTTTGTTCGTCAGTTGCAACGTTACCCGCGAGGCTGATGTACGGCAACTGATGGGGCGTACGCTCGAGGCTTACGGGCGCCTGGACTACGCCTTCAACAACGCCGGCATCGAGATCGAGCAGGGTCGCCTGGCCGAAGGCAGCGAGGCCGAGTTTGACGCAATCATGGGCGTCAATGTCAAAGGTGTTTGGCTGTGCATGAAGTATCAATTGCCGTTGCTGCTGGCCCAGGGCGGTGGCGCGATCGTCAACACGGCATCGGTCGCCGGGCTGGGGGCGGCGCCGAAGATGAGTATCTACAGCGCTTCCAAACATGCAGTGATTGGCCTGACCAAGTCGGCTGCGATCGAATACGCCAAGAAGAAAATTCGCGTCAACGCCGTGTGCCCGGCGGTGATCGACACCGATATGTTCCGCCGCGCCTATGAAGCCGACCCGCGTAAGGCTGAATTTGCCGCGGCCATGCACCCGGTCGGGCGCATTGGCAAGGTCGAGGAAATCGCCAGTGCCGTGCTCTACCTGTGCAGCGATGGCGCGGCCTTTACTACCGGCCAGGCCCTGGCGGTCGATGGTGGTGCCACGGCTATTTGACGGCTGCCAGCGTCGGCACGGCGATGGCCTGGTGGCTGCGTGCCAGTGCCAGGCCAACCAGCAGGCAACCGGCTAGCAGCAGCAGGCCGAACACCAGCAGGGCGGTACCCGCGCCGAGGCGGTCGACCAGCAGCCCGGTAAGAATGACTGGCAGGCTGAAACCCATGTAGGCAAGGAGGAAGAAGCCTGCGCTTGCGCGGGTTTTTTGTTCGCCGGCCAGGGTATTCACCGCCGAGAGACCGCCGAGGTAGATAAAACCGTAGCAGGCGCTGCTGGCCGCGACGGTGCCCAGCAACACAGCCGTTAGCGCGCCGCTGTCCGCGCCCCAGGCCAGCAGCGCGTAGCTGCAAGGCAGGATTACCAGGCCGATGGCCGTAGCCCGCATCGGCGCCAGGCGCTTGGCCAGCGGCTGGAACAATAACCCGCAACTGATCACGCAAAAGGTCGAGAACCCGGACCAACCGGCCAGATCATGCTGCTTGAGGATCGATGGCAGCAGGGCGATCACCAGGCCGACACAGGCCCAGGCCAGCAGGATCGCCAGGCCGTAGGGCAGGCTGCCAGCAGGATAGCTGGGCAGGCGTAGCAGGGCGGCGGTTGGCTCCAGGCGCCGATCGGGTAGCCGCCAGACCGCCACCATCGCCAGGCCGGCCAGCAGCATCTGCAGGTAGAAACTGCCCGGTGTCAGGCTTGGTCCGTTGAGCAGGAACAGGCTGGTCAGGGCTGCGCCCAGGCCGAAGCCCAACGAGGTGCTGGCAGTGACCCAAGTGGCAGCATTACGGTTATCACCGCCGTGCATCAGCTCGCTCATGTAGGCCGTGCCCGTGGCCGAGGCCAGTGCGGTACCGATACCGAGCAGCAGGCGTGCCAGGCCCAGTGTTTCAAGACCGGGTGCCAACAGCATCAGCAGTGTGGCGAGCATCGACAAGGCCAGGGCGGTGAGAATCAGCGGGCGGCGCCCGAGCCGGTCTGCCAGGCCACCGAGCAACATCAGCACGGGGATGACCCCCAGTACATACCCGGAAAAGGCCATCGCCGTGGCGCCGGCGCCGTAGCCGGAAAGCTCTGCGTAAGTGGTGTACAGCGGTGCCTGCAAGTTGACCGCGAAGGTGATCAGGCACAAGGCGAAAGCCAGTAGGACAGGGTGGCGCTGGGTGGGCATGGTCGGCTCCTCATCGATGGGTCGACTATCCGGCGATCACTCGCCGCTCACAAGGCACACGGGTGCGGGTTTTGTGATTAACTGTTCGGACAAAATAAACGAACACTTCCTCATGAACCTCTGCCTTGATCGCCACTCATCCCTCCCGCTGGTGCAGCAACTGACCGAGCAGTTGCAGGCCTGGATTGAAACGCAGCGCCTGCGTCCCGGTAGCCGTTTGCCATCGATTCGGCAACTGGCCCGGGAACACAACGTCAGTCAATCTTGCGTGATCGAAGCCTATGATCGGCTAGTGGCGGCGGGGTGGTTGCAGGCGCGTCATGGCGCGGGCTTTTTTGTCGCTGAACAGCGGCTGAAGGTGCCCCTGGTTGACCCGCCGATCCGCGATGAGGCATTCGCCAGCCGCTGGCAACAGTTCACCCAGGATCCGGCCGCGTTACTCAACCTGTGCTGTGGTTGGGTGCCGACGAGCTGGCGAGCTACCGAGGCCATTGCCCAGGCGGTGCGCCAGGTCAGTCGCGGCGCGCTCGAAGACCTCATCGATTACTGCCCGCCGCTGGGCCTGGCCAGCCTGCGCAGCCAGTTGCACAAAGGTTTGGGGCAGATCGGGATTGAGGCCGCGCCTGAGCAGATTCTCACCACCCAAGGCGCGAGCCATGCACTGGATCTGCTGGTGCGCACCTTGCTCAGGCCGGGCGACAAAGTGTTGGTGGAACGCCCGGGTTACTACAATCTGTTCAGCCTGTTGCGTCAGCATCAGGTCCAGATGCTCGAAGTGCCACGCACGCCCCACGGCCCCGATCTGCTGGTACTGGAGGCTCTGCTCAAGGAACATCGGCCACGTTGCCTGTACATTAACAGCCTGTACCAGAACCCCACCGGCAGCAGCTTGTCGCCCAAGGTTGCCTATCGTTTGCTGGAGCTGGCCCGTGAACATGACCTGCTGATTATCGAGGACGACATCTACGCCGACTTTCAGGACGGCGCAGTGACCCGCCTGGCAACCCTGGATGCCGAGCAGCGGGTGATCTACCTGGCCAGTTTCTCCAAGACCTTGAGCAGTTCGCTACGGGTCGGCTACCTGGTGGGCAGGCCTGAGCTGATCGCCCGTCTGGCGGAGCTGAAAATGGTCAGTGGCTTGGGCACTTCGCGTTTCACTGAGCAGGTGGTGGCGCAGATGCTGGGTAATGGCAGTTATCGCAAAAGCACAGCGCGCCTGCGTCTGCGCCTGGCTCAGCATATGGCCAAGGCTCTGGGGCAACTGGAGACTTACGGCTGGGAAGTGTTTGCCGAGCCCTATGGTGGCATGTTCGTCTGGGCGCGTTGTCCGGGACGAAGTTTTGCCGAGCTCTGCCGCGAGGCGCAGACCTGTTCGGTGCTGCTGGCACCAGGCAACGCCTTCGATCCCCAGGGTGCTGACAGCGATTGGTTGAGGATCAATGTCGCCTATGCCCAGGACTTGCGGGCGCAAGCGTTCTTTCAGGCTGCCGGACGACCTCGGCTGTCCTGAAAGCGACGCAACTGTAGCTTTTTGCCATTATTGCGCCGCCAGGATCTTGTGTCGCAAGCCCTGGTATTGCCACTCTGCAGCCTTGACGCATTTGCGCTCAGCAGGGGGACGTGCGATGAATTCGGCCAAGCGTGGTTTTTTCGCCAACCTCGGCATGGCCCGCAAGCTGGGGCTGGGGTTTGCACTGGTGTTGCTGTTGACTGCAGTGGTCGCGGCCGTGGGCGTTGCTGCACTGCAGAGTGTTGGGCAGCGTTTTGAGGGTTTGAAGCAGATGGCGGCGCTCAACACCGCACTGCTGGAGACGCGTCTGCAGGAGCAGGTGTTCGCCCTGCGTTCGGACCCCAAGGCGGTGGAAACCGTGCACCAGCGCGTTGAGGCCTTGCAGGCGCAAGCACGAGCGCTGGGGCAACTGAGCGGCGTCGAGCAGGCGTTGACTGACTATCGGCAGGCCTTCGACCAGTTCGTCGAGCTGACCCAGGCCAAGGAGCTGGCGCTGGACATGGCCAGTTGGTCGGTCGCAAGCGTTGCCAACAACCTGGATGTACTGCAGGCCGGGCTGGCCGACGACGGCACGTACACCCTCAAGAACTCTCAGGGCCAGCAAGGCGCCGAGTTCGTCGAACAGGCCGGTCAGGTGGCCCAGGTTGCCCGGCTGATGCTGCAGGCCATGGATGAGGCGCGGGTGCGGCTGGAGCAGAGCCGCAAAGGCGCCGAGGATGCGCGCCAGGGGCGCATCGAGCAGACCGACCAGGCCGCTGCCCTGGTCGAGCAGTTGAAAGCGGCGGTGAGCGATGCCGGCTACCAGAGCGTGCTGGGTGAGGTCAGCACGCATATCGCCAGTTTCAGTGAGAAGCTTGCCGAGTACACCGACCTGCTCGGTCGCGAGCAGCAACTCAAGGTGCAATTGCAGGCGCGCGCCCGGCAGGTCACGGGCCAGGTCGATCAAGCCTACGCCGCCGAAGACCAGGCCATGCAAAACGAGCTGAGGAACAATGCCTTGTTGATCCTCGGTGCCTCGCTGTTGGCACTGTTGGTGGGGGTGCTGGCGGCCTGGTCGATCACCCGTGCCGTGGTCGGGCCGCTGCGCCAGGTCATGGGCCGTGCCCAGCAAATTGCTGCCGGCGACCTGCGCGGTGACCTGAGTGTCGATCGGCGCGATGAAGTCGGTCAGTTGCTGCTGGCCATGCAACAGATGGGCAGCGGCTTGAGTGCGATCGTCAGTGGTTTGCAAAACGGCATCGAGCAACTGGCGAGCAATGCCCAGTCGCTGTCGGCGGTCACCGAGCAGACCAATCGCGAGGTCAACAGCCAGAAGGACGAAACCGAGCAGGTGGCCACCGCCATGCAGCAGATGACCGCCACTGTGCATGACGTTGCGCGCAATGCCGAAGAGGCCGCCCAGGCGGCGCAAACCGCCGACGACAAGGTCGAGAGTGGCCAGCAGGTGGTGCGCCAGAGCATGCAGCGTATCGAGCAGTTGGCCAGCGCTGCCGACTCGGCCAGTCAGAGCATCGAGAATCTGAGTGGTGAAGTGCAGAACATCGGTCAGGTGCTTGAGGTGATCAAAAGTGTCGCCGAACAGACCAACCTGCTGGCGCTCAACGCCGCCATCGAGGCAGCTCGGGCAGGGGAGCAGGGGCGGGGTTTTGCTGTGGTCGCCGATGAAGTCCGCGCACTGGCACGGCGTACCCAGCAATCGACCGAGGAAATCGAGCGCCTGGTCAGCAGTTTGCGCAACGGTACTCAAGCGTCGGTAGCGCAGATCCGGGGCAGTGCCGAGCTGGTAAAGTTGGCGGTAGCCGATGCCCTGCACACCGAAAGCGCGCTGGGCAGCATTGCTGCGGCGGTGTCGTTGATCCAGCAGATGAACCAGCAGATTGCCGCGGCGGCGCAGCAGCAGAGTTCGGTGGCGGAGGAAATCAACCGCAGTGTCACCCAGATTCGCAGCAGTGCCGATCAGTCGGCATTGGCCATGCAGGGCAACGCCAGCTCAAGTATTGAACTTGCGCAGTTGGGGAATGACTTGAAAGGCATGGTCGGGCATTTCCGCCTGTAACGGTCAGGGGCTGCAAAGCAGCCCCCATGGTTCTCAGACCGATTTGCGCCAGTTGAGAATCATCAGCGTCAGCACTCCGGCAACAATCCCCCAGAACGCCGAACCGATCGAGAACAGGGTAAAGCCCGAAGCGGTGACCATGAAGGTGATCAACGCCGCCTCGCGTTCCCTGGCCTCGTTCATGGCCACGGTCAGGCCGTTCATGATCGAACCGAACAGCGCCAGTGCTGCGATCGACAACACCAGCTCCTTGGGCAGGGCGGCGAACAGGGCCGCCAGGGTGGCGCCAAAGACCCCGGCGATGCCATAGAAGATCCCGCACCAGACCGCTGCGGTGTAGCGCTTGCTTGGGTCTTCATGGGCATGCGGGCCGGTGCAGATCGCGGCGCTGATGGCCGCCAGGTTGATACCATGGGAGCCGAACGGCGCCAGCAGCAGCGACGCCAGGCCGGTGATCGAAATCAGCGGTGAGGCCGGCACCTGATAACCGTCTGCGCGCAGCACGGCGACGCCCGGCATGTTCTGCGAGGTCATGGCGACCACGAACAGCGGAATGCCTATGCTGATGGTCGCCGCGAGGGAGAAGTGTGGCGTGGTCCATACCGGCGTGGCCACTTCCAGGCTGAAGCCGCTGAAGTCGAGCAGGCCCATTGCACCAGAGAGCACAGTCCCGACGATCAGGGCTGCGAGCACCGAGTAACGTGGCGACAACCGCTTGATCAGCAGGTAACTGAAGAACATACCCAGCACCAGGGTGGTACGGTGCTGGGCGGCAATGAATATCTCGCTGCCGATCTTGAACAGGATCCCGGCCAGCAATGCCGAGGCAAGCGATGCTGGAATGCGTTTGACCAGCCGCTCGAAGCTGCCGGTCATCCCGCAGATCACCACCAGCACCGCGCAGGTGATGTAGGCGCCAATGGCTTCGCCGTAGCTGACCCCGCCCAGGCTGGTGATCAGCAAGGCTGCGCCGGGGGTCGACCAGGCGACGGTAATCGGCGTGCGATAGCGTAGCGAAAGGCCGATGCTGCACACCGCCATGCCGATCGACAGCGCCCAGATCCACGAAGAGATTTGCCCCGTGGTCAAGCCGGCAGCCTGGCCGGCCTGGAACATCAGCACCAGAGAGCTGGTATAACCGGTGAGCATAGCGATGAAGCCCGCCACTACCGCTGATGGCGAGGAGTCGGCCAAAGGGCGCAATTGCGCGGAGGTGGCGTCGGGCATGGGGCATTCCTTGTTGTGGATGTAAGCAGTTTTTTCAGACTACCGCGCACAGTGTTGACCTTTGCCATACAGCAGGCATTGCAATTAGCCGTACAGTCGCCAACTATGGGCGCGGGTTCGATTTAGCATTACGAAGAGGGGGAGCGATGTACAAGGTTTACGGCGACTACCAGTCGGGCAACTGCTACAAGATCAAGCTCATGTTGCACCTGCTTGGCCTGCCTTATGAGTGGCACTCGGTGGATATCCTCAAGGGCGAGACGGAAACTCCGGCATTCCTGGCCATGAACCCCAACGGCAAGGTGCCGGTACTGGAGCTTGAGGATGGCACTTATCTGTGGGAGTCCAACGCGATTCTCAACTTCCTCGCCGATGGCAGCGCGTTCCTGCCCACCGAACCGCGCTTGCGTACCCAGGTGCTGCAATGGCAGTTCTTCGAGCAGTACAGCCACGAGCCGTACATCGCCGTGGCGCGCTTCATCCAGTTCTACCTGGGGCTACCGCAAGAGCGGCTGGAGGAATACAAGACCCTGCACAAAGGCGGCTACAAGGCCTTGCGGGTGATGGAGAAACAGCTGCAGCTAACGCCCTACCTGGTGGGTGATACCTACTCGATCGCCGATGTGGCGCTGTACGCCTATACCCATGTCGCCCATCAGGGTGGTTTCGACCTTGACGCTTATCCGGGCGTCCAGGCATGGCTGGCGCGCGTGGCCAGCCATCCCCGTCATGTGACCATGCTCGGTTGAGCGATCAGGCGGCAAAACGCTTGTTGAGGTAGTCGATGATCACCTTGGACTCATACATCCAGGTGGTCTTGCCATCTTCCTCGATGCGCAGGCACGGCACCTTGATCTTGCCGCCTTCGGCAAGCAGGGTCTGGCGGTCCTGTTCGTTGTTCTTGGCGTCGCGCAGCGTCACCGGCACGTTCAGGCGGTGCAGGGTGCGGCGGGTTTTCACGCAGAACGGGCAGGCGTGAAACTGGTACAGGCTCAGGCTCTCGGCCTGCTGCTCGACCCGGGCCTGGGCGGCCGGGTCGCGCTTGAGCTTGGCCGGGCGGCTGATCCAGTCAGCGAACACAATCAACTGACCCAGGCCGACACGCAGTGCTTTGACGATCATGGCAACTCCTCAGGATAAAAAAAGCCGACCCGCAAGGGTCGGCTCGCAGTCTGGCCCGATTACTTGATCAGGCTGAGAAACTCGCTGCGGGTCGCGGCGTTTTCACGGAATTCACCGAGCATCACCGAGGTGATCATGGTCGAGTTCTGTTTTTCCACACCGCGCATCATCATGCACATGTGCTTGGCCTCGATGACCACCGCCACGCCCAGGGCGCCGGTGACCTGCTGGATCGCCTCGGCAACCTGGCGGCTGAGGTTTTCCTGGATCTGCAGGCGACGCGCATACATGTCGACGATCCGCGCCACCTTAGACAGCCCCAGGACCTTGCCGTCAGGGATGTAGGCGACGTGAGCCTTGCCGATGAACGGCAGCATGTGGTGCTCGCACAACGAGTACAGCTCAATGTCCTTGACCAGGACCATCTCGCTGTTATCGGAGCTGAACAGAGCGCCGTTGGTCACTTCTTCCAGGGTTTGCTCATAACCGCGGCAAAGGTACTGCATGGCCTTCGCAGCCCGCTTGGGCGTGTCGAGCAGGCCCTCGCGGGAGACATCCTCGCCAAGCTGGCCAAGGATCGCGGTGTAGTTCTGTTCCAGGGACATGGATCTACCTGTGGGATTTATCGCAAACGCGAAGGGTACGGCGGCGGCGGCGGCGCTGCAAGTACGGCTTACTCGTCACGGCCTTCAAGCATGGTTCGCTTGAGCATGACATACACCGCGCCAGTGCCGCCATGGCGGGCCTGGCACGAGGTGAAACCGAGCACTTGCGGGTGCTGTCGCAGCCAAGTATTTACGTGGCTCTTGATCATCGGTCGCTTGCCATCCAGGCGCACGGCCTTGCCGTGGGTGACGCGCACGCAGCGTACTTCGAAGCGGGTGGCCTCGGCGAGGAAGGCCCACAAGGTTTCCCGGGCCTTTTCGACCGTCATGCCGTGCAGGTCAAGGCTGCCTTCAAAGCCAATCTGACCGAGCTTGAGCTTGCGCATCTGGCTTTCCTGGACGCCGTCACGGCTCCAGTGCAGATCGTCTTCGGGGCCGACGTCGATGACAAACTGGTCGGACAAGCCATCGACCACGCTCTGGTCGCTACGTACTGTCGCGGCCTGGCGCAGGCTCGCCAGCTTCTTGCGGTCGGCTTTGGGTTTGCCGACTTCGGCGCGATCGTGGGTGATCGGCTTGACGCCGCGCATCTCGCTTTTGAACAGGGAAAAATCGTCGTCTTGCATGTAAGCCTCCGCCTGGGCGGCGTAGTTTACGCGACTCCCCCTGGGCGTGCAGTCAATCGTGTTTTTTCATCAGGTGCGGTGACAGGTTGAGCTCGCGGCGCCTGCGCAAGCGCAAGCGGCTGCGGCGCCAGAACCAGATGCCCAGGTACAGCAGCAACAGGCCAAGGCCCAGCAGCACGCTGGCGCCAGCCGGGTTGGCATTGAGCTCGCCGAGGGCTGCGGGTCGGCCCAGCAGGCTGGCGGCGCCGGCCATGGCCAGGAGCACCCCGGCAGTTGCCAGCAGCGCCGAAAACGCTGCAGCCAGGCGCATGCCCCAGTTACGGGGTGTGCGTGGGCGCAAGCGCTTGGCATCGAAACCATCGGATATTTTCATTCCGATTTCCTCTATGGATATCCGGTGTTGGACCGAAAAGCCTGGAGGTGGTTCCGCCCGGCGGCCGGGCGGTCGCTCAGATCAGGCTGGCAGTCGGCGCCACACAGGCGAAGTTGTCGGCCATGATCGCCATTTCGCTCTGCTGGATCTGCGCCGCAGGAATGACGCCGTCCTTGAAAGGCAGGTCGCGGGTGGCACAGGCATCCTCGATCAGGGTGCAGCGATAACCGTAGTCCTTGGCCCGGCGTACGGTGGTGCTGACGCTGGAGTGGCTCATGAAACCGCAGACGATCAGGTCCAGGTGACCGTACTTCTGCAGGGTCTCGTGCAAGGTAGTGTTCTTGAAGGCGTTGGGCATGCGCTTCTCGATGATCATTTCATCCCCCGCAGGCTCCAGGCCCGGGATGAATTCTCCGCGCGGGCCCTGTGGGTCGAACATGCCGCCGACGGTACCCAGGTGACGCACGTGGATGATCGGGCGCCCGGCCTTGCGGGCCGCCTCAAGCATTTTAGCGATGTTGGCCACGGCTGTGTCCATGCCCGAGAGCGCCAGGGGACCGTTCAGGTACTCCTTTTGCGCATCGATAATCACCAGGCTGGCGTTGTTCAGCTTGGCCGGCGGATAGCCGCGGCCGCTGAGGTGGAACATCGTCATTGGAACAGACATCAAGGGCTCCTTTGGATGGGGCTTTTACCCTATTGTCCCCTGCCTGAGCACTTATGTGAATCGCTTAGCGTACAACCTGCGTCGTTAGTGGCCTGCAGCCACCTTGGCGAAATCCTTACAGGGTGTTTTTGCCGATCATTTCTTCTGCCGGGCTGTTAGAATTGCGGGTCGTCTTTCAAGGAGTCTGTTGTGATCACTTCTCGCTTGCGCACCCTGCGCGATCATATCCGTTGGGCCGTCAGCCGTTTCCATGAGCATGGCCTGTTTTTCGGTCATGGCGCCGACAACGCCTGGGATGAAGCGCGGCTGCTGGTGCTAGGTTCGGTCCATCTGCCCTGGGAGGTCGCCGATGCCTACCTTGACTGCCAACTGGAAGACGACGAGCTGGTCAACCTGCAGCGCCTGCTCAAGCGCCGCATCGAAGACCGCGTGCCCACCGCCTATCTGTTGGGTGAGGCCTGGTTCTGCGGTTTGTCGTTCATTGTCGACGAGCGGGTGCTGATTCCGCGTTCACCCATCGGCGAGCTGATCGAAAAACGCTTCGAGCCGTGGTTGGCCAGCGAGCCGGCACGCATCCTTGATCTGTGCACCGGGTCCGGTTGCATCGGTATCGTCAGCGCCGAAGTTTTCCCCGACGCTGAAGTGGTGCTCGCCGACCTGTCCTTCGAGGCGCTGGAAGTCGCCAACCAGAACATCGAGCGTCACGGCCTGGAAGAGCGCGTCTTTACTGTCCAGGGCGACGGTTTCGCCGGTCTGCCAGGGCAGCGCTTTGACCTGATCCTGTCCAATCCGCCTTATGTCGATGCCGAAGATTTTGCCGACATGCCGGATGAGTATCACCACGAACCGGAGCTGGGCCTGGCCTGTGGCAACGATGGCCTGGACCTGGTGCGGCGGATGCTGGCCGAAGCGGCCGATCACCTGACCGAGAAGGGCCTGCTGATTGTCGAGGTGGGCAACAGCCAGGTGCATGTCGAGGCGCTGTATCCGCAAGTGGATTTCGCCTGGCTGGAGTTCGAGCGCGGTGGGCACGGGGTGTTCATGCTCACGGCTGAGCAGTGCCGGCAGCATCAGGGGTTGTTTGCTTCGAAGGTGTAAGGTTGCAGACTTGCTCTGAATCTATCGCGGGGCAAGTCGGACCGCCGCACCGCCGCTCCCACGTGGGAGCGGGCTTGCCCCGCGATGCTTTCTAGCGGTGAGTGGCAATCCAGATCAGTAAGCCGGCCTGAAACACCGCAAAGGCCACCAGGCAGGTAATGGTAAAACGCAGCCCGCTGTCTTCACGGCGGTACTTGCTGACCCGCTCGTCACGCTCGCGCAATTGCGTCTCTTTTTCCTGCAAGTTGTGCTCGGCCTGCTGCAGCATCTGCGCGGCATCGAGTATCTCGACCCGTTGCACCTTGTCGCTGTTGAAGCCGCCCTTGAGCTCGCCGACCTGCACATCGACAAAGCGTCCCTTCAGGTGCTGGGCATCAGCATACTCGACCTCCAGGCCATGGCTGCGCAGCACATGGTCACGGCGCAGGCGAGTGTCTTCGTTGAGCGCGTCCTTGTTCGGCAGAGCTGCGCCCTCGACCCGGTAGTGTGGCCATTTGCGTTGCGCCCAGATCACTGCCTGGTTGAGCAAAAAACGCCCCAGGCCGCGGTTCAGCGGCTCCATCTGCAAGCCGGCGTCGGGGCTGAAGGTCACGCGCTTTTCGTCATGGTCGACCCACACATCCAGGTGGTTCTGTTCCTTGCGCACTTTTTGGGCCGGTAACTGGATAGCCATGCGCAGCAGGCTGGTCTGCTTGTTGTGGCGCTCGGCGTAGCCGTACTGGACAAAACGCAGCGGCCGCGCACCGCTGTTGCGATCGGTCGGCAGCGGCGCCAGGCGCAGCATCTGGAAGTGTTCGGGGGCAACATCGGCCCAGGGCAGGGGGGCAACTTCCGCTGCTGTCTGTTCGGCAGTCTTCTGGGCGGTATCCTGGGGGGCGGCTTCGGTCATCACGGCAATCCTCATGTGCGCAGCAGGCTGGTCGCATTGACGATGCCAGCACCGCTGTATCGGCAGGGCTGGTCTGGACTGGAGCGTAATTTCTGCGATTTGGCCTCAGCTGGCGGGCAACCGCTGAATGAAGTCGACAACGCGCTGGCCCAGTTCGGCCGCTTGCGGTAGTCGCGGGTCAAGGTAGCTGTCGCGTTGCTGGCTGATTTGCTCGGGGGCAATGCGCAGCATGTGGTTCATGCCTTTGATCAACGCAAGCTCGGCATCCGGCTTGGCCGCCTTGAGGATCTCGGCGTTGTCGACGCTGACCTGGAAATCATGGGTGCCCTGGATGATCAGCGCCGGTACCTTGACCTTGGCAAAGGCCTCGGCCGGGTCCTGGCGGAACAGCGAAATCAGGTAGGGCTGCACGCTGGGGCGCAGTACGTCCTGCAGGGGCAGCGGCACGCGGGAGGAGGTCTTGCCGTTTTTCAGGCGGTCGAGGATGTCTGTGGCACTGGCCATGTAGCGCCCAGGTATGCGATCGAACATCTGTGCCCGCAATGCCTTGTCGATCGGCCAGCCACTGCCGGCGACGCTGATCACCGCGCTGGCGCCGCTTTGCTCGGCAGCAAGGCTTGCGATCAGCGCGCCTTCACTGTGGCCGAGCAGGATCAGGCGACCGAAACGCGGGTCAGCCTTGATTTTCTGGCTCCAGGCCACGGCATCAGCGACATAGCGTTCCACCGTCAGATCGCGCTCATCCGGAGTGGCCGCAAGGCTCGCAGCGACACCGCGCTTGTCGTAGCGCACGCTGGCGATATTGTTTTTCGCCAGGGTCAGGGCCAGTTGCTTGAGGTTGTCGGTATCGCCGCCGTACGGGTTGTTGCCGTCGCGATCGGTCGGCCCGGAGCCGGCAATGATCAATACCACCGGTGGCGGCTGCTCGGTGCGCGGCAACAACAGGCTGCCGTGGAGTACGCCGCTGCCGGTATCGAGGCTGATCGGGCGTTGCAATACGGTGGGGGCGGCAGCCTGGACCAGGCTACTGAACAGCAGGGCGATTACCGCAACAATACGCAACATCATCAGGCCACTATCGAGAAAGTTCCGTTTGGACCGGGCCGGGCGCAGAAGGTTCGCCTTCAGGGATGAACTGAATGGTTAGCCTGCGTATACTGGCGGCCTTGTTCACATCTGGCTGATTCGCGGAGCGTCCTGCATGTCCGGCAATACCTACGGCAAGCTGTTCACTGTCACCACCGCTGGCGAAAGCCATGGTCCGGCGTTGGTCGCCATTGTCGATGGCTGCCCGCCGGGCCTGGAAATTTCCCTGGCCGACCTGCAGCACGACCTGGACCGGCGCAAGCCCGGCACCAGCCGCCACACCACCCAGCGTCAGGAAGCCGACGAAGTCGAAATCCTCTCCGGGGTGTTCGAGGGGCGCACCACCGGTTGCTCCATCGGCCTGCTGATTCGCAACACCGACCAGAAGTCCAAGGACTACTCGGCGATCAAGGACCTGTTCCGCCCGGCCCATGCCGACTACACCTACCACCACAAGTACGGTGAGCGCGATTACCGTGGCGGCGGCCGCAGCTCGGCGCGCGAAACCGCCATGCGCGTGGCCGCTGGCGCCATCGCCAAGAAGTATCTGGCCAGCCAGGGTATCCGCATCCGCGGCTACATGAGCCAGCTCGGTCCGATCGAAATCCCTTTCAAGACCTGGGATTCGGTGGAGCACAACGCCTTTTTCAGCCCTGACCCGGACAAGGTTCCGGAACTTGAGGCCTACATGGATCAACTGCGCCGTGACCAGGATTCGGTCGGGGCGAAGATCACCGTGGTTGCCGAGGGTGTCATGCCGGGCCTGGGCGAGCCGATCTTCGATCGCCTGGATGCCGAGCTTGCCCACGCGCTGATGAGCATCAACGCGGTCAAGGGCGTGGAGATCGGCGCAGGCTTTGCCAGTGTTGCCCAGCGGGGTACCGAGCACCGTGACGAGCTCACTCCTGAAGGCTTTCTGAGCAACAATGCCGGCGGCATTCTCGGCGGCATTTCCTCTGGCCAGCCGATCGTTGCCCACCTGGCCCTCAAGCCGACGTCGAGCATCACCACCCCGGGCCGTTCCATCGATGTCGATGGCAATCCGGTCGAGGTCATTACCAAGGGCCGTCACGATCCTTGCGTGGGGATCCGCGCCACGCCGATTGCCGAAGCGATGATGGCTATCGTGTTGATGGATCACCTGCTGCGCCACCGTGGGCAGAACGCCGATGTACGCGTGAAAACCCCGGTGCTGGGCCAGCTGTAATGCTGGCATCTGCCATTCGTGCTGCGGCTCGTTGAGCCGTGGCGCCGATTCCGTACTGGCGGCTGTCCAGTTTCTACCTGTTCTACTTCGCCTTGCTCGGCTCGACTGCGCCGTTTCTGGCGCTGTATTTCGATCATCTGGGCTTTTCCAGCGCGCGCATCGGCGAACTGGTGGCCATCCCAATGCTGATGCGCTGCGTGGCCCCCAACCTGTGGGGCTGGTTGGGCGACCGCAGTGGCCAACGGCTGTTGATCGTACGCCTGGGCGCCTTGTCGACTCTGGCGACCTTTTCGCTGATCTTCTTCGGTAAAAGTTACGCCTGGCTGGCGCTGGTGATGGCCCTGCATGCCTTCTTCTGGCATGCGGTGCTGCCGCAGTTCGAGGTCATTACCCTAGCCCACCTGCAAGGGCAGACTGCCCGTTACAGCCAGGTGCGGCTGTGGGGCTCGATCGGCTTTATCCTCACCGTGGTCGGTCTTGGTCGGCTGTTCGACGGGGTGAGCCTGGATATCTACCCGGTCGCCCTGGTCATCATCATGGCCGGCATCGTTGTCGCCAGCCTCTGGGTACCCAACGCACAACCGCCGGGGCAGAACGATCGGGCAAGTGGCGGTGGTTTTCTCAAACAGCTGGCCAGCCCCGGGGTAGCGGCGTTCTACCTGTGCGTGGCGCTGATGCAACTAAGCCATGGCCCGTACTACACCTTTCTGACCCTGCACCTTGAGCACCTGGGCTATAGCCGCGGCACCATCGGCGTGCTCTGGGCCCTGGGGGTGGTGGCCGAGGTGCTGATGTTCCTGGTCATGAGCTGGATTCTGGCGCGGGTGTCGTTGCGCCGGGTGCTGCTGGCCAGTTTGCTTCTGGCGGCTTTGCGCTGGGTATTGCTGGGCAACTTTGCCGAGCACCTTGTGGTGTTGTTGCTTGCCCAGCTGCTGCATGCCGCCACCTTTGGCAGCTTCCACGCTGCCGCCATTGCTTTCGTGCAACGCAGCTTCGCTGCCCGCCAGCAGGGCCAGGGCCAGGCATTGTATGCGGCCCTGGCCGGAACCGGTGGGGCCATGGGCGCCGTGTACTCGGGGTACAGCTGGAACCTGCTGGGCGCGGCTACCACCTTTGGTATTGCCAGCGTCGCAGCCCTGGCCGCAGCCGTTATCATTGCGCTTCGAATGAAAGAGGACAGGGCATGAGCCTTGGCCGTGAACCGGTAGTAAGGAGTTGCCCCGATGAGCAGCCTTAGCGTGTATCACCAGTCCACCCCGGACATTCCCAACAAGGTGCTGACTCACCTGGAGGATATCGCCGCTACCCTTGCCGAGCAGGGCGTGCGTTTCGAGCGTTGGCAGGCTGGCGCTTCAATCCCGGCGGGTGCCAGCGATGAACAGGTGATCGGCGCGTATCAACACAGTCTCGATGCGCTGAAGGCCGAGAAAGGTTATGTCGGTGTCGAGGTGACCCGCGAAGCAGACGTAAGCTTGCTTGCCGAGCACACTTGTGAGGAGGACCAGCTGTACTTTTTCGCCGCCGGGCGCGGGATGTTCAGCTTGCGGATCGAGGACTACATCTACGCGGTGTTGTGCGAGAAGGGTGACCTGATCGGCGTTCCGTCAGGGGTTCGGCAGTGGCGCGATATGGGAGAGGAGCCGCGGTTTGTGGCGATCCGGGTGTTTAACCAGGTTCAGGGTTCAGCTGCCAGGTTTACTGGCGATACGATCGCAGCAGACTTTCCTAGGCTGGATGACTGAGTGATCGCTATCGCGGGGCAAGCCCGCTCCCACCGTCTGTGGGGGCGGGCTACTGCTTACCGGTAAGTTGGCAAGGCAAACCGCTGCTGGCTCTGCAACATTGTAATCACCGGCAGCTCACTGGCCTGCTCGGCCAGGTCGCGGCGAATCGCACTGATCGCCCACGACAACTGTTCGGCACTGTGCAGTTGTGCATAAGAAATCGAGCGCCGGGTCTGGGTGCCGTCGGCTGCGCGCAGGGTCAGTAGAATTCCGCCATCGGGGCGCGCCTGGGTGGTCACTTCATGAGCGCTGAATACCGAGGCGAATTTTTCCTGGATGAGGTCCATATCAACTCCTGACTGTTAGTGGCAGACATGGAGTGATGGGTGCAGTGAGTGTGCCAGTTTCTTTATTGTAAAAAACACATACAAATCAATTACTTATAAATTTACCGGAAGGGCGCTAACGTGCATTGTGCACGGCCGTGCATTTTGCACAGTGCATTTTGCATGGTTGTTCGGCCAATAGATTTCAACTGTCATGGCCATGGTTTATCCACCATTGACCCCGCGCGCGCCCTGACCAAGACTTGGGCTTTTCCGATAGCCAGGAGGTTCCCCATGTCAGACCAACGTAGCCCCACGCCCATGAACGACGACGAGGCGGCAGCGTTCGCCGAGGAGGTCTTTGACCGGGCGCGCAAGGGCGACGCGGCGATGCTTGAGCGCTTGCTGGAAAAGGGGCTGCCGGTGAACCTGCGCAATGGCAATGGCGATACCTTGCTGATGCTTGCCAGCTACCATGGGCATCGGGAGGCCGTTACGGTACTGCTCGACCATGGTGCCGACCCGCAGATCGCCAATGACAAGGGCCAGTTGCCCATTGCTGGCGCCGCGTTCAAGGGTGACCTGGAGATGGTTCAACTGCTGGTGCACAGAGGCGCCGAGATCGACGGCACGTCCGCCGATGGCCGCACCGCGCTGATGATGGCGGCAATGTTCAACCGCACCGTGATCGTCGATTATCTGCTGGCCAGGGGCGCCAACCCCCGGCATCGCGACGCCCGTGGCACTGACGCCCTGGGTGCGGCGCAAACCATGGGCGCGGCCCAGACTACCGAGCAGTTGCTCAAGCTGCTCGGCTAACCCCTGGGGGCCTTTTGCGGCTATCCTTGGCGACTTTTTTCAGCGTCGCAGGGCCCTTTCATGAAATCCCAATTGGTCGAACTCATCGGCAAAATCAGCGCCGGCTGCATGCGCGAGGACGACATCGCGCGTATCGCCGACGAAGCCGCCCAGGCCTACGCCGACCCGCAGGCGTTTCTCGCCGCCAACCCGGACATCAACTACGACGACAGCTTCCCGATCCCGCTGGGTGAGTGGATTGTCGTCGGCAGCCTGCCCGATACCGTGCTGTTCCAGGCCGATACCTATCAGGACCTGTTCGCCCAGATCGTCGACTCCTTCGACCAGAGCGTGGCATTCAACCTCAAGCCCAAGCAACTGGCCAAGGTCGAGGCGCTGACCGCACTCAATCGTATCCAGGTGCAGATGGGCGCAATGAACAAGGAAGCCGGTGGCTATGTGCTGATGAACTTCAGCCAGTTGCTCGATGATGAGCTGCAGATGGTGCTGGTCGGCAACCACGACTTGCCACGGGTGCTGGAGCTTTGCGCCGAGGTCGGTATCGCTGCAGCGCCGGCCCTGGAAGCGCTGCGGGTTGCCGTGCACGTTTAACCCAGGGCGGTATCGAGGAACATCATCACCGCAAAGCCGCCCATCAGGCCCAGGGTTGCCGAGGTCTGGTGGCCGTTGCGGTGGGTTTCCGGGATCACCTCGTGGGACACCACAAAGATCATCGCCCCGGCCGCCAGGCCCATGCTCACCGGGTAGGCGATGGCAAAGCCGGTGGAAATGCCCAGGCCGATCACGGCGCCAATGGGCTCCATCAGGCCCGAGCCGATCGCCACCAATGCCGCCTTGAAGGTTGAAAGCCCGGTTGCGCGCAGTGCCAGGGCCACGGCCAGGCCTTCGGGGATGTCCTGGATGGCGATGGCGCTGGTCAACGGCAGGCCGACATTGAGGTCACCGTTGGCAAAGCTGACGCCGATGGCCATGCCTTCTGGCAAGTTGTGCAGAGTAATCGCCAGCACGAACAGCCATACCCGATTGATCCGCTCCGCCTGCGGGCCGCACGGGCCGGTGCTTTCATGTTCGTGCGGGGTGAAGCGGTCGAGGCCGAGCATCAGCAACACGCCAAGGCCCATTCCCACCACCACTGTCAGCGCCGCGTAAGGGCCGTTGCCAGTGATTTCGCGGGCGGCGTCGAGGCCGGGCAGAATCAGCGAGAACGAACTGGCGGCGAGCATCATGCCGGCGGCAAAGCCGAGCATCACATCCTGGGTGCGCGCGCTTATCTCGCGCAGCACTACGGCCATGACCGCGCCAAGGGCGGTGGCGGCAAATCCGGCGAGGCCGCCGAGCAGGGCCATGTGCAGGTTTTGCTGATGATCGCCGTGCACCGCGTTCCAGGCGCTGGCGATCAACAGGCCAAATACCACCAGCAAGCTCAGGCCCAGGCCGGCGCTGAGCCACGGGCTGTTTTGCGCCTGTTGCAACCAGGCACTCCAGAGCGGGACTGGGGCGGGGCTACTGTGGCTGTGGGCGGGTGGCATAAGGACCTCTCTGGCGCAGTTCAATGAATCGAGTGTAACCAGCGAAGCGGGGCAGCTGCGAACGATTCGCCTCTATGGGCCTGATAGCCAGCTATCCTGAGGGCAGACTCGATCAAGGGAGCAACACTATGGGTTCCACGTTCAATAGCCTGGTTGGCCTGATCATCCTTGCCCTGGACATCTGGGCAATCATCAATGTGATCAAGAGCGGTGCCAGCGGTGGCGCCAAGATTCTCTGGGTCCTGCTGATCCTGCTGCTGCCGGTGCTTGGCCTGATTATCTGGGCGATTGCCGGGCCGCGAGGGAATGTGCGGTTGTAGGAGCGGGCTTGCCCCGCGATGATCTTCAGATCAACCAGGTCCCCTCCAGCTCCAACAGGATCTGCTTGCGCTCGATCCCCCCGGCAAACCCGGTGAGGGTGCCGTTGCTACCAATCACCCGATGACAGGGGATGATGATTGCAATCGGGTTGGCGCCATTGGCGGTGCCCACTGCCCGCACCGATTTGGGGTTGCCAATGTCCAGGGCAAGCTCGCCATAGCTGCAGGTGGTGCCATAGGGAATACGCTGCAGGGCCTGCCACACTTGCTGTTGAAACGGCGTTCCCTGGGGCGCCAGGGGCACCTGGAATGCCTCGCGCTTGCGTGCGAAGTACTCGTCCAGCTGGCGCGCCACGTTGTCCAGCTGGCTGCAGGCCGGCTGCCAGTCTTCAGCCAGTTCCCACGGCTGGGCGGCGTCCATGTGCAGCATGCGCAAGCCCTGTTCATCGCCTGCCAACAGCAGCGGGCCAAGCGGGCTTGGTAGGTAGCGATAAAACATGGCGTAATGATCTCTCTGCGGATAACCCTGATTCTATTACGAAATTTTCACAAACGATTGCCGACAATTTGCCCGCGCAATTATCCGTTCGCCGAATGACCGTGCAACGCACTCGCGTTTAGGGCACATTTGCCGATTCGTTTTACCGCCTTCCTTGAACCTGAACCCTAGGGATCTTCCAATTCATGGCTAACACGGACGCCTTGAGTCAACAGCGGGCTGCGTCGCGCCCGTTGCAACCGACGCTGAAATCACACCTGGCCTACACCTTGCTGTGCGGCCTGGTGATCATGCTGATGCTCAGTCTGGTCCGCCTGGCCTTGCTGGTCTACAACAGCGACATGATCGGTGACACGCCGATGTCGACGGTAGCCGAAGGTTTTCTCAATGGCCTGCGCTTCGACCTGCGGGTCGTGGTGTACCTGAGCATTCCGCTGCTGCTGGCGGTCCTCAGTGCCCGGGCCATGGCCGCACGCGGCCTGTTCCGCGCCTGGCTGACCATCGCTTCGAGCATCGTCATGTTCCTCGGCCTGATGGAGATGGACTTCTATCGCGAGTTCCACCAGCGCCTCAACGGCCTGGTGTTCCAGTACGTCAAGGAAGACCCGAAAACCGTGCTGAGCATGCTCTGGTACGGTTTCCCGGTGGTGCGCTACCTGCTGGCCTGGGCCTTCGGCACCTGGCTGCTCAGCCTGCTGTTCAAGGGCATCGACCGCCTGACCCGGCCCCGTGGCGTGTATGACAGCCAAGTGGGTGCGCGTAGCGTAGCGCCCTGGTATGTGCGCGGCGTGGTGTTCTTCATGATCCTGCTGGTGGCCGTGATCGCTGCCCGCGGCACCCTGCGCCAGGGCCCGCCCATGCGTTGGGGCGACGCCTTCACCACCGACTCGAACTTCGTCAACCAGCTGGGCCTGAACGGCACCCTGACCCTGATCGATGCGGCCAAGAGCCGTTTCGGTGAAGACCGCGCCAACGTCTGGAAGTCGACCATCGAGCAGGGGCTGGCCACCCAGACCGTGCGCGACATGCTGCTGACGCCCAACGACAAGCTGGTCGATGCCGACAGCGCCGCCGTGCGCCGCGACTTCACCCCGCCGGCGAGCAATACCCTGCCGATCAAGAACGTCGTGGTGATTCTCATGGAGAGCTTCGCCGGTCATTCGGTAGGCGCCCTGGGCAGCCCGCATAACATCACCCCGTACTTCGACAAGCTGGCGAAAGAGGGCTTGCTGTTCGACCGCTTCTTCTCCAACGGCACCCATACCCACCAGGGCATGTTCGCCACCATGGCCTGCTACCCGAACCTGCCAGGCTTCGAGTACCTGATGCAGACCCCGGAAGGCGGCCACAAGCTGTCGGGCCTGCCGGCGCTGCTCAGCGCCCGTGACTACGACGACGTCTATGTCTACAACGGCGACTTTGCCTGGGACAACCAGTCCGGTTTCTTCGGCAACCAGGGTATGACCACCTTCATCGGCCGTAATGACTTCGTCAATCCGGTGTTCTCCGACCCGACCTGGGGTGTGTCCGACCAGGACATGTTCGACCGTGGCAACGAAGAACTGGCCAAGCACGATGGCAAGAAGCCGATCTACGCGCTACTGCAGACCCTGTCCAACCACACGCCGTATGCGCTGCCCAAGGAGCTGCCGGTCGAGAAGGTCACAGGCCAGGGCCGCCTGGACGAGCACCTGACCGCCATGCGCTACTCCGACTGGGCCCTGGGCCAGTTCTTCGAGAAGGCGCGCAAGGAGCCTTACTTCAAGGAGACCCTGTTCGTCATCGTCGGCGACCATGGCTTTGGCAACCAACAGCAGGTCACCGAGATGGACCTGGGGCGTTTCAACGTGCCGCTGCTGCTGATCGCTCCGGGTATCCAGGAGAAGTTCGGTGCGCTCAACCACACCGTCGGTACCCAGATCGACATCGTGCCGACCATCATGGGCCGTCTGGGCGGTGAAACCCGTCACCAGTGCTGGGGCCGTGACCTGCTCAACCTGCCGGCCGGTGATCCGGGCTTCGGCATGATCAAGCCGTCGGGCAGCGAGCAGATCGTTGGCCTGATCAGGGGTGATCGCATCCTGATCGAGTCCAAGGACATGACGCCACGCATGTACCGTTACGAGCTGGGTGCCAACTTCAAGGCCGAGCTGATTGAAAGTCCGGACCAGCCGCAGTTGCTGCAAAAGCTTGAATCGTTCATCCAGACGGCAACCAAGAGTCTGCTGGATAACACTGCCGGTGTAGTACACGGCACGCCCGAATAACCATGTTGCTGGCGCAGTAAACAGGACCCCGGCTTGCCGGGGTCTTGGCTTTTTGGGCCATGAATGCTCAAATCGCGCGCCTCAGCAAACGTGGGGCTGCAACGGCTCCCATCAAAAAAGGATTTTTGCGTGCGAGTGTTGGTTTTGATTGCCTGCCTGTGTCATTCACTGTTGGCAATGGCCGAAGTGGCGCCGCCGGATTACCAGACGCCCCCCGGCTGGCGCACCGAATGCATCGGCCGGGTGCAATTCGATGTGCCCAAGGACATTGCCTGGCACCTTTCCAGTGGTTACTGGCAATACTACAATTTCGAGCTCCCCGACCCCACGATCACCCCCGGGGACAAGCAGATTGCCTACGGCGAAGGGGTGACTGGCGAGCTGCCCTTTCTGGTCGACATCGAGGTCAGTCCGTTGACCACCCGTGCACTCTACGAGCAGATCCGCTATGTGCAGAGCCTTACCCGTAACCCGGCGCAGGAACGGGTGGTGAAGGCACAGATGGAGGCGCTGGATGCCGCCATGATTGCGGCCCGTGACGATGAAACGCGCTACAGGGCCCTGAGTGATCAGTATTTCGACTTGCGTGAAAAGCTTGAGCGCATAGGCTATGTGAATTCCCAGCTGGTGGTGCTTGACGACATGATCAAGCAATTTACTGCCGAGGGGCGGCCGGTGGCGAAGTTGCAGGTCGAGCGCGATGCCTTCTTCGAGGAGCAGGCGCAGTGGCCGACCGATACAGAGTACGAACATGAGCGCTTTATCGAGCTGGGTGTGCCGGATGCCTCTGCAAACTGGTATGCAGGCAATCTGACTGCCTACCTGTGGCGCGAGCAACGCATCTACCGTTTCAAATTCTACAGTGGCGCCAATACGGCTACAGATTCCGCTGCGCTGGCCCGGCTGGAGCCCAGGGCGCGTGCTGTGCTGGCCGCGTTCCGCACCCGCAAGCAATACGAAATCCCCCAGGACAACGGCTTCTGTGTGCCCTACGGCTTCATCGCCGACGATGGCACACCGCGACATGCCATCACCCTGGGCCTCAACCCGGCAGACAATCCCACGCTGCTGCACCGCCTGAGCATGAGCAGTGACAGCGACAAGGCCGTCGAGATGGTGCCGATGCTGCTGGATCGACTGATTGCCAACCCGTTTCCCATGCAGCTCAGTGTCGACAAGTTCGGGCCCTCCAGCGTGCGGATCGGTGCCGCCAAGGGCAGGTTCGGCGGCGCACGCTTTCGCGCTTATGACCCTGACAGTTTCAAGCCGGCGGCCGCTGAAACGTTCAGGATGGTCGCCGGTGTCTTGTCCACCGAGTACCAGCCCACCGTGGTGCTGGGAGTGATCAACGAACACACCGAGCCGCCGCTTGCGTTCGAGCCCTCCAGGGACGATTTTCTGCGCACGCTGCAAAGCATCCGCGCGCTGCCGGGTGGTCACCGCTTCGAGCCGCAAGCCGACTGAACAACCACCCCGGGGCGAGGTCAACGGAAGGTAGGCCAGATTCACCCTGAACATCGGTACAGAGGAGAGTCCAATGAAAGACTGGGTCATTACCTTTGTTGACCAGAAGGGCGAGTGCACCACGCTGCCGCTCACCGCAGAGCTTGAGCCGAGTATCGAAGAGGCTGCGCGGTTGATTCGTTCCCACCTGTTCCCGGTCATGGACGAACTTGACCTCAATGATTTCCAGGACCGCGCATCGTCGCCCACGGCCAAATGGCTGAAGGAGCAGAGCGGGGTGGAGATCACTGCCATCACGCAAGCACCCTGAACCCGCATGCCGGCTGGCACGCCGGGCGATCAGGCGCTACGCTGCAGGCAAGGTCGGGCGATTTTTCTGATTGCCCGGGCTTGCCGATCCACGTCACGCAACAGCTCGAATTGCCCCCGCACGGCTTGTGTGGCGGGCAGGTGCGTTTTGCACTGAAAGTCTATCCATCGGTAGTGAGGAGGACGATTCATGAGCAGCCAATACGAGGACATCAGCAGCACGGTCTTGCGTCGGATGAAAGAAGGCGGGTTCAACTTCGCACAAATTCATCCCATCGAATTTTATGCGGTATTTCCGGACGAGGCACGGGCGCGGCGAGCGGCAGGAAAGTTTCGCGGCGAATCACTCAGTGCCCAGGTGCATGAGCGCGATGATGGCGCCTGGCATCTGGAGCTGAGCAAGGTGATGTTTGCAACCTATGGCGGTATCGACGCGTTCGAACAGGATTTCGAAGCGGTGATTGCCCCGCTGGGCGGTGAAATCGAGGGCTGGGGCGTCAAGCAGGAGCGGCAACTGGCCTGACGTCAGTAGGAGCGGGCTTGCCCCGCGATTGCAGTCGCGCGCTTCGCAATGAAGCGCTTATGTCAAAGCAATCGGAACGGTTGCACAGATCTGGTGCAACCGTTCTTCGTTTAAAACGCAACGTATTGAATAACAAGGAATTATGCCGCTGGCACGGGGCTTGCGATGGCTCGGGTGCACGGGTGACAAGGAGTTCGGCATGATCCGCACTTTTTACGACGAAATGTACGCCGCTGACGGCCAGGTCCGTCCGCACTACCGGGAATTCGCCCGCTGGTTATCCGAGACCCCGCCGGAGCTGCTGGCCCAGCGTCGACGTGAAGCCGACCTGCTGTTCCATCGTGCCGGCATCACCTTCACCCTCTATGGAGACGAGCAGGGCACCGAGCGGCTGATTCCTTTCGACACCATCGCGCGCAGCATCCCAGCCAGTGAATGGCGGGTGGTGGAGCGCGGTTGCATTCAGCGGGTCAAGGCGTTGAACCTGTTTCTCGCCGACCTGTACCACGATCAGCGGATTATCCGCGCCGGGATCATTCCGGCCGAGCAGGTCCTGGCCAATGATCAGTACCAACTGGCGATGCAGGGCCTGGACTTGCACCGCGACATCTACGCGCATGTTTCCGGGGTCGACCTGGTGCGCGACAGCGATGGCAGTTACTACGTGCTTGAGGACAACCTGCGCACCCCCAGCGGCGTCAGCTACATGCTCGAAGACCGCAAGATGATGATGCGCCTGTTCCCCGAGCTGTTTGCCGTCCAGCGCATCGCCCCCATTGATCATTACCCCAACCTGTTGCTCGATACCCTCAAGAGCTCCAGCCCGCTGGATAACCCCAGCGTGGTGGTGCTGACGCCTGGACGTTTCAACAGCGCGTTCTTCGAGCACGCCTTCCTCGCCCGCGAGATGGGCGTCGAACTGGTCGAGGGCGCCGACCTGTTCGTGCGCGATGAGCGGGTGTTCATGCGCACCACCGACGGCCCCAAGGCCGTGGATGTGATCTACCGGCGCCTCGACGATGCCTTCCTCGACCCATTGGCCTTCAACCCCGATTCGATGCTCGGCGTGCCCGGGCTGCTGGCGGCCTATCGCTGCGGCAACGTGGTACTGGCCAATGCCATCGGTACCGGGGTGGCCGACGACAAGTCGATCTATCCCTACGTCACCGACATGATCCGTTTCTACCTCGACGAGGAGCCGATTCTGAAGAACGTGCCGACCTGGCAGTGCCGCAAGCCCGAAGAGCTGTCCCATGTGCTGGCCCACCTGCCGGAGCTGGTAGTCAAGGAAACCCAGGGCTCCGGCGGCTACGGCATGCTGGTGGGCCCGGCTGCGACCCGTGCCGAGATCGAGGCGTTCGCCGCACGAATCAAAGCCCGCCCGGCGGCTTACATCGCCCAGCCGACGCTATCGCTGTCGACCTGCCCGACCTTTGTCGAAAACGGCATCGCCCCCCGTCATATCGATCTGCGTCCTTTTGTGCTGTCCGGGCGTGAGACCCGGGTGGTACCTGGCGGCCTGACCCGGGTCGCCCTGCGTGAAGGCTCGCTGGTGGTCAACTCGTCCCAGGGCGGCGGTACCAAGGACACCTGGGTGGTCGAGGATTAAGCCATGCTGAGTAGAACTGCCTCCGATTTGTACTGGATGTCGCGTTATCTTGAGCGGGCCGAAAACCTCGCGCGGATGCTCGATGTCAGCTATTCACTGTCGCTGATGCCCCAGGACGGTCGCGGCGATGGCCTGGATGAACTGGCCATGCCGCTGCTGATCACCGGCACCCTCGATGATTACCTGGAGCGCCACGGACAATTGCATGCCGAGCGCCTGTTGCACTTCTTTGCCCTGGACCCGGAAAACCCGGCGAGCATCTACAGCTGCCTGGGCGCCGCACGGGCCAGTGCCCACGCGGTACGTGGGCGGATCACCGCTGACATGTGGGAAAACATCAACGCTACCTGGCTGGAGATTCGCGGTATCGCCGAGCAAGGCCTGGGGCGCTATGGCATGAGCCGTTTCTGTGAGTGGGTCAAGGAGCGCTCGCACCTGTTTCGCGGTGCCACCTACGGCACCATCATGCGCAATGACGCCTTTCGCTTCATTCGCCTGGGCACTTTCATCGAGCGCGCCGACAACACTTTGCGCCTGCTCGATGCCCGCTACGAAATGCTCGGCGACGAGGCCGAGGCGGTCAGCGACAGTTCGGCGCGCGGCTATTACCAATGGAGCGCCTTGCTGCGTGCGCTGTCGTCATTCGAGGCGTACACCGAAATCTACCGTGACGCACCGGCCGCTCGCCATGTCGCCGAATTGCTGCTGTTGCGCGCCGATGTACCGCGTTCGCTGCGCGCTTGCACCGAGGAAATCGACCAGATCCTCGCCAGCCTGCCCGGTGGCAACGGCCGCCCGGCCCAGCGCCTGGCCGCCGAGGTGGACGCCCGCCTGCGCTACACCTCGATCGATGAAATCCTCGCCGAGGGCCTGCACCCCTGGCTGACCCATTACATCCCGCTGGTGCGTGAACTGGGTAATGCCATTCACAGTGCCTACCTGGAGGCTGTATGAGACTGACCATTAGCCACGAAACCGCCTACCACTACGACGACCAGGTGCGCGCCAGCATCCAGTACCTGCGCCTGACGCCCCATGACAGCGAGCGCCAGCAGGTGCTCAGCTGGCATTTGGAGCTGCCGCGCCCGGTGCGGGCGCAACTCGACCCGTTCGGCAATATTCTGCACGTGCTGAGCCTGGAGGAGCCGCATTGCGACCTGGTCATTGGCGCCCGTGGCCTGGTGGACATCGATGAAAGCCGTGAAGCGGAGCACGAACTGCAGTCGCCGCTGCCGTTTCTGCGCTTTACCCGGCTTACCGAGGCCGATGAAGCCTTGCGCGCCTTCGCCAGCCAGCAATGTCGCAAACGTCGCGATCGTTCGGCGCTGATCGAACTGATGAATGCCCTGAACCAGCGCATGGTCTATCGGCCCGGCAGCACCGCTGTGGACACCAGCGCTGCCCAGGCATTTGCTGGCGGAGCAGGGGTTTGCCAGGACCATACCCATGCGTTTCTCACCTGCGCGCGCAGCCTGGGGGTGCCGGCGCGCTATGTGTCCGGCTACCTGTTCGACAGCGACAGCCAGCAGATGGCCAGCCACGCCTGGGCCGAAGCCTGGCTGGACGATGCCTGGTACAGCTTTGATGTCACCAACCAATTGGCCCGGCCCGAACGGCACCTGAAGCTGGCGGTGGGCCTGGACTACCTGGATGCCTGTCCGGTGCGCGGCATGCGCCGTGGTGGTGGCTTTGAACAGATGCACGCCAAGGTACTGGTGACGCCGACGATCACTGCCCAGCAGCAATAAACATCAGGACTTGCGTGTGGCCATGTGGCGCAGGTAGGCCAGCAGGGCATCCAGTTCGCTGTCGCTGATCACCGACTCGGCAAAGCCGGGCATCTTCGCTTGCGGCCACTGGCGCAAACTTTGCGGGTCGCGGATATAGCGGCGCAGGAAGTCGGCTTGAAAGTATTCGGTCGGGTTGTGCGGCAGGTTCAGGTCCGGTCCGAACTGGGCGTCACCGGCGCCGTTGAGGCGATGGCAGGCCAGGCAGTTCTTCTGGAACACAGCAAAGCCCTGGTTGACCGGGTCATTGGCAGCCAGGCCTGGCGCCGGGCGCATGGCCGGGAAACGCTCGGCCACTGCCGCCAGGCGGCGAATGCTGGCGACCTGGAAGGGCCACTGTTCCGGGCTGATGCGTCCGGCTTGCGGGTGGGTCCAGACCAGATAAAACGGCCCGGCGCCGGGCTTGCCCTTGGCCAGCGGTGGCCAGGGCCGCGCAGGGTCTTCAATGGCCAGCCAGGCCCGCGCGGGGCCGTCCTTGAGCAAGGGTGCAGCCGGCATCTCGGCGGCGAAGCCATCCAGGGCGATGGCTTGCAGGTGATCATCGGCCTTGACCCCAGGCAAGAGTGCCGCCAGCGGCACCGCACGGTAGTGCATGGTTTTTTTGTAGGAAACATCGTTGTCGATCTGGATATCCTGCGCCTGCGGGTGTGCGAGCAGTTCGGCGCTCTGCCATTGACGGCTGCCGTCGCCCAGGTCCAGGGTCAATTGCGCGGCCCCGACGGGCAGGCAGAGCAGGGCGAGCAGCAAGCTCAAATATTGGCGCATGGGCGGTCTCCAACCATCAAGGTCGGCAGATTACCTGTATACAACCGGCTTGGGCCAGGTACAGACCCAGGAGGGGGACATGCTGCTCAGCCAAACAGACGTGAAAGGTTCGGCAGGATCAACAGCAGTGTGGTGGCAAAAAGTATGAGCCCGGCTTGACGTACTTTGTGTTGTTTGAACATGGCTGACCGCCTTTTTGTTGTTATTCCTGCGTGCCCAGTGGCTTCCTTGTCATCGATCTGGCGTACATCACCGAAACGTTTAGACGCGAACCGTTGCTAATGGGTATACAGCTAACCTTAGGGTCAACGTCACCCGTGCTTTAGAACGCTTTCGTCTGTACTTATTTTTTTTCGATGTTTTTTGGCTATGAGGCTTAATGCCATCTCGTAGTTATTCCCTTGCTAGACGCTTGCAGGCCTCCAGCGAGTGGATCCACAGTCGATGACCGTTCGTCCGAGTATCATACTTGCCTGCGCGGCTGATTCGGGGCAGGCTTTACGGGGCAATCCCGCCTTTGTCGTTCAGGACTATCTCTATGTCGCTACGCATCTGCATCCTGGAAACCGACGTCCTGCGACCGGAGCTGGTCGAGCAGTATCAGGGCTACGGACGGATGTTCGAGCAGCTGTTTACCCGCCAGCCAATCGCCGCCGAGTTTCGCGTCTACAACGTGTTGAACGACGAGTATCCCGAGGATGACCAGACGTTCGATGCCTACCTGGTCACGGGCAGCAAAGCCGACTCGTTCGCCAATGATCCGTGGATCGAGAAGCTCAAGGCGTTTCTGCTGGAGCGCTATCAGCGTGGCGACAAATTGCTTGGCGTGTGTTTCGGTCATCAGTTGCTGGCGCTGCTCTTGGGTGGCAAGAGCGAACGCGCGCACCAGGGCTGGGGGGTGGGCATCCACCGTTACCTGATGAACGCCAAGGCGCCATGGATGAGCCCGCAGGTCGAAGAACTGACCTTGCTGATCAGCCATCAGGACCAGGTCACCCGCCTGCCGGAAAACGCCACGGTGATCGCCTCCAGCGATTTCTGCCCCAACGCCGCCTATCACATTGGCGACCAGGTGCTGTGCTTCCAGGGCCACCCGGAGTTCATCCACGACTATTCGCGGGCGCTGCTTGAATTGCGCCAGGATAGCCTCGGTCAGGAGGTCTACCGCAAGGGCCTCGACAGCCTGGCGCACGAGCACCAGGGCATTACCGTGGCCGAGTGGATGATGCGCTTCGTGGCGCACAAGCCTCAGGGCAGTTCGGCCTGAGGCCTGCCGCTATAGCCAGCCGGAGCGCTTGAAGCTGGCATACAGCGCCGTGCAACCCACGGCGATCCCGCCCAGCACGGCAAAGTAGCCGTAGTGCCAGCCCAGTTCCGGCATGTTCTGGAAGTTCATCCCGTAGATCCCCGCCACTGCCGTGGGGAACGCCAGGATTGCCGCCCAGGCGGCGAATTTGCGCTGCACGATGCTCTGGCGTGACGACTCCAGCAGCATGCCGATCTCGATGGTCTGGCTGGCGATATCGCGAATCCCGGCCAGGTCTTCCATCTGCCGGGTGACGTGGATCTGCACATCGCGAAAGTATGGGCGCATGTTCTTGTCGATAAACGGGAAGGTCAGGCGCTGCAGTTCTTCGCTGACCTCGACCATCGGCGCCACGTAGCGGCGCAGGCGCAGGATGTCGCGGCGCAAGCTGTGGATGCGCTGGATGTCTTCTTCCTTGAGCGAGCCGCTGAGTACGCTTTGCTCCAGCTCCTCGATCTCGCCATGAATGGCTTCGCTGACCGGCTGATAGTTTTCGGTGACAAAGTCGAGCAGGGCGTAAAGCACGAAGTCTTCGCCGTGCTCAAGCAGCAGCGGCCGGGCCTCGCAGCGCTGGCGCACCAGGGCGTAGGATTTCGAGTGACCGTTGCGCGCGGTGATGATGTAGCCGTTGCCGGCGAAGATATGGGTTTCGATGAACTCCAGCTTGCCTTCATGGCGCACCGGCGAATAGGTGACGATGAACAGGGCATCGCCGAAAGTCTCGAGCTTGGGCCGGCTGTGTTTTTCCAGCGCGTCCTCGATGGCCAGCTCATGCAGGTTGAACTGGCGTTGCAGGTTGGCCAGCTCCTGGGCGTTGGGCTCTTCCAGGCCGATCCAGACGAAATGCCCGGGTTTGCTTGCCCACTGGCTGCCTTCGTCGAGGCTGATGTTGGTGACCTTTCTGCCGGCGCTGTACACCGCCGCTGCAACGACTCGACCCATGGTTGTCCGCTTCTTCAATTAACCGTGCCAGTAGCTTGGGCTGACCGGCACGATTCGGCAACCGTTCACACCAGGGTCAATTCACCTTCCATGCGATCGATGCACTGCTGCATCTGCAGGCGGCACTGTTCGGCCAGGGCCGGCACGTCCTGCTGGGTGAGGCCGCTGGTGGCAATCGGCGCCAGCGAACGGATGATCACCTTGCTGCGGCGCCAGCCGTTGAGGCTCAGGCGACTGGCGTAGCGGCTGACGCACACCGGCACGATCGGCACACCGGCCTCGACGGCCATATGGAAGGCGCCTTTCTTGAAGGGAATCAACTGTTCGCCCGGGTTGCGCGTGCCTTCCGGGAAGACCCAGATCGAGGTGTTGTCTTCGCTCAGGGTGCGGGTGGTGGTCTGCATCGCCCGGCGCGCCTGATAGGCGTTGCCACGATCGACCAGGACATTGCCGCCCAGCCAGAACAACTGGCCAAACAGCGGGACCCATTTCAGGCTTTTTTTGCCGATGCACACGGTGCGCCGCGGAACCACGTGGCCGAGCACGAACAGATCGTGGTTGGACTGGTGGTTGGCAATGATCACGCAACCGGGCGGCTGGTCAAACAGCGGGCCGACTTCGGCCTTGATCTCGATGCGCATCAACCAGGTGGCAGGCAGGCCATAGAGGCGCGCACAGATTCGGCTGTTGTCCGGGTTGAACGGTCGGCACAGGCCAACCAGCACACCGAGAACACCGGCCAGGAGAAAATGCAGCCCCAACAGGAACATGCGGATAAGAAAGAGCATTCGTACGACTCATAGCTGGCAAACGCGGCGCAGTGTACGGATGTGCACTTCTATCGGCAAACGCTCATTGGGGTCGGCAGGCCTGATTACACAATTAGTTGCAATCAGGCCTTGGTAGGGGTCAGCCCAGGTGTTCCTGGTCGCGCATGATCGCGTCGTCGAGGATATCCAGCAGTGCTTTGCGCACCTTGAGCTTGGTGTGCTTGTGGGCGTTCATGTTGATCTTCTTCAACTGGCGTGCCGCCGCCAGCGCAGTTTCCTGCAGCTGTTCAATGGGCACTACCTTGTCGAGGAAGCCGGCGTCCACAGCGTTGAGCGGGTCGAACATTTCGGCGTTGATCACCGAGCGGTGGAACGCCGAGCGACGCAGGCGATCACGGGCCAGTTCGATGCCGGCGTGGTGCATGGTCATGCCGATCTGCACTTCGTTCAGGCCGATGCTGAACGGGCCTTCGACGCCGATACGGTAGTCGGCCGAGAGCAACAGGAACGCGCCTTTGGCCACGGCGTGGCCCGGGCAGGCGACGATGATCGGGAAGGGGTGCGAGAGCATGCGCCGGGCCAGGGTCGAACCTGCGGTGACCAGGCTGACGGCTTCCTTGGGGCCGGCGGTCATGACTTTCAGATCATAGCCACCGGAGAGAATGCCCGGTTGGCCGGTGATGATTACCACCGCGCGGTCTTGCACGGCCTGGTCGAGGGCGGCATTGAAGGCCTGGATGACGTCAGGCGAGATGGCGTTGACCTTGCCGTTGTTCAGGGTCAGGGTCGCAATGCCGTCTTCGAGGTGGTAGGTAATCAGCTCACTCATGACAGGGTTCCTTTAGGGAGAGTGGGGCAGACGTTACTCAGGCAAGTGCCCCAGGTAAAGCGCTGTGACTGACTGGCCGGTCAGCCTGCAAGGCGCTTGCCTTGTCTGGCGGGCCCGGGCAGAACCGGGCTACCAAAGCACGCCAGAGAATGGCGGCTTTGCCCTGCGTGCTCGGTTTTTTTGCCTGATTGGCTTAAGCACATGAAAATTCTGAAAAAAACCTTTGCCATCAGAACCTCTTTCGACTACATTAGCGCGCCTCGACAGGCTGAATAGCTTGAAGAGAAACGGTGAAGTGTCCGAGTGGCTGAAGGAGCACGCCTGGAAAGTGTGTATACAGGAAACTGTATCAAGGGTTCGAATCCCTTCTTCACCGCCATATCTAGAAAAGCCCCCGACCTGAACAAGGCCGGGGGCTTTTTGTTTTGCCCATGAAAAAGGATGTTTCAGATGCTCAAAGAATGTTTCACCAAAGCGCAGATCCTTGCCGCAGAACAACTGCTGACCTTGATCAGCCCGACGGCCGAAATGGCCAGCCAGCACGTGCAGGCCCTGCGCGAGGTCGAGCTGGATGAAGATGACGCCGAAGAGTTCGAGGACGATCCGCAGCAACTGATGTGGATTGTCAAGGACGTGGCTGACTGGGAGTCGGTGTTCTTTGTCGATTGGAAGGACACCGAGTCGTTCGTGCAGAGCGTGCAGGAGCTGGCGCAGGCGCGCGATGCCGAAGTCACTTTCGGTGTCGAGGACGCGGAAGATGAAGACTTCCTCGAAGGCACCACAGTACCGGAGCTGATGGTCATTGCTCACGACGAACTGCACAAGCAGGGCCTGGTGTTGTGGAACTGGTCCACCGACGGCGACTGCTACAGCGGTTTCATCACCCCTGCGGATGTGGCGGCGCGCCTGGTCGAGCTGGGCGAGGTACTGGAAGTGGAGATTCGTGAGGGTAGTGAGCCGTTCTGATGGCGCT